>WAKG01000094.1 GCA_015523445.1 Desulfurococcales archaeon | reverse complement strand
GTCTAGTACGGTGGTGCCTATTATCCCGTATACCCTCCTAGCACCCCAGGAGGCTAGCGCCTGGGCGAAGGCCTCCGAGAGCCTGCCTGCCACCCTTGGCCCCCTCACATGTTCACCACTGCCAATGGCTTGCCGCCGGTGAGGACCCTGATTATGTTCTCTATGGAGAATCTTATGATCCTTTGCCTCGCATCGGTGTTAGCCCCGGCTATGTGGGGGGTGAGTAGGAGGTTCACTGTGGGCTCCTCCCTCGCCAGCCTCACCAGCGGGTGATCGGGGCCCGGGGGCTCCCTGCTGTAGACGTCGATGGCAGCCCCCGCAATCCAGCCCTCCCTGAGGGCCCTGGCTAGGGCCTCCTCATCCACCAGCTCGCCGCGGGAGGGGTTGACTAGCACCGCGGTGGGCTTCATCATCCTAAGCTCGGCCTCCCCTATGATTCCTCGGGTCTCGCTGGTTAGGGGTAGGTGGAGGGACACCACGTCTGAGTCCCTGAGTAGCCTTGGCAGGCTCCTGTACTTGAGCCCGTACCTCTCCTCGTACTCCCTGTTGCGCACCTTGTCGTGGTATAGCACCTCGACGTCCCAGCCCTGGAGCCTCTTGGCCACCTCCCTGCCTATCCTCCCCAGCCCCAGTATGCCCCAGGTCTTGCCCTGGAGGTCGTAGGTTCCCATGTCCATCAGCTCCCACTGGGGCCACTCCCCCGCCCTGGTCCTCTCGTGGGCGTAGGGTATCCTCTTCAGTATAGTCAGGGCTGCCATGATCGTGTACTCAGCCACCGAGGCGGAGTTAGCCCCGCCGGCGTTGGCTATGGGTATACCCCTCTCCCTACAGGCGTCAACATCGATATGGTCGAAGCCCGTGCTGGGTTGCTGGATGAGTCTGACCCTCTCCATAGCGTTGCACAGCTCCCTGTCGATCTTCATCTGGAAGGTGTGGTCCCCTATGACGACATCAGCTCTCCTGAGGACCTCGACCACCTCATCCCGGGGCCTACCGTGGAGGCTCACCACCTCGACCTCCACGCCCTCGGGCAGGAAGGGGAGGAAGAAGGATCTCACAACCTCTCCCGGTAGGGGGCCCATGCTGGCTATTAGGAACCTGGGCATAAGGTGGGTCACCGCATCTATGCGTGGCTCGGCCCCGAATATATAGGTAACCTATAGCACTGCTAGCCCTGGCCAGCCACGTACACTATCTCCCTCTCGCTAGCCTTCACCCTCCTAGGCCACTTGCTATAGGGATTGCAGAAGACCTTCTTGTCCCTGCTCAGCACCAAGCCCTTATGCCCCTTAACCTCTATGTAATACTCCTCACCCTAGGAGGCCTACTAGGTGTAATCATTAAACTGGAGGAGCCTTCGAAGTTAAACCTCTTTTCCTCGAATAGGATCTTCACGTAGTTCTCAGCCTAGTTTTAAACAATGCACTCCTTCTCCATAATAGGCTCTTGAAGGAGTGTACGGAGGAGGGTATATGTGTGCTAGGGTAGGGTTGTGTGTATCACTATGAGGGCGTTGACGTAGTCCATCATGTTCTGGGGCCTCTCGTGGGAGTGTACGGATAGGGCCTCCCCCAGGACTAGGTCCAGCTCCCTGGGCACCTCTGGATTGTGCTTCCTGGCCGGGGTGGGCTTGGGGTTCTCCCTGAAGAGGCCCCTCCTCCACTCGTCGAGGGGGTAGGGGTGGGCCCCGGTTATCATGTAGTAGAGGGTGGCGGTATGGCTGAAGACGCCGCTGTAGGGGCCTACCTTGGGTAGGGCCGGGTTGACCTGCTCTGGGGCGCCGAAGCCGGGGGTGTGGGCCCCGGCCTCGCCTAGCATCTCCCTCCTTGATGCTATTGAGCCTGTAGTCATCGTTCTTGTTGATGCATAATCGCTATGTTTCTGAGTAAGTAGTTTATCATTTGTATGCGAATAGTATTGCTAGGCTTTTATCCTTTATATCTGTTAATCCTGTTATTGTATATATAGCACTTCTAAGTATTTTTAGCCTAACTGTTTCATGTAGCTTTATTATTGGCTCTGAGTTTTTCGATATAACTGGCGGGTGTAGGTATTTTATTGTAAATCCTGCTACTTTTAACCTATCTACTATAGTCTCTATGGATCCATGATCCAGGTGTACCTCCATCACAATGCGATCCACTAGTCTTAATGTCTCTGGCTTTAGTGTCTGGAAGGCTGAGAATTCTGCACCTTCTATATCCATTTTGAGGATCACTCTTCCACCACCTGCGTGTTGTTTAATGAGTTCATCGAGTTGTAATGCATGCACCTTGTAACATTTTGTACTTTTTATCATTATGCTAGCTCCTCCGCTGTGGCTTCCTTCGCACAATTCAACCTCACCAGTGCTTCCAATGACTGCTGCATTTAGAGTAGTTATCGTATCTACATTGTTGATGATTTTGTTTATTTCTAGTAGCTTATATATTACTGGGTGTGCTTCAATCGAAATGACCTTATCAGCATAAGTAGATACAGCCAGCGAGTAGAGGCCCACATTAGCTCCAACATCAATCACCGTGAAACCCTGAAGAGCCCTTATACCGAAAAGTTGCTTATAATATTCGTATTCTCTGTTTATCAACACGTCCTTAACAGCGCCCCAAAGCTCATCATCAGGAACATAAGCCTCAAAGAACCTCTCTCCAACGTTAAACCTTATCCTTATTACGCTACCATTAGCCCCGAGAAGCCTATTAACAACACTATAGATATCTATCAACTTCAAGCCCCTACAGTAAACCACACTACAAGTCTAGGATCTACCTCTCTAATAAAACTATTACATTATTACATCATAGCTGTGGTTCTCTAGGCGTAGGCTTTGATATGGAGAGGCTGATCCTTGAGGGATCGGAAGTGCTAATGGCTAGGGTATGAGTATCCAAAATATATTCTTCATGCTCTTAGCACCTAGCGGAAATCGTGTTGGAGAGGACCGCTAAGCTACTGGGCAGGGCCTAATCATGTCAGGCAGGGCCCATGTTAGCGGCATACAAGATACCCTCAGGAGGGCAGAAGACCGGTGAAGTACTACGGGGTTAGCCCTTCTTCATCGTGAGCAGGGCCATGGCTGGGAAGCCTAGGTCCATGTCTATTAGTGCGGCTGAACCCTGTTGAGGGCGTCTCCGCAATACCGACAGTAATAGGTGTTGCATGGCTAGCGGTTAATAGAGTGGGGATGGTAAAAAGTGTTGTTGGGCTTAACGCTACTATAGAAGGGCTAGTGATGCTCGTGGTGGCCGCCGCCGTGATGCTCTTTTAGGTGCTTCTCGAAGTCCTCCTTGGACTCGAACTCCACGCCGCAGGCATTACATCTAAACTTCTCCTCCACCTGTATCTCACCTATTATGAGCTTAGTGTTAGTCTAAAAACTAATACCATTCTGAATAAAACGTGGACTACCCGTTTTTAGCTGGGTAGAAGTGGCTCTGGCAGCCATGATGAATAATGTAAAATGGAGGGGTATAGAGCCTCATTTGAGTGTAAATCAGGCGGCCATAGTATCGAGGCCTATAGGCTCCGTGTCTGCAAGGGATATAACTCTCCGCGGTAGGTATATTGTTGAAGGGCCTACCGTTGGCTAGGATAGCCAGCTTAGATGCAGTGGATCTGGAGATACTGAGAATCATTGCAGAGGACTGCACCACTCCTATAAAGGAGATCTCGCGGAGGGTAGGGATAAGCCAGCCTATGGTCAGGAAGAGGATCAGGAGGATGAAGTCGTGGGGGCTAATAAAGGGGTGCCGGGCCGAGGTGGATCCGGATGTGCTAGGGGCGACTAGCTACATTATAATCTTTGAATCACAAAGGCCGGAGAAGCTTGACGACGTATTGGATAAGTTCAGTGGCGTGGATAAGCTCTACGCATCCACGTCTAGAAGTATAGGAGTAGTAGTCTTCAGGGCAGAAAATTTACAGGACATAGACTCCCTGGTCAAGGCACTCGAGGATTCCGGGTGTAAGATCCTTAAGACAGCACTACTCGATGTGGAGTATGGCAAGACGTGGATCCCGGAGGCGCCTAAGGAGAGGGTCCAGCCCAAATGCGCCTTCTGTCAGAAGCCGATCATAGGGAAACCATACATAATGGAGCTCGATGATGGCACCATACTACTGTTTAATAGCAAGCAGTGCGCCGAGGCCTACTTATTATTGAGGAGAGGCGGCAGCGGGTAATATAGTAATTTATGGTGCTGAGCCTAGAGGGCCAAACCAGTTATTAGAGTGTAAAATGGCCCTATACCCGATTTACCTTAGCGATAAATAACACTCCTAATCTAATACTTTACAGGATTATTATCATAGTTTAGCCAGTTGAGAGGTAAATGGGACTACCATATAAATTACTGTTGAGCTATGGAGGAGGGTTGCATGCTCACGGGTAGAAGTATAGTGGAAGGCATGAAGCCCCGTATTATAGCACTATTAGCATTAATCATTATCACCGCAGGCTATATTGTATCAGGAGGATTGACTAATGAATCAAAACAACAAGCCAATGACAAGAACCCCATCCCCACAGCCCTAGGGGCTCCCAGTGAGGGTGCAAAGGCTCCCAGCTTCACGGTTAAGGATATAGATGGGAACACCGTGTCGCTCGAGGAGTATAGGGGGAGATCTGTAATTATATGGTTCATGGCTGCATGGTGCCCTTCATGCATATACATGTCCAATATAATATCCCAGGCCACTGAGGGTAGAGAGGACGTGGTAGTGATCATGATAGACATGTGGAGCGAGGGTTTCCTAGAGAAAGCCGGCATCCTGGGGAAGCCAGGATACCCGCCGCCGGATACGGTGGATAGGCTTAGGGATTTCAGGGAGAAGTATGGTAGAGATAGCTGGATTGCTGTTATGGACGATGGCAGCCTAGTAGAACTCTATAATGTTAGGTACATAGATACTGTGTTCGTCGTCGATAAGGACGGAACCATAGTTCTGGGCGGAGGCAACGTTGTCACCGTGGACTCCCTCAGGGAGGCTATAGGAGGCGGGTAGCGGTGGCGGGCTCCACCCCTATACTCGCGAGGCTATACCAGCCATTCCAGGTCGTGAAGTCGATCTTAAGGTATAGGGATATCCGTAGGATATTCATTATCTCACTAGTAATATTCTCGATATTATACGCTATAGCCTCAGGAATGATCTTTAAGCCCTCGACCCGGATACCGTCAAACTCGTTTGTAGACATGGACTTGGCGGTGGGATGGCCTCCAGGGGTCTATCCATGGCTTACTATAGTGATAGATGGTTCCCTAGTATTCTCAATCAACCTTACGGCATTCATATTCCTATCACTACTATCAGTTCTATTCGCCTCGAACATGTCCCTACTAGTATATATGAGGAGGCACGCTGGCGACTGCTGTAGCTACAACAGTAACACTACTATGGCGTCAGTAGTCCCAGCGATGTTCTCCACATTCGCCTGCTGCGGCGGCGGGTTAACCCTTGCCCTATTCACCTACATATTCTCGCTCGGCGTAGCAAGCGCCTACGCAGCCGTAATAATCACCTACGGCTGGGTACTGGCACTAGCCTCCGCACTACTCCTATACTGGAACCTGTATAGGGCGTCAAGGCCATTATGGCAGCTGGCATCTGGACATAGGGGCCTCCGGCTATCGCTACGCGGCCTGAGATAGGTACTTGGGGTGTAGCATGTTGAGGAGCGAGTATGACGTGGTGGTCCTTGGAGGAGGGGCAGCTGGCTTCTCAGCTGTTGTAGCAGCTGCCGAGGCTGGGGCTAGCGTGCTCCTAGTATCCCGGGGCCCGCTTGGGGGCACGTGTGTCAACTATGGATGCGTACCATCGAAGTATCTCCTGTCTAGGCTGGCGGTTTCGAGGAAGGCGGGTACTAGCGTTAGTCTGCCCAGACTGATCAGGGAGGCTTCAACAGTATCCTCAGATCTAAGGGCTGACAAGTACGAGTCCCTGCTAGACTCCCTAGGCATAGATTACATTAGGGGGAGTGGAGCCTTCAAGGGCAAGGGTATCGTGAAGGCCGGGGGCGGGGAGGTAAGGTATAGGAAGGCAGCCATCATAGCTGTGGGGGCTAGGGCGTGGAGGCCACCAGTGAAGGGACTAGACCAAGTGGAGGATAGGATAGTGGATAATGAGAGGCTATTCACAGAGCCCCTGGACCCCGGTAGCATAGTCGTCATTGGGGGCAGGGCCCAGGGCATAGAGATAGCCCAGATCATGGCTAGGAGCGGGGTTGATACCACGCTACTACAGAGGAGCCCCAGGCTACTGCCCGAAGACGAGCCGGAGGCAGGCTACTACATGAGAGAGGTCCTAGAGGAGGACGGGGTTAGGGTTGTGACCGGAGCTAGGATAAGGGAGGTAAAGACGGGTAGCAGCGGGGTAAGCGTGATTTATGAGGTAAATGGCCGGGGAGGGATAGCTAGGGGAGACTACATATACCTAGCAACCGGCAGGAGGCCGCAGCTCCAAGGCCTAGGGCTAGAGAATATAGGTGTAAGAGTGTCCAGCAATGGATACATTATTGTAGATGAATACCTAAAGGCTGCGGATGGAGTATACGCTGCCGGGGACTGTATAAACGGCTACATGTTAGAGCCGGTGGCTGCTAGGGAGGGGTATGTGGCTGCACTAAACGCCCTAGGCAACTCAATAAAGATGGACTACACGGTGATACCAAGAGCAGTATTCACAGACCCGGAATTCGCCAGGGTGGGGCTCACCGAGAAGGAGCTAGCCAAGAGGATCGGGGTATGCAGCTGCCGTACAGTAGGCCTCAGCGACATACCAAAGGCAAGGATACTAGGCTATGCAAAGGGATTCTTCAAGCTGATAGTAGACCCTAGGAACAGGCGGATAGTGGGTGCACACATAATGGCGCCCAATGCATCAGAGACGATACACGAGGCCGCCATGGCTATAAGAGCTGGGATGACTATAGACGACCTAATAGACACAATACATGTCTTCCCGACAATATCAGAAGGATTAAAATATGCGGCTCTCGCATTCTATAGATACGTATCAAAGATGCCATGCTGCCTACTCTAACATATCTAACCTTCTAAATAGATATACGGGAGATTAGCTAGCTAATCGGATACCCATACTTAAATTGATAACCAATAAACTATATAATAAAAACGCTAGAAAGGAGCCCCCATACGAGGTGATTAGATGCAGAGAAAGATAAAGAGGATCGCTCCGATAATCCTACTAGCTATAATACTGTTCTCCGGAGCTTACAAATACTATACAACACAGGCGGTAATGAAGGTGGACAACTTCGGAGACGTGCTAGTAACATACAGGGGTCTAGGCCTAGGAGGCAAACCCACTATAAAAATAGAGGTGCTCGGCACGGGCAAGAAGGCTAAGGTATCGATCGACGCCTTCTACCCCAGGAAGGATGGCGTGGAGGAGCTAAGACTATCCAAGGCCAAGGACTGGGTATACACCGTGGAGTCGATCACCATAGCCAAAGAGCTGGCCAGCCTAGTTGATGGAGCAGGCTGGAGGCTCCCAACAGGAATAGGCATACTAGCATTCATAAAGACGATCGAGGACAACGAGACCCATATAAAAGTGGGCACAATGCCGGTATCGATACCACTCAGACCAGACCTAGCACAAGAGTCAGTAGTAGAGGTCAAGGTACGGTACAAGCCCACCGTGGTAGACGTGATAGATAAGAAGGAGCTGGAGGCGAGGATAGGCCAGGCCCAGGCAAAGGGCCTCCTAGAGGAGCCACCGGGCGAGGTAGAAGACGAATGCATACAGTACCCAGATACCCCACCCTACGAGATATGCTACATGTGGATATACAACGCAACATTATACGAATCACCAGGCTACGAGGATCCGCTACCCATGTCAATAACCATAATAGACGATAGCCGCGATGCCGAGCACATCGCAAACATAGACCACATAACGCATATAAGTATTGATAAGAGGAAGAGCGACACGCTTACATTCCTAATCTCGCTAGGAATGCAGAGGAATGGAGCCGGGCTATATATATCAGTGCCCGGAGCAGGGTTCACGATAAACCCGGCTAGTATCCGAGAGGTGCTGCTAGACCTTACATGTACGTTTGACAACTCCTACAATGATGCAAGCCTAGGATACTCAGGCTGCCACAACTTCGGGCAGGCGATAGGCGGAGGGGCCCCATTCTACTATGACGGCATAGTAGCTACGGGGGTCAAGGCGAAGATCTGGATAGTTAAGTACGATTATGTGGAGGCATGGTGCCCCCTAGGCGGGTGCATCCCCCTCTGGAAGCTTGGAGAGGCCGTGACTACATGGGTGGTACCCAAATCCCTTGACGGTGTGAAGCTCCACCCGTGGATTATGGTTGACGACACCTTCCTATACGATGACTATACGGTGCTCGACGCTATATACGAGGGCGTCCTATCTGGGGTCTATACGGGCTCTAATACCATGAGTATATATGATCAGAGAATTTCCACGTCAAGCCACGTCTTATTCCAGCATTTTGACACGACTCCTGAGCTCGGTATCAGCATCCCAGTTGGGCTGGCAGTACTAGCCCTAGCACAACCGCTACCTCCCCCGCTAGCGCTTATAGTCGCATCCTTAACGATAAGTCTTTCCTACGAAATGACAACTTACTATAGTTATGATACGGTTATGCATCAACTTATAACGTATGATAGTAGCTATAGTGCTAATGTATACATGTACAAGGTTGCATTTAAATACTATGTGGGGAAGCTGGATAGATACTATGATGCCGCCATATTCATAGTAAATCCGGAATGATCAATATACCTTTTAAATCACTACCAGACTGGTTTTAACATGGGAGCCGCTATGCGGTTTAGATTGTATAAAATACTATCAGCACTAGCACTAGCCCAGATAGTACTGGTAACATTATCATTCATACTCGTGGTATCATCGATCGGCTCAGCCGGGTGCCCCTGAGGGTGTAGCCATGGAGGCCTACGGTAGGCCTGTAGTGGTCATAGACGAGCATAGGTATGGGCTAGTACACCTGGCGTTCATCAACATATTCATACTCCTACTACTATCCCCCTTATAGTAAGCGTTGTAAGCCTATACTACGTATCCAGAGACCCCGCGGCATGCTGCACTCTAGAGGAGTCCAGAATCGTGTGTAGGGGCCTCGACGGGACCTACAGGTACGATCTAGGCATAATAGTCTTGATACCAGTCGCCTTATTCGTCTATATAGCGGGGGTACGGAGTGCCCGGGAGTACCCGGTGATCGAGGTCTACAGCGAGTACATGCTACTCAGGTTCCCATCAGGCAAGGTGCATAGGATACCAAAGGCGCTACTCGAGATAGTGGTCTCCAGAGCATACAGGGGGATGGCGAGGGCCACGATAAATCCCTCTGGCGTATCATTCTCGATAGCAGTCAGGGACGTGGAGAATATCAGGGAGGCGCTGAGGAGCGTGTGGGGCATAGAGCCCAGGATCAGAGTTACAGAGTAGAGAGGCCAAACCCGGCCACTAACCCCCCACCTTAAAACCCGCCCAACCATAAAGTCGTGCAGAGGGATGGAGGCCTGGGCACCCGCGGGGGTAGCCGTGAGGAGGGTTTCCTACGAGGAGTATCTGAGGTACGCGGGAGAGAAGGGGGAGGTAGAGGTCGAGGGTAACAGGATAAGGCTAGAGCCCATCACGGTTAAGAGGCTGCACCCCGAGCCGGGGGAGCTGACAGATGTGGGTACAACCGTGTGGAGCTTCCCAAGGAGGGGCTCCTGGGCCACCCACCGGGGCGACTATAGGGGTAACTGGCCCCCGCAGATGGCCCGGGCCCTCATACTCATGTACACTAGACCCGGGGACACGGTCCTGGACCCCATGGTGGGGAGTGGGACCACCTGTATAGAGGCCAAGCTCCTCGGCAGGAATTGTATAGGCGTGGATATTAGCTACGATGCGGTGATGCTAACGCTACACAGGCTCTACTGGCTTGAGAGGCACCTGGAGGAGACTGCCTCCCTAGACCTCCCGGGGGTGCCTGGAGGCGCTGATGGCGACGCCATACCTATGGACGAGGTTATGAGGGCTAGGGTTGAGGTGTACCACGGCGATGCTAGGAGCCTGGATGCCCTGTCTGATGGCAGCGTGGATCTGGTAGCGACGCACCCGCCTTACCACAACATTATAAGGTATAGCAGGCGGGGGGTTGAGGGGGACCTCTCGAGGGCCAGCAGCCTGGAGGAGTACCTGGCCATGATATACCATGTGGCTAGGGAGGCCTATAGGGTGCTCAGGCCAGGCAGGCACATGGGGATCCTGGTGGGCGATACTAGGATGCGCAGGCACTACGTCCCGATAACCCACCACGTACTAAGAGTCCTCTTGAGGACGGGGTTTATACTCCGCGAGGAGGTGGTGAAGATCCAGCACAGGATGAAGGCCACTAGGGAGAGGTGGGCCAGGGCAAAGAGGGACTTCCTCCTCATATACCACGAGAAGCTCTACATACTGAGGAAGCCAGCTGGCGAGGAGGAATACAGGAGGTACAGGTACAGCACGTACCTGGACTTGGTGTGATGGGGCCCATGATGAGTGTATGCTTAATAGGGCTAGGCGGCTCCACGGGCACCCGGTATGAATATGAAAATATATATTATTACTAGCTATTTTTATCATTAAACACCATCACCGCCGGGTGCATGGGACGACGTGATCATACTAAGGTTAGACCGGGACGGGGTCATGGCGAGCTGCCCTCTGGAAAGAAACTCCACGCTGATGACGGCTCCATATAGTCCCGCGATAACACCTATATTACCATCAATAATCAAGTACACCACGACATCAACGCCACAACCAGTATATCGCACTAACATCACAGTTGAGACGTACAGGCTATGCCCGCCACTAGTAGGAGGGATAGCCTACAACAGCCAGGAGCCGGAGGTCCCGGGTTCAAACTCGCGGCGGGCCCGCCATCAGACACCACAAAACCATCACTAACCCACACGTAAAATGTATCGGTAACCTAGATCGCAAAACGCGGCCGAGTCCTTCTCAGAACTGATAATCTAGCTGGTATTTCAGTCGAGGTTATTAGCACTTTTATTAATTGTTTTATAGTTAAATAGATTTTATGATTCATAGAATATTTTGTATATTTCTACGTGTTCCTCTTTTTCTACTAGGTACTGGTCATCTTCTGGGT
>WAKG01000093.1 GCA_015523445.1 Desulfurococcales archaeon | reverse complement strand
AGCCTACCCTCTCGAAGAAGGGGTTGTACCTAGCCATCTGAGCTATAGTCTCCACCACATGCTTCCTCCTCCTCATCTCGGGTATCCTCCTCTCCATGATCCAGCGGAGCGCCATCCTGACTGCTAGGACCCCAAGGCCATCGCCTCTATAGTCGGGGTGAACCACGACCCTGGCAATCCTGGCAGCTGCTGTGTTAGTCCTCTTAAGGGCCTCCCGAGCTATCTCCTCCCCCACAGCGGCCCGAGCTATCCTCCTACTCCCATACAGCTTGGCAAGCTCCCTAAAGCGGGATAGGATGAGCCTCCTCTGCTCCCCGCGTAGAGGCCAGAATGTGGGGTGGAACCAGTCTGGCGGGAAGACCTTTTCCCTTATCATCCTCTCAACCACATACCCCTCGTCAGAGGGTACCCTGCGGTGCATCAATGGTATAGGGGTGTCTACCCTGACATAAGCCACTACACGAGGCTCATACTCCATCCTAGACTCCAGCTCGAGCACTAGGAACCTGCTGGAGGGGAGGCTCCCCCTGATCTCTTGGAGCTTCATAGGAGTCCCATCCCTGGGGCACCGGGGCTGGATGTTCGACTCCATATAGTAGCCGCACTGGGGGCACCTCCATATAGCAACGATCTCTTCCTTGCTAGCGTAGTGGTACTGCTCCAGCTCGACTATGCTCTTATAATCCTGCTCCGTAGATGCCTCTCTGGCAGCTACCCTATACTCGTAAACCCTATCTCCCGCTACAGACTCCCTAGACAGGGTCTCCCTACCACTCCACGGAGGCCAAGCTAGGACCTCATCGCCCTCCCACAGCCTCCACAGTTTGAAAGAGTCCCGCGGGGCTACGCTAACCCTGCCAAGATGCTCAGGCTCCTCCAGAAGCTCCACAAGAACCTCCTCACCAGGCTGGAACCACCGAGCTATAGCTCCAGGCAGTAGTAGGTACAGCCTGCTATCTCCAGCCTTAACCATGAGGCCTCCGAGCCACCTTGCACCAACCCTAGGAGCCCTGGCGCCTAGGACCTTAGCCCTGAAAGGCTTAAGAATCGGAAGGCCTGTACTAGATAAGGTACATCACCGAGAGGGGTAACGTCTGCAATGAGGGGATTTAAGCCTGAAGAAGCTGCTGTCCCCGTGGCATTGTTCTCAGTAATAGGGCTTGCATCATGCACCCTAGACTCAATCACCCTCTGCAAGGTAGTAACATACACGGGTGGGGCTGGCTCGGTCCTCCTGGTCCTAGCCCTACTAATATACATTAACCCGGAAAGGTGGATAACCCCCGGGACGGCACTCCTCGGATCAGCGACCCTGGTAGCGGTGGTTAAGGTCCTAGTAGGGGCTCCTAGACCCCCACCCGAGAGCTGGCTGGTCGGGGCTGAGGGGCCCAGCTTCCCCAGTGGCCACGCAGCCGCTACAGCAGCATTCTGGACCCTAGCATACCTCGAGTATAGGAGGCCAGCCCTGGGGATCGCCGGGATCCTCCATACGCTAGCAGTCTCAACATCGAGAGTAGCACTGGGAGTTCACTATTCCATAGACGTGGCTGGAGGAGTGGTTATAGGATCCTTATCTGCAGCTCTGCTACGTGAGGCTGCCAGGAGATGGCTATGGCATGTTCTAGGCCTATCGATAGCCTCATCCTTGGCCCTAGCACTGGCCAGCCCGGGCTATAGGACGCCGTGGCTACTAGCGGCTGTAGCAGCTCTGCTATGGATACTGGTAGCCATACGGGGAAGCGATGGCAGGAGGCGTGTATCCATAAATAGCTCTTGATTAAAATGGAGGTAGCACCACGGGTATACATGGGGAGCGCCATGCCCGTGGATCCCTCGCTCAGGGTGGAGGGTAGGATAGCCTGGATAAGCCTCGGCAGCCCCGGCATCCTAGGGATAGACTCAATCAGGAGGCTTATAGATCTCGCTAGAGAGGCGGAGGCTAGTGAAGAGGCTAAGATCATAGCCATAACCGGAGAGGGAAAATACTTCTCCGTCGGGGCAGACTTAAAGCATGTAGCCTCGGCGAGCAGCCCTGATGAGGCGTCAAGGCTATTCAAGGAGCTAGCAAGCCTATTCAGGAAACTTCTATCACTGGAGAAACCGGTAATACTCGGGATCAATGGAGACGCTTACGGGGGCGGGGCCGAGCTTGTATGGACAGGAGACATAGTGGTAGCAGTAAGAGGGGCCAGGCTATACTGGGTTGAAGCCAGGTGGGGACTGGTTCCCCCTATGCTCACGGTGCTTGGGCCCCACATCCTCGGCCATGCCAGGGCCCTATACCACGCCATGACCGGGGAGCCGATGAGCGTGGAGGAGGCCTACCAGGCCGGGATAGTCTCAAGGCTTGTGGACTCGAGGGAGGAGCTGGAGGACGAGATCAGAGCTATAACCTCGAGGATCATGGAGAATTCGCCCCAGGCGGTGTACAGCGTGAGGAGGATAGCCAGGGCGAGCCTCTCCACAGGTCTGGCGGAGCTGGGTATATCGGAGCTGGTAAGGCTATCGATGACCAGCGAGGCCAGGAGGGCGGCTAAGAGTTTCGCTGAGAAGAAGAGGCCGTCCTACGACTGGTAGCCTACGCCTCCTTCTCCGGCGGCAATAGCCCGCCCATCTCTTCTATCTCCTTCGCAGCCTCTTCTAGGTCCTTATGGGTATCTATGCTCCTCCAGTAGAAGGGCGGCGTATCGTACCTGACGACTCCTAGCCTGCCCTCAGAGGCTAGCAGGGGGAAGGTGGTCTTCTCTATGTCTCCAGACTCGGGTAGGTGGGGCACTATTTCTGGCCTCATAGCGTAGACCCCAGCGTTTATCCAGTAATCCCTTATAACCGGCTTC
The DNA here is from genome assembly GCA_015523445.1 of Desulfurococcales archaeon. GTDB lineage: Archaea > Thermoproteota > Thermoprotei_A > Sulfolobales > Acidilobaceae > S012-22. The sequence goes on along the minus strand of WAKG01000093.1, from coordinate 19,699 downwards.
TCCCTGAAACCCCTAATCTTGCCATTATCAATGTCTAGGACCCCGTAGGGGCTCCTCAGCGGGACTGCTGCGAGAGAGGCATCGAGCCCCCCACTCCTAGTATGTTCTATGAGTTTCCACGGATCTAAGTTGGTTATGATGTCACCATTGGTCACGATAGTTATCTCGCTCCTACCTAATATGTGGGATGCATTCCTTAGCGCCCCGCCAGTGCCTAGCGGCTCATCCTCGATCACATAGGTTAGTGAAACCCCGTACTTGGCCCCGCTACCCAGAGACTCTATCAGCTTCTCCTTGAGATACCCGGCTAAGACCACCACCTCCGTGATACCGTAGAATCGGAGCCATTCTAGCTGGTACTCTATAACAGCCCTCCGGCCCACCTGGAGCAGTGGCTTGGGCACTTGGAGTGTGAGGGGCCTGAGCCTCTTCCCATAGCCTCCAGCCAGGATCAGCGCGATGACCATCCTATTCACCCGTGGGTGGCCCTGTGCGGGAGAGGAGTGGTGCCGCCGCGGGGATTTGAACCCCGGACCACCCGGTCTTCAGCCGGGCGCTCTCCCGCTGAGCTACGGCGGCACCGGTGTAATAGGCTTCTCCATGGAGGAATTTAATCCTTTCCGTGGTTAATGTGGAGAGGTTAATTATTGGCGCTCCTCGGCTATGTAGGCCTAGAGGGGTGTATGAGGGGCGGTGTCTAAGCCTGCTGTGCTGGTGGTTCCGGCTGGCATGGGGGATGTGGGATTCCTGTCTAGGATAGTTGAGATGGCATCCACGGCCTTCGAGCCAGCCGGGGGGCTGAGGATGCTAGTCTCCCTGGAGGGAGTTAGCCTGCCTATCAGCCTTGTTGACTTGGATAGGATGCAGTATAGGGCTGAGGATGTGAATAGATACCTGGCTAGCATGTTCGAGGGGTACCTGGAGCCCCGTAGGAGGATGGTTGTAGCTGTTGTGGAAGGCGACGGCTATGTGCATGGCCTAAACTTTGTCTTCGGCTTAGCAACCCCCGAGATTGGGGTGGCTAGCGTCTATACCAGGAGGCTAGAGGCGCTCAGCCCTGGCTTGTACGTTGAGAGGGTTGCTAAGGAGGTGGTTCACGAGATCGGCCACTTGTTGGGGCTTGGGCACTGCAGTAATCCCCATTGTGTTATGTCGTTTAGTAATAGTGTATCGGATGTGGATAGGAAGGAGGCGGGCTTCTGCAACTCCTGCGTCCTAAAACTGTCGAGGCTTATGGTCTAGATGTCAACTACGAACGTTATCCTCCAGCACCCGTCAGCCTCCTCTATACTCATCTGGGCATACGTCATAGCCTTCACTATAGTACGGTGCTCATGCCTCTCCGCATCGAACCTCTCGCCCCAGGCCGACGATACAATCCTATACCCCTCGCTCCTCCTCTCAATCCTGCACACCCTGAACATGCCGAAGACCATGCCCTCGGAATCGGTGTAGAGGAGCATCTCCTCAATCCACCTGTATAGCAGGTTCTCTAGGTCGAATCCCTCAACCTCTAGGTCCACCCTAGACGATGGCCTAACCCTACCAGTATCCGTTATCACTTCATATACCGCCAGGGCTGACTGCTCAAACGCCTCCTCCAGGGTTCTACCCCATGCCTCTATAAGGACATCCGCAGTATGCTCCTCATGCTTGAACCCGGGGCACTCCACCGCTGGCACCCGTCATTATAGTGATTCCCCTAAGGGGATTATACGTCACCTAGCTAGCCCTAGCTCCCTTAGGAGGGGCCTGAAGAACCTAGTCGCTACCATCCGGGCTTCCACATCTGCTAGGCCAGTATACCTGTTAGGCTCCGGGTTAACATTGATCATAGAGCCGCCATGGCTAAGCACGGCTAGGGGTATACTAGCCGCTGGCTCCACGACACCGCTGGTCCCTACCACCATAACTAGGTCAGCCTTGGCAGCCTCGTTCCAAGCCTTCTCCAGCTCTCCTAGCGGTAGGGTTTCGCCGAACCACACTACATCAGGCCTTAGAAGGCCGCCACACATGGGGCATCTAGGAGGGATATCCCCGGGCTCCCTGGCAAGGATGGATCGATAGCTGCATCTAGTACACCTGACCCGGAGGATGCTACCGTGTAGTTCTATAACGTTCCTAGACCCTGCCCGGCGGTGGAGGCCGTCAACGTTCTGAGTTATCACAGCCTTAACCAGGCCAGCCTCCTCAAGCCTTGCTATAGCCTTATGGGCTAGGTTCGGCTCTGCCTCCAGCACCATCCTGATCCTCCAAGAGTACCACTTCCACACGAGCTCGGGATCCCTCTGGAAGGCCTCAGGAGTTGCAAGATCCTCAGGCCTATACCTCCTCCAAAGGCCGCCGCTACCCCTAAACGTCGGTATACCACTCTCAGCCGAGACACCGGCTCCAGTGAAGACTATGGCATACCTTGAGGACCTCAGTAGCCGGGCTGCCTCCACTATAGGGTCCAGGAGCCACCACCCAGCCCCGGTGGGAAAGGCGGAACACTTAAATATCGCGCAAGCCGCAGGGCCCTGGTAGAGGTGCGAGGTTGATGGCGCGCCAATGGAGTTAGCTGGGCTCAGGTTCGACCTGGGCCCGGAGGATGTTCCCACCTCCTGGTATAACATCCTCCCGGATCTCCCCGAGCAGGTCCCCCCACCACTGGATCCAGAGACCGGGAAGCCCGTGGCTCCCGAGAAGCTAGCAAGGATATTCTCGATAGAACTCCTAAAACAGGAGGTCTCAATGGAGAGGTTTATAGGGATACCAGCCAGCGTCAGGGAGGCCCTGGTAAAGTATGCCAGGAGGCCAACACCGCTTTTCAGGGCTAGGAAGCTTGAGGAGTACCTGGGCACGCCAGCAGAGATCTATTTTAAGTATGAGGGAGTGACTCCCACTGGAAGCCACAAGATCAATACTGCACTAGCCCAGGTCTACTATAATAAGATGGAGGGTGTAGAGAGGCTTGTAACCGAGACGGGGGCTGGCCAGTGGGGCTCAGCCCTAGCGGCAGCCGGTGCCTACTACGGCGTCAAGGTCAGGGTCTACATGACGAGGAGCAGCTACCTGCAGAAGCCCTACCGGAGGACCCTGATGGAGTTGTTCGGCGCCGAGGTATACCCTAGCCCGAGCGATAAGACCAGCGTGGGTAGGAGGTTCCTAGAGGAGGATCCCGAGCACCCGGGTAGTCTTGGAATAGCTATAAGTGAGGCTATAGAGGATGTGCTCTCGGATGAGAGGGCCAAGTACTCTCTGGGGAGCGTCCTCAACCATGTACTCCTCCATCAGACAGTGATAGGCCTGGAGGCTGAGAAGCAGTTTAACGAGGCCGGGGTATATCCAGACGTATTTATCGGGTCGGTGGGGGGCGGTAGCAACTTCGCTGGATTCACCTACCCATTCATAGGCAGAACGCTGAGGGGAGGAGAGAAGGCCAGGTTCATAGCCGTGGAGCCCAAGGCCAGCCCGTCAATGACCCGTGGCGACTACACCTACGACTACGCCGACTCAGGAAGGCTAACACCAATGCTCAAGATGCACACGGTAGGCCACCAGTACAGGGTGCCCCCCATACACGCCGGAGGCCTCAGGTACCATGGCACCGCTCCTACCCTGAGCATACTACTAAACCACGGCATAGTAGAGCCAGTTGCATATCACCAGACGGAGGTGTTCCAAGCGGCACACATATTCGCCAAGACCGAGGGGATCGTGGTTGCACCTGAGACAGCACACGCAGTGAAGGCTGCAATAGACGAGGCGCTGAAGGCCAAGGAGGAGGGGAGGAGGATAGTTATAGCCTTCAACCTGAGCGGCCATGGACTGCTGGACCTCCAGGGGTATAGAGATTATCTTGACGGGAATCTTGAGGACTATGAGCCCATCAGCCTTCCTATACAGAGAAGCTAGAGGAACCCATATAACCCTTTCCACCTATAATATTTTCTGGTGATAGACGTGCCGGTCTTCCTAGTCCTATCCAAGCTGACTGAGAAGGGGGCAGAGACCCTCTTTACCCGGCCCGAGAGGATAAAGGAGGTTAACATGGAACTCGAGGGGATGGGGGTAAAGGTCCTGCAGCAGTACGTCATGCTAGGTGACTACGACTTCCTAAATATAGTGGAGGCTCCCGATGAGGTAACCCTCTATAAGGCGCTGGTTGCCCTCAACAGAAGGGGTACGATAAGGACCTCCACATTCAGGCTGGTACCCGTAGACGAGTTCATAGAGAACCTCAGGAAGCCGTAGCCCCCCAAGCATTTTTAATTAGCGGCCAGCCCCTCCACACACCACGGTGCAGATCCGCATGGATCCTCCTATGGAATTCTACAGGATCAAGGTAGTAGAGCCCCTAAGGCTGCCATCACCTGAGGAGAGGAGGCGCAGGCTTGAGGAGGCATGGTGGAACGTATTCCGCCTCCGCTCAACCGATGTATTCATAGACCTCCTAACCGATAGCGGGACCGGGGCCATGAGCATACACCAGTTAGCATCACTCATGCTTGGAGACGAGTCCTACGCCGGCTCTAGGAGCTGGTATAGGCTAGAGGAGGTTGTGAAGAGCCTGCTGGGTAGCGACGCCCTAGTGCTGCCAGTACACCAGGGCAGGGCGGCGGAGAGGATCCTATACACCACCATCATGAGGGCTAGGAGGGCAAGGATCGTGCCGGCAAACACGCACTTCGACACTGGCAGGGCGGTGATACTAAACGCTGGGGGAGACCCGGTAGACCTGCCCACTCCCAGGGCTAGGAGCCCAGAGCCCCTGGCCTTCAAGGGAGACATTGACTTGAATGCACTCGAGGAGATGATAACTAGGGAGGGGCCCGAGTCTATAGCGTTCATACTACTAGTCCTAACCAACAACACGCTAGGGGGCCAGCCAGTATCAATGGACAATATAGCTGGGGCCAGGAGGATCGCCGACAGGTACGGTATACCGCTAGTAATAGATATGTCAAGATTCGCTGAGAACGCATACATGATAAGGGAGATGGACCCGAGGTACGCGGGCAAGAAGTTGGAAGACGTGGCCAGGGAAATGCTATCCTACGGGGACCACTTTATCATGAGCGCCAAGAAGGATGGGCTAGCAAACATCGGGGGCTTCATAGCAACTAGGAGCGAGGACCTATACCAGGAGCTAGCTGCTAGGGTAGTGCTGGAGGAAGGGTACATAACCTATGGAGGACTCGCTGGCAGGGATCTGGAAGCCATAGCCCAGGGCCTAGTAGAGGTCCTGGACGAGGGCTATATGAGGCATAGGATAGGCCAGGTAAGGTATCTAGGTAGCCTTCTAGAGGAGGCGGGGATCCCCATACTCAAGCCTGTGGGGGGTCACGCAGTCTACGTAGACGCCCTAGAGGCGGTTCCACACATACCCAGAGAGAACTTCCCCGCTGACTCGCTAGCAGCTGCTCTCTACCTCCACTCGGGCGTAAGGGCCGTGGGGCTAGGGGCACTCGCATTCTCGAGGAAGGTGGATGGGGAGATAGTGTACCCTGAGAGGGAGCTGCTCAGGCTAGCCATACCCCGCAGGGTATACACGAATGCCCACCTAGAATATGTTGCCAAGGGACTAGCCAGCCTGCTGGAGGACCCGGGTAGGGTTCGGGGGCTTAAAATAGTATGGGAGCCCAGCGTGCCTGGAGTGAGGCACTTCCTGGCAAAGCTAGCCCCAGCCTAGATGTTCCTCAACGCATTATCTAGGTCTCTCTTAAGGTCCTCCACATCCTCCAGCCCCACGCTCAGCCTAACAAGGCGAGGTGTTATCCCCAGGCTAGCCTTCTCATCCTCCGGGAGACTCCTATGGCTAGAGTAATAGGGGAGGGTTGCAAGGCTCTCCGCCCCTCCAAGGCTGGGGGCCGGGGCTATCACCCTCAGCTTCTCCAGGAACCTTATTGGATCGCCGCTCCTAATCTCGAAGGAGACCACCCCGCCATAGCTTCCGTGGAGCAGCCTCCTAGCCTCCTCGTGGTCTGGATGGCTGGGGAGGCCTGGGTAGTAGACCTTAGACACGTTGGGGTGCTCCTCCAGCCAGGATGCTAGTTCCATCGCGTTCTTAGAGGAGGCCTCAACCCTCAGCCTAAGCGTCTTCAAGCCCCTCATGACCAGATATGCGTCTAGAGGCTGGAGGTTGCCGCCTATAGCCCTCCTCCAGTCCCACAGCTTCCGGTATACATCATCGCCCCTACCAGCCACTAGGCCAGCGGTGACATCGTTGTGGCCAGCCATGTACTTTGTCATGCTCTCAACCGATAGCCAGGCCCCGTGCTCTAGGGGCTTGAAGAGGATGGGGGAGGCAAAGGTGTTATCAACCACAAGCCTGCAACCGCTCTTCCTGCAGGTCCTAGCTAGGTCAAGTAGCGGGGGTATCCTGAGCGTGGGGTTGGCCATGGTCTCAACTATAACTAGGTCTGAGGCCTCGGCCTCCTCAAGCAGGTCCTCCCACGGGGGCCCTGCTATCCTGAGGTCGAAGCCGATCCTCCTCCACAGACCCGCGGCGAGGCTCCTCGTTGTACCATAGACTAGGCGGGCCACTGTGATCCTTGACTCCCTGCCTGTGTAGGCTAGGAGTATCGAGGCTATCGAGGACATCCCGCTGTTGTAGGCTAGAGCCCACTCACCCGACTCTATACATGCAAGCGCCTCCTCCAAGAGCATCACGGTAGGGTTATTCTCCCTGCTATACTTGAGGTCCCCCGCCCTCGGCTCTAGGGACTTATCCCCTATGGGGTAGCTGTATATGGCTGAGACGAAGACGGGGGGTACTATAGACCCGGCGGTCCTATCCTCTCCAGGCCTCCACCCTCCCCAGACGAGGCGGGTGGAGAGGCCTTCCCCCAGGCACCCTGACCAGTTCGAGGCCAAAGCAAGCGCCCACCCCCTTCTGCTAGGGATGCCCACGGGCGTGGGCGCCTTTAACTCTATCCCTGTATCCCTTATTTCCCCAGGCCGGGCGAATACCTCCCCGTGGGGAGCGTCTTGTTCAGGTTCAGGTTCGCAGATGCGAGGATATGGAGGTATATGATTGCTAGCATTGAGAAGATCTTGGACGAGTCTGTCTTCTTGGCCACTAGTGAGGGCCTGAGCCTGAGGGCCCTAGACACCAGCCACGTGGTCATGGTGGACCTGTTCTACCCTAGGGATTCCTTCACGGAGTACGAGGTTGAGGGGGAGGAGGCCAGCTTCGGCGTCTCATTCAGCCTGCTATCTAAGGTCCTAAGGAGGGCTAGGAAGGAGGATGCCCTGGAGCTAAGGGTGGACGAGTCCTCAATAGAGATCTCGCTGATAAGCCGGGGAGTAAGGAGGTTTAGGATACCCCAGATAAGCCTGGCCCTCGAGAGGCTCCCAGAGCCTAGGATCACCTACACGGTAGAGGCTAGGCTGATGAGCACCACGTTCAGGGAGGCTGTTAAGGACCTAGAGCCAATAGCAGACGTCATAGCCCTCCAGGCCGTGGATGAGGATATACTAGTGATGAGGGGGGAGGGGGACATAGCTAGTGGCGAGGCGGAGTTCAGCCTATCTAGGGGCAGCATGATCGATTATAGGGTTGAGTCGCCAGACACATCCTCATATACACTAGAGTACTTCACCTACATGAACCAGGCAGCACAAGCCGCCGAGATAGTATCTGTGAGATACAGCGCCGATGCCCCGGTTAGGGTTGACGTAGAATATCAGGACGGGGGCAGGCTCACCTTCTACGTGTCGCCAAGAATAGACTAGCAGCAGCCAGTGTAAGCGGGGCTAGAGTAACCTTGGCCCCCCGATCCCCGCCCTCCTCGAGCGGTATCCAAGGAAGGCTGGCCCAGGACCTATAGAGCCAGATTGCATCCTCCACACCCTCCAGAGGGTCAGCCACCGCGTGGGATAGTATATCTTCCACCTCGCCACGATCCAGTGATAGCATCCTAGATATCGAGATTATATAGGAGAAAGCCAGCCTCGTTACCTCATACCTGTTAGAGTAGTATGGGCCCCTGCCTAAGAAGCCTGCAACAGCCTCGTTGTCATAGCTCATCACAGACGCCTCCCAGTCCATAAGCCACTTCATGAAGCGGCCTCCACGGTACTCCTGGTACTCGAATGGGTGCCCAAGGCCAAGGCTATGGCCAAGCTCATGGGCTAGTATCCTAGGCAGCCCGGCCTCTAGCACCCTATACCCGTGGCCCGGCCAGGAAGTGGCTCCCCACAGCCCCATTGAGAAGCCTGTGAAGCGCAGCTCACCCGCAACCATCCTTGACGGGGTGCTTGTTGCTAGCACGAAGAAAGTATAGGTTAGCTGGGGGAAGCCTTCCTGCTCTCCCACCTGGCCCCTGAGTATGCTCCTGATCCTATAGTAGTCTATCTCTATGAAGCCGTCGTTACCGGGCTGGAGGGATGATATATACTCCCAGAGCCCCGGTATGCTGGTTGCGTTGACAACCCTAACATCCACATTCACAGCAATCCATGGAACCATGGTCCTCGTGAGCCATGCCACCTCCCTGGGAGACGTTTGGTCCAGGGCCTCGCCTACCACTGTCTCGTTACCGAAGCTTACTATGGTTATGTTATAGTTGACAACTAGCGGAGTATAGCCTTCTATGGGTACATTAACAATATGATACTTAACATGGCTCCGGGCCAGGTCATCTATATACTTAACTAGGAAGCCTTTATTGACTGCCCATATAGGCGGATCGTTCCTATAGTTCACAGGCTCCCCGTAGAGGTAGAAGGGCATATCAGGCTCTGGCCTGGGTTTGGGGATGACCGTGAGGTCGTAGAAGGTCATAGGCAGGGGTCCAGCCCATCCCCTCACGCCCTCTAGTAGGAGGCCTCCTGTGTAGTTGTAGGTCCTGAACGAGTAGTATTGCCTAGAGACCCCATCCAGATCGCCTATAACGACCAGGGCATCCACGACTGCCAGGTTCATTGAGAGAAGTAAGCTGTACGTATAGTTGTAGAGGGTCCTATAGAAGCTAGTGAGCTCTACCCAGTAAACAGGCCTCCCAGCTATAACCTCGGGGTCCTCTATCCACTGTGGGAGTCCAAGGTCCTCGTACACGCTCCCCAAGTACTCCCTTATGGGTCCTAGTATGGAAGAGCCATCTACTATTATCGGGCTAACTTGTATATCAATCCTGCAGCCTTGGACCTGTGCATTCTCCAGCCAGGGCTTCAAGGACGAGTTTACCATAGAAGCTACATCACCTGGTATGGCTAGGAGTATAACGGCCATAGGATAGTTTACCTTGTAGGAGCATACATCCTGGACAGCCATAGCCGGATATGCTGACAGTACTACGGCAGCCACGAGTATTAAGGCTAGGATCCTCATGGTTAACATCCTACCATAGGCATCCATATACCCCTGCTACACCCAACCTCCCGGGCCTTCTCGTACCCGGCATCTGCATGCCTAACCACCCCCAGCCCAGGGTCGTTGGTGAGAACCAGTTCCGCCCTCTTCATGCTCTCATCGCTCCCATCCAGGACCAGTCCTATGCCTGCGTGTATCGAGTAGCCTATACCCACTCCTCCTCCATGGTGGAAACATACCCATGTGGCCCCGCTCGCAGTGTTTAGGAGAGCGTTGAGCACTGGCCAGTCTCCTATCGCGTCGCTCCCATCCTTCATACCCTCAGTCTCCCTGTAGGGGCTAGCCACGCTCCCTGTGTCTAGGTGGTCCCTCCCAATCCACATTGGCCCTATCTCGCCCAGCTTGACTAGGGTGTTCATTATCCTCCCGAACCTTGCCCTCTCCCCGTAGCCCAGCCACACGACCCTGGCCGGTAGGCCCTGGAACTTCACGTGCCTCCTAGCCTTCTCAACCCACCTAACCAGCCTCCTATTATCCTTGAATGTTGCGATCAGCTCGTCGTCAAGCCTCTCTATATCACCCGGATCGCCTGTTAGGCTGGTATACCTGAAGGGGCCCCTACCCTCCTCGAACATGGGCCTTATATATGCCTGCACGAATCCTGGGAAGGAAAACGCATCCCTATACCCGGCCTCATACGCCATCTTCCTCAGATTATTTCCATACTCGAATACTACTGCCCCCCTCCTCTGGAACTCTACCATGGCCTCCACGTGCATCTTCATACTCTCAAGAGACCTCTTCTCATACTCACCCGGGTTCTCATCCCTCAGCCTCTCAGCCTCATCCAGGCTCATACCGGCAGGTACATAGCTGAGCGGGTCGTGGGCTGGGGTCTGATCCGTAACCATGTCAGGGACCACGCCCCTCCTAAGTATCTCCGGGTAAACCTCGGCAGCGTTACCTAGTAGCCCTATGCTTAGAGGCTTTCTAGCCTCCTTAGCCTTGAGCGCCATGTCGAGCGCCTTGTCTATGCTATCCGTCCACGTGTCAAGGTAGCCGTGCCTGATCCGCCTCTCTATCATCCTCTTATCAACCTCAACTACTATCGCCACGCCACCATTCATCTTGACGGCCAGGGGCTGGGCCCCGCCCATCTCGCCTAGGCCAGCGGTGAGGACCAGCCTACCCTCGAGACTAGCCTCGGGGAAGTGCTTCTCAGCAGCGAATGCCAGGGTCTCGTAGGTGCCCTGGAGGATCCCCTGCGTGCCTATATAGGCCCAGCACCCGGCAGTCATCTGACCGTACATTGTGAGGCCTCTCCTCTCCAGATCCCGGAAGTACTCCCAGTCTGCCCACTTGGGGACCAGCATGGCGTTGCTGATAATCACTCTGGGGGCCATCTTGTGCGTCCTGAAGACCGCCACCGGCTTCCCGCTCTGAACAACAAGGGTGTCCTCAGGCCCCATCTCCATCAGGGTGTCCACTATGGCCTCGAAGGCCTCCCAGCTCCTAGCAGCCCTCCCGGTACCACCATACACTATCAGGTGCTCAGGGTCACGGGCAACCTCGGGATCTAGTACGTGGAAGAGCATCCTAAGCGGGCCCTCAACCTGCCAGCTCTGGCTCCTGACATGGAGTCCCCCGCCCCGTATGTGGCTCACGCGAAGCCTCTCCCACGGCTTGTAGTAACCCTCCTCTATGAGCTTCAGGATAGGCCTGCCCCGGTACCTCTCATAAATACCACTGGGAGCCTGCATTGCCTAGAAGACACCCACTCTAGTGGGGAGGATGCGGGGGTTAAGAATATTCATGGGTAGGACTCGGGTACAACCCATAGACTGGTTAAACGGCTCCTCCACACGGTGAAGGCGTAGAGCGCCCCGACCAGTATTGCCAGGGATAAGCCGCCGACCAGGGCCAGCTTAACCGGGCTCGTGATGCTGTCTCCGCATAAGGGTCCTGGGGCCACTGATAGCTGAAGGCTCACACTGAACACTAGGCCCCTAGACTCCACGCTATACTCTGCAGCCAGGGGCACCAGGCTACCTGGATCCAGGTAGACTCGGCCACCCGGGATCCTGGCCTCCAGACTGGCCTTGCAAAGGTATAGGCTCCTTGTGGAGGAATCCATATAGACAACGTCTATAGTAGCCTCGCCTGTAGGTTCGGCCCCGGTGAAGGGCACAGCTAGGACTCTCTTGAGCTCAGCCGCAACTGCTGGATGCCTTATCCCATGCTTTATGTCCACAAGCCTCTCCCCAGGTAGATATGTGACAGTGACCGGAGTCTCGGCCGCCAAGGCCAGGCCCTGGGGGGTCTGGGATAGTATATAGACTACACCCGTGTAGACGTAGGCCTCGCCCTGAGCCTGGGCAAGGGTTCCTGTTGGCGCTAGTAGCAGGAGCAGGAGCAGGGGTAGGAGCCTCATGCCTCCTTAAACCTCTCCAAGGCCTCTCTTATCCTCTTCCTAGCCTCCTCCGCCCCACGCCACCCGGTAACCTTGACCCACTTACCCGGCTCCAGCTCTTTGTACCTCTCGAAGAAGTGGCGTATCCTCTCCTTGAGGTGGCCAGGTATATCGTCTACATCGTTCCAGTCCTTGTAGAACGGGTCTAGCTTGGGCTTGGGGACAGCAACTATCTTGCTATCAGGCCCCTCCTCGTCCTCCATATCTAGGATCGCTATAGGCTTGGCCTCTATCACAGAGCCCGGTGCCAGGGGCTCCCTGCTTATCACCAGGACATCCACAGGATCCCCGTCCTCCTCTAGCGTTCCAGGTATGAAGCCATAGTTGAATGGGTACACCATGCTGGTGTAGAGGAACCTATCCACCTTGACAACACACGCCTCCTTGTCAAACTCGTACTTGACCCCGCTATTCATAGGTATCTCGACTAGAACATTGACTAGCTCTGGAGCCTTATCCCCGGGGCCCAGCTTGTCCAGGCAAGACATGTCCACCACCGTCACACGCATTTACGCCAGGACATATTTAAATACCTCCTGGCTCCATGCACTCCCTGGACGACCCAGGAGGCATGGGGAGGAGGATGAGCGATGTCTAAGCCATTCTACGTGAAGTTCGAGGTCCCGGATGACCTCGTGGACAAGGTCTACGAGGCCGTGTCGAAGGCAAGGGAGTCGGGGAAGATAAAGAAGGGTACAAACGAGACTACAAAGGCGTGCGAGAGGGGTATAGCCAAGCTTGTAATAATAGCTGAGGACGTAGACCCTCCGGAGATCGTGGCCCACCTGCCAGCCTTATGCGACGAGAAGAAGATACCCTACGTATATGTGAGGAGCAAGAAGAAGCTGGGCGAAGCTGCAGGCATAGAGGTGCAGGCAGCCAGCGCGGCTATACTAGAAGCGGGCGAGGCCGAGCCCCTGGTAAGGGAGATAATAGAGAAGGTCAAGGAGCTCAGGTCCAAGGCCTAGCATACTCATAGCTATTTATTTCCCCTAGCAAATCCCGGGGGCAGTATGGAGTATAGATGGTGGTAGGAGTGTCCAGCGAGGCACAGTTCCGGTACATAGTAAGGATCGCTGGCACCGATATAGACGGGAAGCTGAAGCTCCCATACGGGCTTGCGGCCATAAAAGGGATAGGCTACACCACCGCCCTAGCCATAATAAGGATGCTAGGCTTAGACCCCAACAAGAGGGTCGGCTTCCTCACCGATGAAGAGGTCAAGAGGATAGAAAAGGCCGTGACGGAGATGCATAAGATAGGCCTACCCTCATGGCTATACAACAGGAGAAAGGACTACGAGACAGGAGAGGACAAGCACCTGATAGGCGCAGACCTACTATTCCATGCAAGGAGAGACATAGAGAGGGAGATCAGGATAGGGAGCTGGAGGGGGGTAAGGCACAAGGCAGGCCTGAAGGTGAGGGGCCAGAGGACCCACACCACCGGCAGGCTGGGCATGACCGTTGGAGTCAAAAAGAAGAAGAAGTAGTTCAGTGTGAGAGGTGGCTAGGGAGTGGGTGACCCTAAGAAGTCCAGGAAGAAGTGGGAGAGCCCCAAGCACCCATGGATAAAGGAGAGGCTACTACGTGAGATAGAGCTGGTGGGCAAGTACGGGCTTAAGAATAAGAGGGAGGTATGGAGGGCGGAGACGCTTGCCAGGAAGCTCAGGCACCAGGCCAGAGCCCTCCTAGCACTTCCAGAGGATGAGAGGGTGAAGGCGGGAAGGGCGCTCCTCGACAGGCTATACAAGATGGGCCTAGTAGAGAAGAATGCGACGGTAGACGACGTACTGGGGCTCACTGCAAGCCACATCCTCGAGAGGAGGCTCCAGACCATCGTCTACAAGAAGGGTCTAGCCAAGACGATATACCAGGCTAGGCAGATGATAGTGCATGGCCACATAGCGATAGCTGGGAGGAGGGTCACATCGCCGGGATACCTAGTATCGAGGGACGAGGAGCAGCTGATAGACTACGCTCCGGGGAGCCCATTTAAGGAGGCTAGGGAGGCAGAGGCGTAAGGGGAGGTGGTACTAGGCATGGCATTCCCAGGCAGAGAGCTGAAGTGGGGCGTGGTGCACATCTATAGTAGCTTCAACAACACTATCATACATATAACCGACCTAACCGGGGCTGAGACGGTTGCAAGGGTAAGCGGGGGCATGGTTGTCAAGGCAGACAGAGAGAAGCCATCTCCATACGCAGCCATGATCGCTGCAAGCAGGGCGGCGCAGCAGGCTATGGCACGGGGTATAGCGGCTGTCCATATAAAAGTGAGGGCTCCCGGGGGCCATGGGCCCAAGACGCCGGGCCCCGGGGCTCAGGCAGCTATAAGGGCCCTAGCCAGGAGCGGCTTCATCATTGGTAGGATAGAGGATGTTACCCCGATACCCCACGACACGACTAGGAGGCCAGGAGGACGCAGGGGTAGGAGGGTCTAGCTTCCAGCCCTACAAGCAGCCTAGGGAGGTGTCCCACGTAAATTGGATAGGGGCAAACACATCGAGATAGTGGAGCTTGATGGACGTAGGATAACCCTCCTACTGGAGGGCTATAGCATCGCGTTCGTCAATGCACTCAGGAGACTGGCCCAGTCAGACGTGCCCACAATGGCCGTTGACTTTGCATATTTCTACGATAATAGTACTAGCGTGTATGACGAGATAATAGCCCACAGGCTCGGCATTACAGTTCTCAAATCCGATGAGGCAATATACAAATACAAGTCCCCCGAGGAGTGCAGGGGCGAGGAGCCGCCGAACCCCGACTGTTATGTGGAGATCTTCCTGGACAAGGAGGTCAGCCACGATGCACCTACAGGATACTATGTTAAGGCTGAGGACCTTCTAATCTCAGACGAGCTAGTAAGCCCAGTGCACCCGGAAACCCCAATACTATACCTGGCACCGGGGCAGAGGATACACCTAGTAGCATACGCCAGGCTAGGCAGGGGAAGGGAGCATACCAAGTGGAGCCCAGCCTCCGTAGCAATCCTCCAGTACACTCCCATAGTGGAGATAACTGGCAGGCCGGGAGAGGATTGCCTAGAGTGCCTACGAGCCTACCCGGAGGTGGCCGAGGCCGCCAGGAGAGGCGGGGGTAAGGTAGTCTACACGAGGAACATAAACACTAGCGGGCTAAGGTATTGTAGCGAAGGGCCCTGCAGCGGCTACATAAGGCTAACCTACAGCCAGGAGAGGCTCATACTAACCATAGAGAGCACCGGGGCCCTAGAGCCCGAGAGAATAGTTTTAGAGGCAGCCAAATCCCTCTACGCTAGGGCTAATAACCTGAAGAAGGAGCTGGAGGGTCTAAGGGGGACGGTAAGGTGAGGAGGACAGGCCCAACAAACATAGTGGCCCGGCGCCTCATAGAGGCGCTGAAGAAGGCGTCTAGGCTCCACAACGCCGCGGTATGGGCAAGAGTTGCTGATGACCTAGCCAAGCCCAGGCGCTCCATGGCTGCAGTTAACCTGAGCAGGATCGAGAGGCACGCCAGGGAGGGCGAGATGGTGGTGGTCCCGGGCAAGGTCCTAGGCTCGGGCACTCTAACCAAGAAGGTGACGATAGCAGCGCTAGCCTTCAGCGAGCAGGCCTTGGTTAAGATAAAAGCCGCCGGGGCCAGGGCAATAACCCTGGAGGAGGCGGTGAGGGAGAACCCCTCAGGGAGGAACACTAGGATAATAGTCTAGGGGGTGCAGCTGGATGCCGGGAGAGGTTGTAGTAGATGGATCTGGCCAGATCCTGGGCAGGCTGGCCAGCATAGTTGCGAAGAAGCTACTTCAGGGGGAGAAGGTTGTAGTTGTGAACGCCGAGAAGATAGTAGTCAGCGGGGACCCGGTAAAGCTCAAGAGGTTCTACAAGGACACGATCCTAGGCGTTAAGAGCCACTACAGCCACAGGCTCAGGCCCAAGAGGCCAAGGAGCCCCGTGAGGCTGTTCAAGGCCGCCGTTAAGGGCATGCTTCCCAAGAACAATAAGAGGGGTAGGGAGGCACTGTCAAGGCTAAGGGTCTACATAGGCGTGCCCGAGGAGTACCAGGGCAAGGAAATGGTCAGGTTTAAGGAGGCAGACGCCTCCAGGCTCTCAAGGGGTTATATAGAGCTTGGCGTTATAGCCAAGGAGCTTGGATGGAGGGGTGAGGCTTGACTAGGCAGAGGCAGGCAACGAGGCTCGTAATAGCAACGGGTAAGAGGAAGAGGGCCATAGCTACTGCGGTCCTCAAGCCGGGCACAGGCAGGGTCAGGATAAACGGGGTGCCCGTAGAGGTGTACCCCATAGAGATGGCCAGGATAAAGATGATGGAGCCCCTACTCCTGGCGGGACAGGGGATCAGGGACCTGATAGACATAGAGGTTAGGGTCAAGGGCGGTGGTGTCATGGGCCAGGCAGACGCTGTCAGGATGGCCATAGCCCGGGGCCTGGTAGAGTACTTCCGGTGCCAGGGCGGTGGGGAGGAGTGTGAGAGGATGAGCAGGATAGCGGAAGACCTCAAGAGGATATTCGAAGAGTACGACAGGACCATGCTATCAGGGGATCCGAGGAGGACGGAGCCGGAGAAGTACATGAGGTACAGCGCTAGGAGGCGCTGGCAGAAGAGCTACAGGTGACCGGCCATGCTACCCCCTATAAGGTGCTTCACCTGCGGGGCCCCACTGGGCCACCTGTGGGAGGAGTATAAGAGTAGGGTCGAGGCAGGGGAGGACTCGGGCAAGGTCCTAGACAGCCTCGGAGTCAGAAGATACTGTTGTAGGAGGACTCTTTTAACCTCGATAACCTACATCGAGGAGGTGGCGAGGTACTACACCCTCAGGGCGAAGAGGTACAGGAGCGGGGGTGTGCTAGGGTGAGCGTGCAGGCAGGGGAGACGCTGGTCCCAGTCGAGGTCTACAAGAAGGCAGGGGTAGTCTTTGGAACCCAAATATGCACGAAGTACATGAAGCAGTTCACATACAGGATACTACCCGACGGCTTCTACCTGCTAGATGTTGCAAAGATCGATGAGAGGCTCAGGATAGCGGCAAGGTTCCTAGCATCGTTCGAGCCGGAGAAGATAGCGGTAGCTGCAACCAGGATCTACGCACAGAAACCCGCTACGGAGATGTGCAAGAGGGTGGGCTGCAAGGCCATAACTGGCAGGATCATACCAGGCATATTCACAAACCCCTACCCAGAGCACTATATGGAGCCAGACGTAGTCCTAGTCTCAGACCCCAGGACGGATAAGCAGGCGATAAAGGAGGCGACCAAGGTGGGTATACCAGTGGTGGCATTCGCCGATACAGACAACAAGGTGGACAACATAGACCTGGTCATACCTGCAAACAACAAGGGCAGGAAGAGCCTGGCCCTACTATTCTGGATACTAACCAGGGAGATACTAAGGAACAGGGGAGTACTAGCCCCAGACCAGGAGCTGGACGTTGGGTACGAGGACTTCATGGCTACTAAGCTGAGGCGTTAAACACCCGGGATCCTACCCCTCCTAAACACTAACCCGCCCCCGAGTGGCATAGTCGCGTCCACTCCAACCTTACTAGTCATCCCATCCCTGCTACTAGGGTCTAGCGTAGACCCTCTAGCCTCCCTAACCACAACCAGATCCCTATCAGCCTGGAACCTTGTGGCGATGGCCCATTCAACCTGCCCAGGATCCTCAGGATCTACGTCTGAGTCAACTACAACAACATGCTTAAGGGAGGGGTGCCCCGCGAAGGCGGCCATAATAGCGTTCTTACCATCACCATCATGATTCTTATCAATAGAGATCACGGCGTGTAGCCACCCCCCGCTGGCAGGGGTAAGCCTGACCTTATGCACTCTAGGCACGACCCCGGAGACGGAGCGCCATATCTGGGCCTCCCTAGGGAACCCCATAAGCATAACATGCTCCAGTCCACCCTGCATTATCACATGGGTAGGCTCGTCCATGTTAAGGTAGACCCTGTCAACGGCCAGAACCGGCTGCTTCCTAACCCTATCATAGGTCCCAAGCGCATCGACGTAGGGCCCCTCATCCTCGAGCTTGGGTGTTAGCCTTGCCTCAACGATGGCGGCAGCCCCAGCCGGGACAGGGTTACCGTGGACCGGGCTCTCGAATGCCTCGAGGCCGCCTAGGAGGCTTGATGCGATCTCTAGCTCGAAGACCCCGTAGGGTGGTGTTAGGGCTGCTGAGAGTGTGACCAGGGGGTTCACCCCGATCACCACTGTGACGGGAAGGTCCTTGCCCTTTCCAGCTGCCTCCCTCCACATCCTATAGAGGTGCCTTGGCACCAGTCTAACCCTGGCCTCCCTCTCCCCGGTAACCATAATCCTATGTATGCTGGCATTGCAGACCTCCCCACTACAGGCTATGAATATTGACGAGGAGATGTATAGGCCCCCCTCGCCCTCGTAGAAGCGTATAGCGGGGAGGCTCATGAGGCCCCTCTCAGCCACCCTAAGCCTGGGCGCCCCTGATATGTGTAGCCTTGATGGGCTGGATAGTGAGCCCAGTAGCCTCCTATACGCCTCCTCGTCCCCCGACACCCTTAGGGCCCTGTAGAGCTTGTCCCTAGTATCGATAATGTTAGAGGCCGAGTCCTGGGGGACTCCCTCGACCCTGAAGAGTAGGGCAGGACCCCTTCCCTGCCCCCTGTATATGAGCCTGGCCGGCTCGTACTCCCTAGAGAGTACCCCGGGCACCCTCTCGACTTCAACGCCTTCTAGGAACCTTGCGAGCGACCCAGTCTCCACCATAGACACCTTTATACGCTATCCTGATGGACGCCAGAATATCTTTATCCTTAATCAGCCCCGCCCCCGGCAAGGGGCCCCGGGTTGTATAGCCCTCCTCCAGCACGGTATACTCCAAGCCCTCAATTGAGAGGGAGTCTGCGGCCTCCTCAAACCCCGGCCCGTCGCCCAGGTATATAGAGTAGACCCTATACGGAGCGTCATCCAGTATACCCCTAGCATACCTCCCGACCTCACTACAGGGTAGCCTAGAGGCGTCTAGCAGTAGCCCATCCCCAAGCACGCTAGCACCGCACTCCCTGCCCGGGTCAAGGCCTATGATTAGGCTCCTGAAGAATCCCCGGGGCCCGGAGAGCGCGTCGAACAAGGACTCCCTAAAGCCATGCCTCCTCACCATCCTAGACGCCCTAACAACACTGTAGTCGTAGAGAAGATCCTCAGGGCTACTCTCCCTAGGGAGCACGGCTACATCTGCAATAACGGGCTCACCTGGAGCTGGGAGGAGGAAGACCACGCCCTGAGCCTCGTAGAGGGGGGCCACCCTGCTGAGGCCACGCATAGACTCAGGATCTCCCCTGAGCCAGGCAACCAGCAGGCCAGACGAGGCTACCCACCAAGCTAACCCTAACACAGGCCCAAGCCTCTTAACCCTTAACCCGGAGGCTCCAGGGCAATGGCAGCGGCCCCGTAGAGAACGGCGTCGTGGCCATAGGTAGCCCTCCTCAGCTCGGGAGGCCAGATCGAGTACCTAGCTAGATACCTCCTCACGCCGGGCAGGATAAGGTCCTCATTATTCAGGTACACACTACCTCCCAGGAAGACTGCCTCGGGATCGTAGGCTGCGGCCACAGACGCCAGGCCAGCAGCATGGACCCTGTTAAGATAGTCTGCCAGGCTGGAGGCGAAGGGGTCCCCCCGCCTGGCATGGGAGTATAGGTCCTCAGGAGACAGCCTCCCTTCCCTGGCCAAGATATAAGCCCTGGATCTAGGCCCCCTCCACGTTGAGGCGTATAGAGATGCAGTCCTGGGCATATTCACTCCCGAGGCAAGGGCCTCCCAGTGGCCCAGGCCTCCGCAGCCGCACACAGCCTCAGAGTCTAGGTCTACCACTATATGCCCCACCTCATGAGCGTTACCCCTCCTGCCAACTAGGAGGCGCCCATCAACTATGAAGCCGCCCCCGACCCCGCTACTT
>WAKG01000092.1 GCA_015523445.1 Desulfurococcales archaeon | reverse complement strand
TCTATACACACCTCGCCCCTACTTATTTTGTCGAACAATCCCCGGGTAGACTCGGTAAGGTCTAGGCTGAGCGCATCCTGTACCTTGAAGAATCCTGCATCTATAGCGTCGCTCATAGGCCTAGGCTCCCCATCAAGGTACTCTACCAGAACCGTGACGAGGATATAGTTATACTTGATCCTACCACCACTATCCATTATAACAGCCTCGTCAACGTTAACAACGCCCAGCGGCCTCCCCTTCACGCCAGTCTCTTCCTCCAGCTCCCGGATAGCAGCCCTTAGCAGGGGCTCTCCCAACTTCACCACTCCCCCAGGCAGGCTCCACAAGCCAGCCCCAGGCTCGTTAGCCCTCCTAACCAGGAGGACCTTACCATTACGGTAGACTAGAGCCCCCACGCCGACCACGGGGAGGCTAGGATACCTATACCCCACCGGGGCTCAACCTCCAGGAGAGTGTAGCCACGCGCTCGAAAGGGTTATATTAAGGTTGGAAGCCCCGGGGCCAGGTAAAGTTAATATAGCCCTCAAGATGATCCAGGCTATAATCGGGTAGCCGGGTCGTCTAGCGGCCAAGGATGCGGGGCTCTGGCCCCCGTGACCGGGGTTCGAATCCCCGCCCGGCTACCATATTCTACTCCCCCTGCATCCCTGAAGGATCTTGGCAGTGGCCCCATAATAGTAGCTCTCACAACCCGATGCAAGCCCAATCCTATACAGGTTACCAGCAGCAGCCGAGACTGGCCCTGGAATGCGGGAGTCATAGAGGGCCCTCCCAGCGTGTTCTAGATCCTTAGCGGCTACATGCATCCTAGCCCCTCCCGGATCCTCCCTTCCAGCCACCCTAGCTAGGTATTTGGAGAGACTCTCCATGGGAGTACCCCTCATCACCTCTCCTAGAACGCCTAGCCCCACCCCGTGGCTATCAGCCAGTAGTACCGCCTCACCCAGTACTGCGAGGCTGGTCATTAGAACCATGTTATATGCCAGCTTAGCCGCCATAGCAGAACCCAGGGGACCTGTCTCCACTATACTACTGGCTAAGTCCCTGAGGATACTTGCTGCCCTCCTAAGGCATCTAGACTCGCCCGCCACCAGTATCTTAGCCTTACCCTCCTCCAGGGTATGAGGGCCCCCTATCACGGGAGCCTCTACATAGCATATACCAAGTGCTTCAAGCCTCCTAGCCACCGCTATACTCATCCTAGGCGTGTTGGTCGAGTGGTTAACAAGCACTAGCCCATCACTCCTAGGTAGAGATGTGGCGAGCCACGCCACGGCATCATCATCCAATAGGAACACTAGCCCATACTCTACATGCCCTACAGCCTCCTCTAGGGTGGAGGCCACCCGAACACCTATACTGGACCCCAGCTCCTCAGCCCTCCTACGAGTCCTATTCCACAGTACAAGGCTGTACCCAAGCCCCACAAGCCTCCTGGCAGCTGCCGAGCCCATCTGGCCAGTACCTATAATAGCAACCCTAGGACCCTCCATCGAGCCATCACCTCTCCCAGGCGGGGCTCGGACGGTTGATCCCCAGGCATCACTCTACCTCTAGTCCGCTATCCTCCTCATAGCCCCAATGGGGGCTAGGGTGGGTATGTTAGGTTATTTATTAGAGGGTCGGTAAACCCCACCTAGCCGTTCATCCCCCCTCTGGGGTCGTATGGGACAGCGTCTCCTCATATTCCGGGGTATATGGGTATTTTATATGGATTCCTTATATACTTCGGGAGTTACTTATATATACAAGTATATATTTAATAATATAATTTGCGGAGCCTGGGATGCAGGGTTATTCCAGCCTTCAAGGATTTCCTTTAAGAAGTCTAAGGAGGCGACGGAGAAAAGTCTTAAGATGGTTAGTGAGTCGAGGAGCTCGAGCATCTACTTAAGGGTTTTGACGTGGTTGTAGCGACAACTTAGCTGAGGTGCCGCAGGAGCATGGCTACAGGGACCTGAACCAGGAGGCGATGGGCAGCCCCTATACATAACATCTCATATAATATTATATTATTATAATAATATAAGATCCTCCACTTCCTGGAGCTTATCGCACATAAATCCTATACATATACCTAGCTATACTAATTAGTCAGAGCAGTACCATAGTATTTGTAACATTATAGCCCATATAGTACTGGCCTAGATATTATAATAGTTAAGGGGTCTAGGATTGGCTAGGCCACGCAGGGAGCAAGCAGAGGTTATGGGGGCCTAATAGTCTTATACACTAATATTCCTCATAGCAGTCCCTAGGGCCTGCAGCCGGGCCAGAAGTATAAGATCGGGATCTATGTAACTGCCACATTAGATAGGATCTCCGTATACCAGACATTCTAGCTCAGGGGTGTTTATATGATGGCTGGTAGGGGAGACCAGGGAGTGGTTGTCAGCGTAGCTATATTAACGGCTGCCACCCTAGTTATGGCCTTAGCCATTTATAGCTACTTCACTAGCCACTACGCCGAGTCCAGCCTGGAATCTAAGCTAGAGCTTGTGAAGACAAGGGCACTCGGGAGCATAAGCTTACTCTATAACACATTTGTATCAGTATACAGACGGGCTCTTACTGGACCGGATACTACGTGGCAAAGGCGCATAATAGGGGCGACAGCTACCTAACTATATACTATACGGTCATGCCGGTAGACCAGCATACAGGCGATCAGACGGTTTCGTATACCTGCTTGGAGATAATGATCTGGACGGCCTAATAGATACCATAGGCTATAGTGGCGGTGCCCAGGTTAAGCTGGAGCCAGGCCCATTAGATGACTGTAGCCTCAAGCCATAAACGCCACCATACAAGCCCTATCAATTCCGCCTGACACCCAGGCAGATCCAGCCAGTATATACATGGAGGACCTAACCGTGGAGGAGCTACTTGGCCTGGCCAACACTAGCCTATCACACGGGCTGCCTCTATGGAGCCTTAGCCTAGAACCCGGGGAAAGCATCCATCTCCTCCTATCCTTAGCCGTCCCCTCGGGGCCACCAACGGATGAAGACCTGGTAATCCTGGTTAGGGTCGGGGATACGTATTACTATGTGGACTCCATAGACCTGGGCTAGCCCTTATCTCCACCTCCAACCCTTCTTCAATGTGTTATAGGCGGCGATCATTCTAACGGTTATGAAGAGGAAATCAGCAACAGTATACTTGGTATGCAGGGATGTATGTAGTCAAGGTTTAATATTATTTGAATGAAGAGAGTTACACCTATAACTCGGGGCGGGCTAGGTGTATATCTTCATCCTCCTGGTTATGAAGGGCTTGTCCTCCTGTTTTGCCATGTACTGCTTCAGAGCCCTCCTAATAATCTCGCTCTTAGTAATATTCCGTTTCCTAGCATACTCCTCGAGCATGGCGAGCAAGTCATCCTCTATCTTGAAAGAGACTACACGCATCCCTCCCGCCACCATCAGACACCGATACTCTTCTAGTGCTTATATTACATGCTCGACGCGTCTTCCAGTCTTTCTATTGTAACGAGAAGACTGGGGGACTAAGATTTATTAGGCCCCAGTACAGTCTTACTCTTTAGTGGGGAAGACATTTGCCGACAGTCCACCTATCGCTGCCTGACGCCACGTACAGGGAGTTGAAGAAGAGGGCCGGGGAGATGGGGATCCAGGTCACTGACCTCATAAAGCTCTACATAAAGATCGGGCTAGACAGGGGCTTCTCCTCAAGCGGCAAGGAGGACTCAGAGGCTGTAGCACACCTGGCCTCTAAGGTGGAGAAGATGGAAAGGGAGTATAGGATAAAGATGACTATACTGGAGGGCAAGTATAGGCAGCTAGAGGAGATGCTAACCTACATACTGGAGAGGGTTGACAGTATAGAGGATCTGGTAACCTCGGCTAGGAGTATGAGTAATGTTGTGGAAAGGCCTGCAGTCTACGAGGAAGGCTAGCGGCACTCCACGGCACGGCATCCCTCCATGAAGAGGCGCCTCCTCCCCTCATGGTAGATATCATTAATGGTCATAGGCCTCTTAGGCTGCGCTGACTTAAGCCTATAGAGATCCTCCTCTAGATCCAGCTCAGTGTAGATACACCTATCATTAAGCCTCCTCCTAGCCTCCTCAATGCTCCTAGTTCCCTCTACCAGCCCAGGAAGGGGAGTCCAGTTGTATACCTTGACGGTGTCTAGTAGATACATTGATGCCGATACCGGGGTTATGGTAACCCTCCTCATCCCTCCCCTGATCCTGGCCTCGCCGTACTCGCCACTAAAGGCTCTTAGTGGGATCTTGCTTGCCTCGCTTACCACAACATCTGAGACGCTATGGGCCGCGTTATACTCCCTCCTATTCAGGCCGTAGACCCCTATGAGGCCCCCGCTGTGGGCTATATGGGATATGTAGCGTAGGATCTGCATCCACTCTAGCTCGCCATCTGCACCGGGGGATAGAATCGCTACACTACTCCTATCCCTGACTCGGTACAGGCCTGCTAGGCTAACAGCGTCTGCCAGGGGGCTCCTTAATCCGTCTTCGCATCCTAGGGCTAGAGCGTCGCCCCCCGTGTCAAGCCCTATTATGTAGTCGAATCCTAGCTCTTCAACAGCTATTTTCATAGCCTCAGCAATTCCCTCCTCACCCTTGGACAGGTCCAGGTATACCCCTTCAATACCTAAGGCATGGAGAAGCCTAGCCAGCTGGGGCTTAACCCTTCTCCCCTCCCTAAACGCCACAATGCTCCCATCGACTAGAGCTATACTCCTCCATGCCCTTGTGGGCCCCTCTACCGCCTCGAGGGGTATTGGGCCGGGGACTGGGTCCACTGTATACCTTTCCCATACAACGCTTCCTAGCATGGGATGTGCTCCCAGGCTTCTCAGCCTTTGGTAGAGTATGTAGGCTCCAAGTACATCGCCTCCTCCTCCAGCGCCGAAGACTAGTACTTTGAGCCCCCTCAGCTCTTCCAGCGAGTCTATCAAGTAGGGCATCCCCAAGGCTACTACATGGCGTGTAGGGTAATTAAATAGCCTGAATCGTCTAGGATCATGGTATTTCTTCAATTCTATTATCCATAGATATAGTTCGATATTCTAGTTTTATATGATTTATTTCAATTCACCTGTAAATGTATTAAATCCAGTATTACTAGCAGTTGTAGAAGTTATAGGCCCTATCGGGGGAGAAGATATGGGGATGACAGGTTGGACAGAGACTCATTACTCAGATCCTTTGCCCTCACACTGATAGAAGTCCTAGAGGCGCTCCTAGCTACTACTATAGTCGTTCTAGTACTAATCTCCGGGGTAAAGTTGCTAAGCATGGTTTTCGGCATGATAGGGGAAAGTGGCGTGGATAAGACTGAGATCCTTCATATACTGGACCTAACCCTGCTCCTAGTGCTCTCCATTGATATACTGAGGACCCTGATAACAGCTATACTAGGGAAGTACCTCCCCCTGAGGATTGTGGTGGAGGCTGCTATGATAGCAGTCCTCAGAGAGATTATATCCATAGAGATAAGGCATCTGGACTACAAGATGATAATATCATTGACCATAGCTCTCCTAGGCCTGGCAGTCCTCTGGGTAATAGCCTCCGGGATGGAAAATAGGATAAGGAGGATGGCGGCTAGCCGCCCTTAGCCTTCACAGGCAGGCTAACCGTCAGAGTATCACCATTGTTGAAGTAGAGCACAAGCTCGACTGTTGAGCCTGGTTCTAGCTCCGCGTTAAATATCATAATGTGGTAGCCCCCGTGCTTTAGCTCCAGGTTCTCCCCGGGCCCGGCACATACCTTATCCACGGGTTGCATCCTAGCCACTCCATTCTCATCAACAACTGTTTGGTGAAGCTCAACCCTAGCATCTGGCATGCTGGGTATCTCAGCCTTAACCAAGCACACGGTGCTACTATAGCCGTTGTGTATAGTCATAAAAGCGCCCCCGCCCATGGGCAGTGATACAACGTATCCATCCACGAGCTCCAAGCCACCGCTCCTAGAGGCTAGCATGTATGATGCTATGCCAGCTAGTGCGATCAAAAAAACTATACCTGCTATTACTTTAAAATCCATTATGGGTCACCCTAGCTCGACGAGGCCCAAAGGCATAGTCTCAGCTATAAGGTATAGGCCCGCAGCCACGAGGATGAGGCCCTGGAGCCTCAGCATTGTGGGTGATGATGCAGCTTTAGACAGCTTTGCTGTTATACCCTTAAGCCCGTAGGCAGATGTGATATATGGCATGGAGTATCCTATGGCAAAGGCTAGGCCAGTTAGGAGCACTGTTACAGGCTCAGCTGTTATAGAGGTCATCGCTAATATCAAGAAGGGTAGGCTACATTGTAGGCCTAGGATGGGGAACAGTATGCTAGACCTGGCCCCTCCACCCATCATGGGCTCCTTGCCCACAAGGTTTAGGGCACCCCAAGACACTATGAAGGCTCCAGCAAACACTACCGCCACTGCGAAGGGGTTAACAGTCTTCACCGCGAAGCTAGCTATGTATAGGAGTGTCATGGCGAAGCCTAGGAGCAGCGTGGCCCCTACTACTGCCATGAATATCATGGTTAGCCTATTCACGTTTATGCTTGCTGCACTACCCCTAGCCTCGCGTGAGGCAAAAGCGGCTATCATGGGTACACTGCAAGGAGCAAAGGCGGCTAGGAGTCCCAGCACTAGGCCCTTCACCGGCCCCCCTAGTATACTGGTTTCTTTATCACTGGATTGCTCCTCTTGCTGAGGCGTCTTGCTGAGGCTCTCGTCTAGGAACTGGAGTAGGGCCTTGTACTGGCTTCCACCTGCAGGATCTACGGGGAAGAGGCCTACCTGCCTACCTGTCTCGACAGAGTTAACGTATACTATCAGGGTTGGCGTGCCCTGAACCATATAGTCCTGGAGTATTTTCAGTCCATAGTCAACGTCTTTTTTGAATATCTCATCTATATGCACTTTCACGAAGAAGGTATCAGGATACTTGTCAGCAGACTTATATATGTAGGGCCGTAGGATCTTGCATCCTGCACAGTTCTTCTGCTCCCAGAAAAGCACTACCTTATCCTTAGAAGATATTATATCGTCGAGCGTCGGCTTCTTATCCATCAATTCAATCACGTTGGGCTGGCCAGCCTCAGCCTGTATGGTAGGACCTTGCTGGGTTAGAGCTTGGCCTAGAGCTAGGAATAGTGTTATTATCCCGGCTGCAAGGAGGAGGTGCTTTACTCCTATAGCCCGGCCCCTACCAGGAGTCTCCATCCTTAAGCCTTTGTGCTTGTGCAATCCGGGTCACCCCTCCCTCACTAGCTCCACAACTTTATCATATAGTACCTGGGCGGTATCATATACTTTGTTCCAGTCTGGGTGGACTATATATCGTATTACCCCGTTTTTATCGATGATCAGGAAGCCGCCGAAGTGGTTCACCAGGCCACTCTCCGCCTTCTCCACATATATCCCGTAGGCATCATAGAACTCCTGCATCTTCTCCACGCTATCGAAGAGCCAGATCCAATTAACCTTGTCTAGGAGGTCCTTTGCAACCCTCTTCTGATACTCCACCGCCATCTCCGGCGTGCCGTCCCACGGGTCAACCTCTACAGTTACCCACACCACCTCGTCTGCCCAGCCCTCCTGGATGCTCCTATTCATCACGTATATCATCATCTGGGACTCTAGATGGCATATATCGGGGCACCTCACGTATTGCGGGAGGAGTACATTCACCTTCCCCTCTACTGGTATCGTAACTGGCCCTGCCGTGGAGTTTATAGTGTATACGGGAGCTGGCTTATTCCAGTTAGATACTGATACAGTCCCATAGACGTCGGCAGGCCTGTTGGACTCGAGCCTTGGACCGATCATGCCGGCACCGAGAAGGTATCCAACACTTATGGAGACTGCTAGCCCGGCGAGGGCAGCCACCAGTATAGTCTTAGTCTTGGCATTCACCCTCCAGCACCTAATCCGGGCAACTTATCAAGCAGGAGTATATATTAGCTATTGTATAGACGAGCCTAGGCGGCGTATACTATAAAATAACCCGGCCATCCACTAGAGCCACAGCTCCTCGGGGGATAGCGACTCTTGGACGAGATAACACTCCTCCTAGGAGGCCTAGGCGGAGGGGGTGACGTTGGCCTAGCCCTAATCCTAGCGCAAGCCCTAGGCCTAAAACCCGAGGAGATGGTGATAGCCAGCTTCATAAGGTGCTCGGTGGATAAGGATAAGCTTAAGGACCTCAGGGTTGAGGGCTCACTAATCAAGGTGCCCCCAAGCTACTTCGCAGAGAGGAGGATGTTCGAGGACAAGCTACACTTAGTCGAGCCTAGGCTAGGGGATAGGGTCTACGCCATTTGTACAAGGGACCAGTGGAGCATGATGACGATGGGCCTCACACACCGCCTGGACAAATATAAGCCAAAGTGTATGATCAACACAGACCTAGGCGGAGACGATGTTCTCTTAGGCTACGAGGAGAATCTGGGAAGCTTTGCAACTGATACCGTGGCCAAGGCCCTCCTATACTGGGCAGCAAGAGAACATGGAGTAAGGACTCTCATAGCCTCGGGGTGCACCGGCTGCGAGGGGGGCGGAAGGGAGCTTAGTGAGGAGTGGCTAGCCGCATCACTCCTCTACACAGACAATCAGGACGCGCTAGTAGGTGTGCTGGAGCCGCCCAGTAACGGGGCCCGCGTGGCCGGGAAGCTACTAGGCCATGCAGAGTCAGGTATGCTACCCTACTACCTGGTAGCCCTCCGGGGCGAGGAGACTGCTAGGATAAAGATGGCATATCTATCGGGTGAGTATCAGGTAATGGCCATGGTACAAGTACGTCTTCATACTAGACGGGGAGAAGCACTGCAGCATATCCCCACTATGCAAGGAGACGGTGGGGGGTACATGGGATAAGAGGGTTTGTGAAGAGGAGGCCCCAGCCCCCAAGGAAACTCAGGGAGTTATTGGCGTGGACCAGCCGTGTAGGGCCGGAGATAGCGTTCCAGAGGCTATCCAAGAAGAGGATTAGTGTGGAGCGCCTGGCCAAGCAGTGCACAGGCTATCCAAGCCTAGAGGGTTAAGTACCCCTAGGCATGGCCTCGGCTATCTCCAGGTGTCTAGCCGGGGTGTTGAGGGACTACCTGATCCTGGCCTTGGCAGTTGTAAACATATCCTTCGCC
>WAKG01000091.1 GCA_015523445.1 Desulfurococcales archaeon | reverse complement strand
GACCCTAGCGGCGAGCGCCTCCTCCTCCGAGCGGCCAAGCCAGTAGACAGAGCCCCAGCCATACCCCCCAGGGTCCCTGTAGAGCCGCCAGAGCCCCATCGACAACGCGTTCAACCGGTAATAGACAACCTGCACCCGGGGCACATCCACCTCCCCAACCAGCACCGGCACATACCGGTCCACACCCGACCAATTCCACAACTCAACCAAGCCACCCTCAACCACTGCAACCCTAAACCCAGCATCAACCCCGGCAACGACCGTAACATTATACACCCCAAGATCAACAACCCCAGGCCCCGGCGTAGCGGTAGCGGTGGCAGCGGTAGTAGCGGCGCCGCCCCCAAGCACCGGCCCAACCCGCAGCAACCCAGAATCAACCAGCACCCCGGCGACAACCAGGCCAACCAGCACCAGGCCAAGCACAACCCCAACTACCCGGCCAAACCCGCCAGAGCGGGAGCCAGGCGTCATAGGCTCCAGGTGGTTGTGTGTTGGCAAATTCTTCTCGCTCCCTTCGTGATCTATTCCAATTGTTTTGTGGTAATTTTAAGGATATATATGGCTTTGTGGCTATCTTAGGGTATTCTCTTGATATTAGCCCGTGGAAGGATTAGGTCTTTGCGGCTTTATCATCGCTCCACGCTAGCGGCCTGGGAGAGTAATATAATCTGGGGTGTTGGAGGAGGGTAGGAGGCTGATGGCTTAGCCGAGTATTAGCCTGAGTATTATTACCCCTATTGCTGCTATGGTAGCCATTGCTACTAGTATTAGTGGGCTCCTGGCGACCCAGTCTGGGTCTTCCTTCAAGATTTCATCCCACTTATCCTCTATGTGTCTCCTAAGCCTATATGCCCTGCCCCCGCTTATAGCGGCTAGGAGGAGGCCTAGCACCGCTACGGCGACACCATCCAGGCCCTCCAGTAGGAGGCCTCCGGTCAGTATGCCCACTACCAGGCCTGCGGTGAGCCACTCGTAGAACCTTGCTATCCCGTCTAGGTACTTTATCCTTTCTAGCCTCTCATCTCTACTCACTACTGTCTCCCACATTATAGAACCTTTTGTTTATGTATTTAAATTTGATAGTGTAGAGATACTCTATATAATTGTATAGTATTGTGGAAGGATAGCTCAGCCAGGTGGTGTGGATTAGGAGTTAGTTGGGGGGCTAGCTGGGGTGTAGAATGATTACTCCTTCGCGCTGCTGAGGCCGACAGGCCTGGTAGGTGGTTGAATGTAATCCTGCTCTACCAATCTAATCCTGGCAGTTACATATTGCCGTGTATGAGTAGTAGGGTCGCTAGTTTATCGATGTCTAACAGGATGAATGGGGATTACAGGCCGGTAGGAAAAGCTATTTATCGCCTAGTTATATTTTATATAGGTTTTAGAGATTTATAGGATTTAGTATTGAATCCTAGTTATAATAGACGCTAGTATCTCGGCTACCTGCCTTATGTCTTCTGTGGTTATGTCTCCCATTGTTCCTATTCTGACTATCGTGTTCTTTAGCTTGCCCATGCCGTGGGCTATTATGTATCCCCTGCGCTCTAGCTCCTCCTTTACCTTATGGGCGTCTTGGACCTTGAGGGCTACCACGGTGTTGCTCCGCAGCTCCCCTGGCGGTAGTGGCTGGGGGCCTGCGTTGTAGAGTATTGCCGCCCTCTCCCTGTGGGCCTCTATGTGGTTTCTTATGCCCTGTTGGAGTATGTGTTCTAGGGCCTTGTCTAGGGCGTAGAGCGTGTTTACTGGGGGTGTGAATGGGGTCTCCATCCTCTCCTCTAGGAAGCGCCTATACTTGTCTAGGTCTAGTATGGGTGGTACCCCCTGGGTGCCCCTCTCTCTGAGGTCCTTTAGTGCCTCCCTGCTGAGGGCTACCATGCCCACCCCCGGGGGTGCTGCTATGGCTTTGTGGCTGCATGTTGCTGCGGCGTAGATGCCCCACTCCATCGAGAGGTGCTCTCCTCCCAGGCCTGATACTGTGTCTACAAGGAGCTTCACCCCCATGCCGCTGGCCTCCTCCGCGAGCCTCTTGAGCTGCCTGTACGCCACCCCAGTGCTGGTCTCGTTGTGCACCACCGCTGCGTACTCGGAGCCCTCTAGGGCCTCCAGAGCCTCCTCGAGGCTTAGGGCTTGGCCCCAGGGCGCCCTGGCTAGCCTGACCGTGGCTCCCCGGGCTTGGAGGCTCTTGGCGATCCTCTCCCCGAAGTCTCCCCAGGATAGCACCGTGACCCTGGATCGTGGGGGTATGAGGCTCCATAGCATTGAGTCCACCGCAGTGGTCCCGCTGCCCGGCATTACTGCTACCATGCCGTCGGCCAGGCCTAGTATTGCTGCTAGCTTCTCCTGTAGGCCCCTCATGAGCCCCCTGAATGCTGGGCCCCTGTGGCTTATCACCTGCCTGCTGGCGGCCTCGAGCACACTCCTCCTAGCCATCACCGGGCCGGGTGTTAGGAGCTTCACGGCTCCACACCTAGGACCTTGAGCGTTATCTTGGCTGCGTGCAGCGCTATCCTGTCCTGGGCCTCCCTGGTCTGGCTCCCTATGTGGGGGGTCACTATCACCCTTGGGTGGTTGAGCAGCTCCAGCTCGGGGCCACTGGTGGGGGGCTCCTCCTGGAGCACGTCTAGGGCTGCCGCCGCTATCCTGCCCTCCTCTATCGCCTCTAGCAGGGCCTGGGGGTCTACCACGTGGCCCCTCCCCGTGTTTACTAGTATGGCCCCGGGCTTGATGCACTTGAGGGTCTCCCTGTTGAAGAGGAGCCTGGTCTCGGGTGTTAGGGGGAGGTGTATGCTTATGAAGTCTGCCTGGGATAGGCCCTCGCATAGGTCCTCCACAGGCTCCGCCAGGCCCCTCCGGGCCTTGAGGACCTCGGGGAGGTCGTAGGCAAGGATCCTCATCTTGAAGGCCCTGGCCAGCTCCGCCACCCTTGACCCTATCCTGCCCAGCCCCGCTATGAGCAGGCTCTTCCCAGCCAGCTCCACCCCGGTGCCCTTAACCCACTTTCCCTGCCTCGCGTATAGGTTAAGCTCCACCACCCTCCTGGCTGCTACTATCATGAGGCCTATAGCCAGCTCCGCCACGCTCTCAAGGGGGGCCTCAGGGGTGTTGTAGATCCTCACCCCTAGGTCTCTAGCGGCCTCTAGGTCTATATTGTCTAGTCCCACGCCTGCCCTGACC
>WAKG01000090.1 GCA_015523445.1 Desulfurococcales archaeon | reverse complement strand
TCCCTGGCGTGGAGCTTTTTTGAGCTGGCTTAGCCTAAGCGTGCCGGGTGGATCCATTCCGTGCCACCCCTACTAACCACATATAGTCTGCTCGGCGTGGATTCATATACTCTACCCAGCACAGGCACCCGACAACCACTAGCTTCATGGCTACACGCCGCTTCCGTCCCTGATAAGTACTATCGTAACGCTATTGATGTTTACACTTGGTTGCTCTATAACAATCAGCCTGTCAACAGCCTGACGACTTCATACATGTTACTAGAGTCGAGCGTCTCATGAAGACGATCCCAAACCTTCGCATTTACATCGTCTAGCCCCCTAGAGATGTGCCAGCGATGCTGGTGGAACAATCTATACCATCAGTAACCAGTGACATTATAAGGGTCTCTTCATAATACTCCAGTACCATATCGAGTAAGCCCAAGATACCGTGAGTTTCAGAAGGGTGGAGTCTACTTATAACACTTAGATACACTATAGCAGTGGCTGATTGCATGGGATCCTTGAGGCCGTTACGTGGTGTAGAATTATTATACTCCAAAGTTGATCTATAACTAGCTATATACGGGTGGCTGGGCGTGGTGGAGAGGATAAGGACCGGGATACCGGGTATGGATGAGATACTAAACGGTGGCATACCCAAGAGGAATGTAGTCCTCCTCAGCGGGGGCCCGGGGACGGGCAAGTCGATATTCAGCTACCAGTACCTATGGCACGGGCTGACCAGTGGGGAGCCCGGCGTCTTCGTCGCCCTAGAGGAGCACCCTGTGCAGGTTAGGATTAATATGGCCCAGTTCGGCTGGGATGTGAGGAGGTACGAGAGGGAGGGCACCTTCGCCATAGTGGATGCATTCACCAGCGGCATAGGAGAGGCTGCCAAGAGGGAGCGCTACGTAGTCGTGGACCCGGAGGATGTGGGTAGTCTTGTGGACGTGTTGAAGGAGGCCATAAGGGATGTGGGGGCGGTGAGGGTTGTTGTTGACAGCGTCTCAACCCTCTACCTGGCGAAGCCTGCCCTCGCCAGGAGGACTGTGATGCTCCTGAAGAGGGTGCTCTCTGGCCTAGGCGCCACCAGCCTACTGGTGAGCCAGGTCTCAGTGACCGAGAGGGGCTTCGGCGGGCCGGGGGTGGAGCATGCTGCTGATGGGATCATAAGGCTGGATTTGGATGAGGTTGACGGGGAGCTGGTGAGGAGCCTGTTGGTCTGGAAGATGAGGGGTACTAGGCATAGCATGAGGAGGCACCTATTCGAGATTACCGATAAGGGGATCAGGGTGTACCCAGACAAGGTGGTGAAGCTGGGTAGGAGCTTCAGCATACAGCCATTATAGCCGTCCTGAGCACCCTATTAATACCCCATACAACCGCGTATACCCGGGATCAGGTGCGTGTCTTGAAGCTGGCGGGCGAGTACCTCACATTCGACGACACAGTCATAGTCCCCGGCCTGTCTCCTGTGGAGCCCCACGAGGTAGATATAACGGGTAGGGTAACCAGGGGGATTCACATCTCCATCCCCGTGGTATCCAGCCCCATGGACACCGTTACCGAGGGCAGGATGGCCATAGCACTGGCCAGGATGGGGGCTGTTGGGGTGATCCACAGGAACCTGTCTAGGGAGGAGCAGGCTTCGATGGTTAAGAGTGTGAAGGAGGCCACACCTTCACCCTGGATAGAAATCCCCAGGGCGTTCGTTAAGGAGGAGCCTGGAATACTGCCGATCCGCATGGCAGAATCAGGCTCCAGGGCAGTCCTCCTACTAGATGGGCCCCAGCTGGTCGGGATACTATTAGACCCCGATGCCGATCCTAGTGTGTGGCATGGGAAGGCAGTATGGTTCTGGAGGATCATGACGACGATCAGGCCCATGCCCAGTCTTGACAGTGAGGGCAGGCTACTGGTGGGGGCGGCGGTAAGCCCCTACGACCTCGAGAGGGCTCAGGCCCTGGAGAGGGCTGGAGCCGATTTCCTGGTTACAGATGTAGCCCACCTACATAATGAGAATGCGCTGAGGATGCTATCCAAGCTTGTGAAGAACGTCTCCATAGACGTGGTTGCCGGGAACCTGGGCACAAGGGAGGCCGTGCTAGACGTCTTATCCAGGGTGGAGGAGGTTGGGGGGCTGAGGATGGGTATATCCAGTGGGAGTATATGTAGTACGGGTGAAGTGGCTGGAGCCGCTGTTCCCACCCTCACTGCAGTACTCAACGCTAGAAGCGCCCTAGAGGAGCTGGGTGCTATGGATAAGATCCCTATTATAGCCGATGGGGGTATAAGGAATCCTGGAGACGCGGCGAAGGCCATCATAGCAGGGGCCAGTAGCGTCATGCTCGGCAGGTTCCTAGCTGGCACGTTAGAGGCCCCGGGGCCCGTGATAACCGTGGGGGGTAGGAGATACAAGCCCTATAGGGGGATGGCTAGCAGGGGTGCCATGGAGAGGAGGCACGCCGCCGACAGGTACTCGAGGCCCAGCAAGGCGCTGGAGGAGGGCGTGGAGGGCCTAGTAGAGTTTACTGGTAGCGTGGTGGCTAGGCTGGGAGAGATTGCTCTAGGCCTCCAGGCGGCACTAGGCTATGCTGGAGCCCCTAACATGAGGAGGGCGTGGAGCGCCTCCCTGGCAAGGGTGACGCCTCAGGGGAGAAGCGAAGTTAAGCCCCACGACGTGATCTTCTAGTGGGGGTGTGACGGGTTGGGTAAGTCACTCCACGGCATTGGTAGGATTCTCTTCGTTAAGGTCCCTGAGGGGAGCAAGCCCCACCAGTATATAGATGAGGTCCTCTCCAGCCAGGGTATAGAGGCGGCTTGGATAAACGGGCTAGGGGGCATGAGGTGGGCCAGGATCGGCTTCTTCGATCCCCAGGCGTGGAGGTATCATACAATAGATGTGGAGCCGCCTCAGGGCAGGGTGATAGAGGTAGCCTCCCTAGTGGGGAACAGTATAAGGGGCCCCGACGGCTCCTACTACACCCATATACATGTAACCCTGGGGGCCGAGCCTGGTAGGACCGTGGCGGGCCACCTGGTTGATGCCGAGGTTGAACCCTTCCTAGAGCTGGTGGTTATAGAGCTAACTGGCGGCGTGGAGGACATGAGGAGCCTATTATCACACAGGTGGAGCCCTCGCCAGTAGCCTGGGAAGCCTCCTAGCAGAGCCTGCCACCGCCTCTAGGACCAGGATCTCGTCAACAATACCTACAATATACCCTCTAGCAGCAACCACGCAGATGCTGGAGCCTGTGGATGCCATCATAGCAGCAGCCTCGCCCAGCGACTGGGAGGCACCTAGGATGCACCTAACCCTCTCTGCCTCCCTATACACTGGCTCATCGAGCACCTCGAATCCCCTAATACTCAATGCCTCTAGAAGGGTCCTCGAATCCAATATCCCCGCCATCTCACCATCATGCATAACCAGCACGGAGTCTACACCATGTATCCTCATCTGGTGCACCGCATCCACCAGCCTACTACCAGGCTCCACCGATGGGTACCCGGGAGTCATGACCGCGACTACAGGCTCATCCATCTCGCCTGGCTCTATGCTTCTGAGGAGGTCTGCTACCGTGAATACTCCGAGCTCGCTTCCCATTGACACCTCGACAAAGCTGGAGCCTCTGCTCGCCATAACCCTAGCAACTTCCCTGACAGTTATCCCACCGTCAATCACTGGGGGATATTCTAGGGGGAGTAGTGTTGCCCTTAGCCTTGCCAGCCTCTCAGCATTCTTAATACTATCTATCGTATAGACCACGCCACGGGCGGTTACGTAGGCGTGGCCGCTCCCCATATAGACTCTAAGCCTCCTCACACCCCTATCAGCCATAATCTCAACTACTTCCTCCAGGCTTGCATCGCCCGGGACCCCATATACTATATACCTTGCGTGCACTGCCACGGGGTCGCCCAGCGGCATACAGGGCACCCAGTGTTACCGTGTTTTTTAGACAACCCATAGTACTAATCCTAGCTAGGAGTTATAACGGTTTCCCTATTTTGAAAGGAGCTAACCCTTAATTCCACAGATAACCGGTGCATAGGGGTTATATAAATAACATAGACATGATATATAGATACCACTAGTATAATACGGTTACAGCACCCCTGTTACGTGGCTCCGCCACGATAACACTACCCCCAACACCCGCCTCCGCCAGTATAGACCTAAGAAGGGAGGCATCCGACCCGGCAGAGCTTGAATCCGTGATCGTGTAAAGGGCAGGCCCCCAGCTAGACTGGGCCAATACTATACCATCCCTAGACGCCTCCCCCACAATCCAAGACACATCACCCCTATACACCCCGCCCTGGCTACGGGAGAAGTAAAGGCCAGTCCCAGCCTGCACGAGCTTCAACGCCTCCAACGCATCACCTAAGTCGCCACGAGCCACGGCTGAGGCCAGCATAATAGTCCCCTTAGCCATAAGAGCCTCCTCCCTAGGCCCAGGCCTCCTAGGCCTCATAAGAGCCTCCTCCTCCACCTCTCCAGGGCCGCGAGGGAGGCTGGGCAGGACCACCACGAACCTCCAATCCCCTGGAACCTCGAGTCTCGCCAAGGGCTTAAGCGGGCCAGGGATGCCAGGATCTACTATGAAGCCCCCATGCATGAAGAGTAGGGTACCCACCAGGGAGTAGCGGCCCCTGCCCAGCAGCTTGGCTAGATCCTCGATCCCCAGTCCCCTACCCTCCAGCCTATCTATGGCAAGGCCTAGGGCCAGGGAGGCCTGGGTCGTGGATCCAAGCCCGCTATGCCTTGGAGGCCCCGTAACTATGCGTGCACACACCTTGGGGCTGAGTTTTTCCTCCACTAGTGTAGCCACCTCACGGTAACTTGCAGGGGCCTCTACCCCCGGCTCCCTGCACTCCCAAGCCTCCACAGTTATACCCAGCTGGTCTATGTAGAAGCCTGAGCCCCCCCACTGTACCCCCCATCCAGCGTCTATTGTGTAGAACCCCGCGTGGAGCCGGGCTCCAGTCTCAACCCTTATACTGGCCATCAAGGGTTCACCTCTGGAGAGGTGTGCGTCGGGAGGATAATTTACTCTCACAATACAGTGTTGATTGTTAGGGTGCATAGCAGGGTTGCAGGGCCCTAGGCGTAGGAGGATCGACGAGTTCCTGGGTGAGGGCTGCGACCCGGATGAGGTAGCCCGGCTAGCAGCTGAGAAGGCTGTAGCCCTCCTGGCTAAGGGTATACTGGAGGAGCTGAGGGAGATCAGGGAGAGGCTGGATAGGCTTGAGGAGGAGGTTAGGAGAGGCAGGGGCCAGCGTAGGAGGGGTGGAGGCCTGGTTGAGAGGGTTAGGGAGGCGCTGGAGAGGGATAGGTATATACTGGGCTCCCAGGCCCGGGGCAAAGTGGGCGTTAGCCCCCAGGCCCTCTATGGTGTAGCCTCTGGCATGGATGGGGTTAGGATCATAGATGCCGGGGGCGACTTCATAGTATTTGACTCTATGGGCTTCGACGAGTTCAGGGCACTGCTATCAACGATACAGACTAGTGACCCTGAGGAGGCTGCTAGGAGGCTGGGGCCCTTCGGCGATGCTTTCAATGCTTTAAGGCGTGCTGGATCCGTGTATTTCGATGGAAGGGAGAGGCGTTGGAGGATTGTGGTGTAGGCAAGGGGTTTAGCCTGCGCCTGATAGAGGTGCCCGGTTACGGTGTGATGGCCGCCCTGGCAGACCTCGAGGAGCTGGGCCGGGTGGAGGAGGATCGGGAGAGGGGCTTGAGGCTGGAGGTTAGCCCCGCCTTCTATAGTGGTAGGGTTGTGTGTGGCGAGGAGGCTAGGAGGATCCTTAGCATGGCAACGATACTAGTCCTGGCCGGGCGCAGGATTATAGGGATGGCTGTGGAGATGGGCTTGGTGAACCCAGACTCCATACTGGAGGTCAACGGGCTCCCCCACGTCCAGGTCTACAAGTTCCGCTTCTAGCGCATAGATCATCCTATAATTAGTCTGCCCGGGGTAGTATATTACGTGGGGGCTGGTGTATGGCCTATGCATGGCGAGCTTAACCCGATCGACAAGAGCTTCATGGAGCTCATAGAGGAGATATACTGGGTAGAGCCTCTAGAGGAGGCTGAGAGCCTGCTGGCAGAGAAGCTAGAAGCCATGGATGAGGACCTCAGGAATATGCTTCTTGAGAGGAGGAAGAGCCTGTGCAGCGACCATAACAACGTGCTTGAGGTGGTAAGGCTGGAGGCCATGGCGGAGGCTGCCGAGACAGAGACCCTAGCGAAGCTCCTCCTAGCCAGGAGCCTACTAGGAGCGGGGTTCCTAATGCAATGCACCCCAACCTGGTCCAAGCTCACGCCTAGGGAGAAGGCGTGGATACTGGCACCCCTCTACAAGGCGGCCCACGGCATGGACCTAGCACTCAAGAGGTGGCCCTCCAGCCTAGATGAGACCCACCTAGAGTATGCTATAGAGATGCTGGATAAGGCCCTGGAGAGGGCACAGAAGCTGGGTATTCTAGACCAGCTGAGGAGGTTCATAGAGGAGACCGTTGAGAAGATCATGGCCGAGAACAGGGGCTAGAGGGGGCTCAGATACGGCCACACTCCTCACTCCTCAGTAAAGCCCACCACTCCTCACAGCCCCACAAATCCGGTGGATCTCATTATAGGGGTTATATCGGTGAGGAGCATGGGGGAGGGGCCACCCCGCCGTCGGGTGGTCCCGCCGCGGGGATTCGAACCCCGGACCACCCGGTGTCTGCGGACACCGGGCCTTGGCCCGTCTCACTACAGCCGGGCGCTCTGCCGCTGAGCTACGGCGGGGGTCCACGTCTCCATGTAGAGGGGCGGGGGTTTAAACGTTTACCTCGGCCTTCCATGCTTCTCATGGATCTCGTCTAGGGCTTCTAGAAGCTTCTCTACGTCGTCTATGCAATTGTATATGTAGAGGCTTGCCCTTACGCTGCCCTCGCTGTGGCCTAGGGCGTCGTGGAGTATGTGGGCGCAGTGGAGTCCTGTCCTTACTGCTATACCCTTCCTGTCGAGGGCTAGGCCTGCCCAGTCTGGCTTCATGCCTTTGATGTTGAAGGATACTATGCCCTGCCTCCTATCGGGGCTCCGGGGGCCTAGTATCTCTATGTAATCCTTCTCTGCTAGCCTCTTTAGTAGGATCCTGGTCAGCTTCTCCTCGTGCCTCTCCACGTTCTCCATGCCTATGGCCCCCAGGTATCTAATGGCCTCTGCTAGGCCTACCGCCTCTATTATTGGCGGGGTCCCTGCCTCGAACTTCCAGGGTGATCTACTCCACCTTATCTCGACCCCGCCGCTGCCTAGCCTGACCCTATCCACGGTGCCCCCGCCTCCTAGTGGCGGCTCTAGCTCCTCTGCTAGGTCCCTGCGTATCCATAGCACCCCTATACCTGTAGGGCCCAGCATCTTGTGCCCGCTGAATGCTGCCATATCTACCCCCATGGCTTTGAAGTTTACTGGTGTATGGGGTACTCCCTGGGCGCTGTCTAGGACTAGTAGGGCCTCTGCGCCTCTTGCCTTCTTGGCTACCTCCTCCACGGGAGCCTTGCTACCCGTAACGTTGGATATGTGGCCTATCGCGACCACGCTGGTCTTGGGAGTTAGGTACTCGTCTAGCAGGTCCCAGCGTGGTACTCCCTCCCCGTCTACCGGGAGCATCTTCACGATGGCCCCAGCCATCTTGGCAACCCTGATCCATGGTATCATGTTGGCGTGGTGCTCCGCCATTGTTATTAGTATCTCGCTTCCCCGGGTTATTACGCCGTTGGCGTATAGTGTTAGCGCCGCCATCTGTAGAGACTCGGTGCTGTTCCTCGTGAATACTACCTCCTCCCACGTGCCCCCCACGAACTTGGCCACGACCTCGTGTGCGTCCTCGTATGCCTTGCTGGCCTCCATGCTGAGCCTGTAAACCCCCCGGTGAACGTTGGCGTAGCTATTTAGGCCGAAGCTTTGCATGGCCTCCATAACGCTCCTAGGCTTCAGCGTGCTGGCAGCATTATCTAGGAATACTAGCCCGTTGGATAGGGAGGGGAAGTCACGCCTTATCCTGTAACAGTCCAGTGGCATCCCCCATAACCCCCGGCTAGGAGCCTTTCTTATACGCTACGATCCTGTAGATCCCTACGAGGTCGTCCCTCTCCTCTACATCATACTCGAACCCCTCATCCTCAAGGGTATCCAGGATTAGGGTGAAAGGCATGACTGTGTCCTCACCCTCTATAACCAGCCTGTCCCCAGGCCCTGCATCCATTAGGGCAGACACGAGTCTCACACTGGGCTTATCCCTACACCCACTCCAAGCCTCATAAGTAAAATCGAGTCTAAGCTCCCTACCCATAAGCCAGGGCACCCCAGTATATAACAGGGATCCCCAGCACGGGCTATAAACGGCTATCAGAGGTGTTGGAACGCGTCAAAAGCACTATATCGTGGAGAGGGTGTCGAGGAGCCGGGTCAGCCTGCTCTGGTAGAGGCCGAGGCCTGGCTGGTAGAAGCTGCCGCTCGACGCTATCCTAACCCTAAGGCTCCTAGTCATTGCTAGCAGGTCCTCTACCTCCCTCGGCTCTGCTCCGTATAGTAGCTTGAGGACCCCGCGCACCTCGTCCAGGGCATCCTCCAGCTCCCCCGAGTATATAGTGTCTGGCACCCCCCGGGAGAGGCGCTCAAGATCCTCCCTTAGGAGCCTGAGCCACTTCCTGGTGAAGGGATCGTCTACCAAGCCCTGTCCCCCCTGTAGAGGCTTAGGGGTAGTTGGGGGTGGTAGCCGAGGGCCTGCCTAGCCTTGCCTAGGAACATGTCTAGCCTGTGGTTGAAGTGGGCGATACCGGAGACTGTCTGAAGCCCTGTATGCTCCATCCTGAGCCTCAGGGCTCTGGCTAGCTGGTATAGTAGAGCTGCCTCGCTAGAGAGGCCCGTATAGGGCCTCCTCACGTACTGGGGCTGGGCCTGGATGCCCCTGAAGACGTGGACCGCGTCGGAGAGGGCCTCCTCCATGCTCCCGTCAGCCAGGCTCTCGGGGACCCTGAGCCTCAGCTCCTCCAGCTCGAGGACAAGCCTCTCCGCCACTCTCCTCCACTCGGGCCCTTTACCCACCTCGCCCGGCCCTCCCTAGGCTTGGTTGTGTAACAACAGTGGGCCCTTATAAAGCCATGCCCACAGATATACCGGTTTAAATCCCTTTAATGAATCAGGTGTATATGCACAGGTGGAGAGTCCTCCGGCCACCGGATCTATTTAAGCCTTCCCCCGGGGTAGGCACTCCTCCCGGAGGCTGAAAAGGTCCTCAACCCTCAAGCCGAAGAAGGCGGCGATCTTAAGCGCAAGGGTAAGGGAGGGCAGGTACCTCCCGTTCTCTATCGCTATAATCGTCTGCCTAGACACCCCCACCGCCCTGGCTAGGGCCTCCTGGGTAACTCTCCACC
Source organism: Desulfurococcales archaeon (assembly GCA_015523445.1). Lineage (GTDB taxonomy): Archaea > Thermoproteota > Thermoprotei_A > Sulfolobales > Acidilobaceae > S012-22. The sequence goes on along the minus strand of WAKG01000090.1, from coordinate 2,657 downwards.
GTGCCCTAACCTCCCTTAGCCTCACCTCGACGCACCCCATCCGACCCCCACCCTCCTATAATAGATGCTGGCCAAGAACGCTATCGCTATGATCACTAGGATGGATAGGGCAACCCCGTCTATGAAGCCCTCTTGGTAGCCCGATAGTGATAGCAATCCATGCTCCATTAGCACTAAGCTGGCAACCACAAGCACCCCGGCTAGGAGGGTGAATGCAGTAAGGGCAACCCTGCTGGACTGCGCAAGGATCATGCCCTCCATCTCATCCTCCAGAACCCCCTCCTCCCTGAGACGCCTCTGGGCATGGAGTAGCTCTCCGAGGACAAGTAGAGGGAGAGCCGCCAGTAGGCCTAGAGTGATGGAGCCTGTTGCCCTAGTGACGAGGGCTAGAAGCGTGAACCCTGCTATCCAGAGGAGCTGGGGTAGGCTAGGCTTCAATACCAAGCCACCCCGACGTAAATAATCCTTTACACTATGTAAATAAGCCTTTACGCCCGACGGGGGTATAACAACGCCACAACCAGGGGAAGCATAAACCCGAGAACAAGGTAGGGGGCACCGCCAGACCCCCACCCATGCTCATACAGGAACCCGGCCACCAGCGGGCTAACAAGCACTCCCAGATTCAAGGCGGCATTACTCAACCCGACAACAGCAGCCCCTCCAGTACCGGGCAGGAGATTCCTATTACGGGTCAGGGGCATGCTAGCCCTAACACCCATACTAGCAAGGACGAAGCCAAGGCCAAGGAACAGGGTGCTCCCGTGCGGTAGTCCAAGGAGCATCGAGCCTATAGCAGCTGCTAGAGTAACTACCGCGAGGACTGGCGGGATCCCGACCCTATCGGCTAGGGCGCCCGAGGCTAGGCCTGCAATGAACGCTGCTAGCCCAGCTAAGCCTAGAAGGGTTCCTAGAGCCTCTCTCGAGAGGCCGTAGACCTCATGGCTGTAGATGTAGAAGTACTCCCTGAGGAGGCCGTTAAGCATCCCCAAGGCTAGAGAGACTAGTAGGACCCATGCCACAAGCCTTGACCGGAGACGGCCGGCCAGTGCCCTTGCGCTCCTCCCACCATCACCGGGTGGGTGCATACCCAGCGCTATACCTATGAGGAGAGCCGGGGGGACCATGAGTAGGGCGCCGAGCCTAGCCACCTCCCCGTAGCCCAGGTCTAGGTGGCCGAAGAGCCAGTTACCCGTAGATATCCCTATAGTGCCCAGCGCGAAGTATATTGAGAGGGCGGCTCCACTCCTGCCGCCAGCCATCTCGGCTACGACGATCTGCACCGTGGGCCAGGTGAGCCCTCCTAGGAGCCCCCATACAGCCATGAGTGCAACCACTAGGCCTGCCCTATCAATGCTGGGGATCACGTATACCACGAGCCCTGCCAAGGCTGCTGGGAGGCTTGCCAGCAGCCACTTCCGGCCCGGGGCCAACTCGCTTGCTAGGCCCGATACTACGCTTGTGAGCATGCGCCCCAGCATGAAGCTGCTTGTAAGGCTGGCTGTCGCCAGCATTGTTGATTCTAGGCTGTATCTGGTGTAGAATGCTATCGCTGGCCTGGCCAGTCCTGTAGCTACGCTTACTAGGAATGCTGCAGCCATTATTAGTAGCAGCGGCCTCCTAGCCATTCCCCACGCTCCCTGGGTACGGCTTTGGTTCTTCATTATCGGATTTATTCTAGCTATATGAGATCGTCTAGGGTGTGGTGTAATAGGTATGATGCAGAAGCTGGACATCCCCGTGGTCTCCCTAATCTCGAGGACCGCCATAGTGATGAGGGAGGATAACACAGTGGCCGAGGCTGTTGAGAGGATGAGCACGGAGAATATAGGGAGCGTTGTGATTGTGGATGACGCTATGAGGCCTATCGGTATATTCACGGAGAGGGACCTGCTGATGAGGGTGTGCGCCAGGGGTCTCGACCTGGGGGAGACGAGGCTGGGCGAGGTTATGACGAGGGACCCTATCGTGGTCAGGGAGGATGAGCTGGCGAGGAAGGCTATGGAGGCCATGATCCACTTCGGCTTCCGCCACATACCAATAGTGGACTCTAGGGGTAAGGTTGTCGGCGTGCTGAGTCTGAGGGATCTGTCTAGGGTTGCCGCTGGGGAGGTTGATGTGGACGAGCTGCACTCAGCAGGCTAAATACACAAAATATTTTAGTACGCAAGGCCCCTGTAAGGGGTAGAGGCGGAGCCGGATGGTATACGAGATCACCCTAAGAGGGGAAAGATACTACGCCTGCGGCGAGTGCGGGCTGATCTACGAGGCGCCAACACACGCCAGCCTATGCGAGGATTGGTGCAGAGCCCACAGGACATGCAACACAAGCATAGCCAAGCACTCCATAGGGCACCTGAAGCCCTACACCCGGAGCCTCAGGATGCAGGGCAGGGTATAACCTTTATCTACCAAGCAGCGCCATAAAGCGGTATATGGGCTAGGCCTGATGGATATAAATAGCAGGCTCAGGCTGGTCAAGCTAGACTACGAGGTAAGGGGCGTCAGAGTACTATTCCTGAAGGACCACCCAGACCTCCCAACGCCCGGGGGAGTAGTGAACGCCAGGCGGGGGGATGAAATGACCCTCCCCCGCCTGGCGTTCACTACTCCCCCGGGCGTTGGGAGGTCTGGGTGGTCCTTCAGGAATAGTACTC
>WAKG01000089.1 GCA_015523445.1 Desulfurococcales archaeon | reverse complement strand
CTACTGCACCCCAAGAGTTGTCTATGTAGCCGTCGGCCACCTTTACCAGCAGGCTCCACTCCGACTCCTGGTCTAGCGTCACGGTTACCTCGTAGTGGGCCCCGCTCCCCCAGGAGTTGACTAGCTCCACCTCTAGGCTGCCCGTGGTGGCTCCACCTGATCCGCCGCTAGAGCCTCCGCCTGATCCGTCTCCTGGCGGTGGTGGAGGTGGTGGGGTTGTTAGTAGTGGGTCCCCTGTTGGGGTTAGGTTGAACTGGTATATCCACCACTCCATGTGGGCTGATGTTGTGGATGGGCTCCCGTACTCTGTGCCTACCTCTACATCCTCCAGGTATAGGCTGGTATAGTCTGTTAGGTCTGTTATGTTTGCAGCTGTGCTTATGAATGGCGAGTAGGGTAGTGTCACTGTGCCCGCCTTTATCGGGGTTGTTATCCTGAATGCTATGTACTCCCAGCCTATGAACGCCTTCCAGACCTCGAAGGTGGCGTTGACCTCGGTCCCGTTGACTATTATTGGTACCACTATCTCGCCTACCTTGGAGCCCGCTGGCTGAAGGCCATCATAGTATAGCCATATCATCACTTCCTGCTCGTTATACTGGATCCCGGTGCTCCTCCACTGGTCCCTGGTTAGCCACGACTCTATCGCCAGGTTGACCGGTAGCCCTGGCTCGGGGTTTAGTCTGTAGCTGACTGTCACGTAGAAGTTGTTCAGGTCAGTGACTCTTGCAGGCAACTGTACTGGCCCGTCGGTTGCGTTATACTGGTTCCAAGGCTTGTTGCCGTAGAAGATCTCGGGGTAGCCGTGTACCCATGACCCCGGGTTCCTCAGAACTATGTTATCCAGGGCTTGTACGTAGTGTAGGGTGCCGTTGCTGGGATAGAATATCATCTCAGCGTAGCCGTCTGCACTGTCTATGTTCCACGGGTTTATCTCGATCACATACTCATTATACCCGTCACCGTCTAGGTCTATCTCAGCTGTCGGCCACAGCTCGTCAGGGTACCTTATAGTTACCGCCCCGCTGCCCTGGCCTCCTCCGCTGGCTACCTGTATTGTCACCGTTGCATTGGCATCCCCGTAGCTGTTCCACACGTATATGTAGTATGTGGTTGTGGTGCTTGGCGACACAACTGTGGAGCCGTTGCTGGGCACCGCTCCTATACCTGGTATGTTGGAGCTCCATCCATCCGCTCCAATGACTGTCCATTGTAGCTGCACTGGCTCTCCCGCTGTTATGCTTGTCGTGTTGGCTACTAGCGTAACGGTTGGTGGGCTGCCTGGCTGAGTGGTCTCGTTGACTGGTGTGCATGTTATGTTTATCTCGTCGAAGTCTGCATAGACTGTGTGGTTGGGAGCCCAGTTGCTGCTGGAGCCTCCGAAGAATGTTGAGAAGTAGAAGCTGTCTATGTATGCTCTCTGCCCGTCTCCCCTGAGCTGTATGTTCGACATGTTCAGTAACATCGTATCGTTGATGTAGACTATTATGTATGCGTTAGCCTGGCCGGCTGTGCCCACGTATATCTCCTGGCTTATCTTGTACCACACACCGGGCACCACTGTGTAGTTCAGCGTTATATAGTCTCCGTAGCTATTCTGCTGGTTCATCCAGTAGAGGTATAGGAATAGTGCTGCGTCGCTCCTATTATAGTCGTTGCTCCAGTCAGGTGTCTTGTCTCCCCTCCACATGAACCTGGCGCTCCACCCCTCACCGTTGCTTGGCACCCTAAAGCCTGTCCACTGGCTCCCACCGCTAGTTAATCCAGGCAGCTTTCCTCCCTTGCTGAAGTCGAAGCCGTCCTCGAACCTAACTAGGTAGTCTAGCCTGCAGTACTGGGACTCTGGCAGGTTTACCACGAATGATGCCCCGCTATTCCTGGAGCCAGCCTGGCCTGCCGGGTACTCGATCCTTAGGTACTTGTTGCCCGCCTCCTCCGCTATAGTTGCCCTGCCATCCAGCCTGGACCAGTTTATGTCTATGAAGTCCTCCTGCAGGGCTGTCTCTGTGTAGGGGCCTGGCTGCCTATTCTGGAAGTCCACGTATAGGTTGAAGTAGCCAGAGCCAGGGGCCTGCTGCCCGTCTCCTGGCTGGTCTGAGGGTGGCTGGCTGGAGCCCGCCCATGCAGCCAGTGCCTCCCATGGGGTGAGGCTTCTGGGTGCTAGGGCATAGTAATACTCTTCTAGGCTCCACCTTATGTCTACGTCACACGGAAATGCTGGGCAAGTGTTGGTGTAGACCTCTGTCCCGAACTCTAGCGACATTAGGTAGAGGTTGTCTAGGCCTCCCCCTAGGTACTGGTCGGCTAGCTCTATGAAGTATGTGTAGTCGAATACCACGCTGCTGTTCACGTAGTTGCTTGTGGACTTGAATGTTAGGAACCTCCATCCCGGGTCTGCTACAACATCGTATAGCTCGAACGTCTGGTTTACCAGGGTGCCGTTGACCAGTAGGGGTACCTCGAACACTGCTACCGGGCCATTCTCGTAGCCTGCAGGGAATCCTCCCTCTATGTAGAGCTGAACCATTATCTCATAGTCTCCCGGCCCTGGAGCCCTGTTGTTATTGGTATCTGGGAAGAGCCACGCCTCGAAGGCGTAGTTGTTGCCCGGCACACCGCTATACTGGTTATAGTGTACCCCAACCAATAATCTCGGCAGGTTTGATATCATAGCTGGTAGTACGAAGTTAGGGGCGTTCACCGGCTGATTGCCCCAGGGCTTAGCTCCGTAGATCACCTCGTGGTATCCCATAACATTGTACTGAGGCATGGAGTTTATGATCCACTGACTATCCACCTGTAGCACTCCTGACTCTATCCACATGGTGGTGGTTCCACTCCCGATCTGTCCTGGGTCAGTCTGGTATAGGTGCTGCCATCCCCATAGGTTTGGATCTATGCTAGCATTACCTATTCTAACCACTCCCCATAGGTTAGGGCATCCCCATATACTGGAGCAGCACTGGCCTCCGTCGCAGGTTACCGTTGAGGATACCCCCTCATACTGGAGTGTTGTGGGGATTATCTCAACCACGTCGAATGGTGGGGGTGAGGGCTGATCCTGGCCCTGTTCTACCGTTATGGTTAGGGTCTTGTTCACGCTCCCATTAACGTTCCACGCATGTATGTAGAGGGTTACTGTCTGGTTTACCGTGATCACTGTAGAGCCAGCCTGACTTGTGGCTATGTTGCTGTCCCATCCATCAGCATTCGCTATGCTCCAGTTAACCATAACACTCTCCCCTGGTGACACGGTGGTCGCGTTGGCTACCAGGGCTACCTGTGGCAGGCCTGACTGGCTACAGTAGTCCATAAGTCTCTTCAGGTTTTGATACTTGTCTTGCCATATATTAGTCCAGTCGTCCTGAAGTATGCCGCCTGTATCTCCGCTGTTGGGGTTCCAGCTCCAGTAGAAGAAGCTGCAGAAGTTGTTCTCTATCATCCAGTCTATAAGCTTGTTCTGCCAAGCCACGTCCCTAGGATCGCCTCCATGCCCATACCTACCTCCAAACTCTCCAATGACAACCGGGTATCCTAGCTCTATCTTGACGTAACCGAAGTGAGTGTACCATATATCGGGCATGTTATCTGGGAAGTTCGGCTCGTTGAAGTACGGCTGGTTGTAGACATCGGGCCCGTATACGTGGGGGCTGTATACTAGCTTGTTTCTGGGCAGGTTCACGGGGTAGTCCCTCACCGCCATCAGGTTGCCTCCCCACCAGGAGTTGTAGCCCCACTGGTAGGAGCCGTCTATGTCTGGCCTGGTGTACTGTGTTCCCTCTACAAATATCAGCCAGTGGGGCGCCACCTGTAGTATAGCTCTGCCTATCCTCTCTGCAGCCAGGTTCCAGTCTGTAGCGTTATTGCCCATGCCCCAGGTGGCTCCGGTACCATCTGTATATGCCCCTGGAGGCGGGCTTACGCTGTGGGGTTCGTTCTTGAGGTCTGCACCTATCACATTCCAGTACTTTGAGAATCTCTGGGCTACGCTGACCCACGTGTTTATGTAGTCCTGCTCAGTGAATGTGTCTGTATACCATAGCGGCTCTATATATTGACACCCGATCCTGTGGTAGTCTAGCAGAATGAAGATGCCCAGCTCTCCTGCCCTCTGGACGATCTTCTCCATTATCTCAAGGCTTGTCAGGCCCTGGAGGTCAGGGTTCTTATTGTAGTCTATTGAGGTGGGCACGGTACCCGGCTGTACTGACTCGGTGCAGAATGGTAGCCTTATGGCGTTGAATCCTAGACTCTTTATTTGTAGCAGCATATCCTCCCAGTTCCTAGCCCATAAGCCATGGACTACGTGGTCTGGCGTCTCGAACCCGAACCAGTTGACTCCAAATAGGTTTATCCTCTTCTCCTCCCCGCTCGTCAGGTTTATCATGTAGATTTCGTCTCCCCTAACCTCGTAGTATACCGTTGAGTTCACCTGCTGCGGCACATTGTATGGGATTATCAGCTCCACAGGCCTGCTACTCCAGTCACTATTCCATCCCGCTCTGGGTACCGCTGCTATGTAGGGTATCATCATTAGGATGGCTAGCATTATCGCAGCAAATGCTCTGGCCTCCATGGACGCACACCCTTAACTAGTCCTTCACTAGTAGAATATAGATACATAATACAGGATTATAAATCTATATCGATGAATAATTATATAAATATAACTTAATTATAATATATTTTATTTATATAACCAATATGCCACCCTCCTCCCATTATACCTTACCAGCTCAGGCCTCTCCAAGCACTGACTGAACCTTAGCTCGCATCTATCTGCAAATAAGCATCCCTCCCGCCCCCTGCCTCCACGGGGAGGCTCGTGAAGCCTTAGCTTGCCCCTCCACTTTGAGCCTAGCCTTGGTATCGAGTCGAGAAGCATCCTTGTATAGGGATGTGCAGGCTCGTCTAGCACCTTAGATGCGTCTTCCTCCTCCATAACATCTCCTCTATATAGAAGGACTATTCTATCACTAATGTAATATGATAGGAAGACACCATATCCTATATAACTTCATTAGTTTCTCCTAGTTATCCACTAGAGTTACTAGTATCTTCTCCATTATATCCTGGACCTCGACATTGAAGTATTTGCCGAAGTTCTCATTTCAGCTATTCTCGCCTATGAGTGGAATATTGTATATAGAAGAACCAATTATACATTGTCCAAGGTGTGGATGAGACGAAGCTGTTGAAGTCGTTTATATCCATATCGAAGTAGTCCTTAGTTAGATCGTCGAAGTACTTGGAAAAGTCGGGGAACTTAGGCTCCACGTTTAGGTCTACATCCTTTAGGTTCTCTGCTATAGTGGGTATCATACACAACATTATACCAGCATATCCCTTGGATCCTGAGAGGGATGAGAAGGCAAGCTCTAGCTACAACTACTTCCACAACGAGCTTATACTAGATGCACGGAGCAGGGACCTATATGACCCCGACCTTAACGGAGAGCGTAGTAGAGTCGCCCACCTTGCCAGCAGGCTGGACTGAATAGGGCTCAACTACTATACAAGGATAGTTGCCAGGAAGGAGAAGGCCCCTGAAGGTATACCTGTACTAGAGTTTGAGGGCGTAGGAGGGTACGGGTACGCCTGTATAGCTAATGAATTGTCCAAGTCTGGAAGGCCATGTGACGACTTTGGCTGGGAGATGTCCCCCGAGGGGTTCTACGATGCCATAAGCATGGTGAGCAGGTACGGGGTCCCGGTTTACGTGACTGAGAATGGAACCGCTGATGCCAGGGACTACTACCGGCCCAGGTATCCGGTCTCTCATATCAGGGCGCTTGAGGCAGCTGTGGAGGACGGCTTCAGGGTCGGAGGATATATGCATTGGGCTCTCACCGATAACTATGAGTGGTCTCGGGGCTTCAGGCTGAAGTTCGGCCTCTTCAGCGTGGACATGGTTACTAAGGAGAGGATACCTAGGCTCAGCGCTAAAATTTTCTCACGTATAATTAAGAGTAATGGGGTGCCTAGGGATCTATTAGAGCTCTATATGGGATCATAGCCGGGGTGTGGGGGTGTAGCCAGGTGAAGACCATAGCGGTTGATGAGCAAACCTGGAATAAGCTGAGGATGCTTAGGGAGAAGCTTAAGGCCAGGTCTTACGACGAGGTTATACAGTTGCTTATAGAGACGTGGAAGAACACGGAGCTAGATAAGGTGTTGAGCGAGACTCAGGTACCCGATGACGTTGTCGATGACATAGACTCCCTTCTATCTAGGAAGAGGAGGATGTGATCCAGTAATGTTGGCCTCGCACGAGTCTATACTGGTGGACTCGAGGACCACTATATGGCTCCATGCCAGGAGCAGGGCCAACCTGCTCAAGCTACTCCTATCCAGGCTGGACATCTACCTCTCCGCCTTAAGCGCCTACGAGGTTGCAGCCGCCTTCATCTACTATAGGATCGGGGATCCCCGTAACCATATAGCCAGGCTGGAGAAGATTTATCATATTATATATCCTGATAGAGAGATACTATCCACTGCAGCCAGGATAAGCGCCGACCTCATGTACCACGGCGAGTCTAGGAGTGATATAGACGTTATAATCGCTGCTACCGCTATATCCAGGAACCTCCTCCTTGTCTCAGTCAATATCCAGGAGTATGAAGTGTTTAAGAAATATGGCCTATCCACACTAAGCATGGAGGGCCTGATAAAGCAGGTAGAGCATAGTGTTGAGGGTAGGGTACCCCCCGAAGGAAGGCCTTAGATCACTGCTGCCTCTATATCTCTAATACTAATGATCCCCACCAGGCTCCCCTTATCATCCACCACGGGGAGATGCCTAATCTTGAACTTGCTCATCAGCCTCAACGCCTCTGACAGCGTCTCCTTTTCATTGATTACAATCAGACTCCTCGTCATGAATTCGGAGACGGGTGTATCATAGGGTTTCTCCTCTGCAACTATCTTCCACACAAAATCCCTCTCTGTTATAATACCTACGAGCCTCCTATTCGAATCCACCACTGGCAAAGCGCTCACACCAACCTGCCTCATCAGCCTTGCAGCCTCCAGCGCTGTCTTGTTAGGATTGATCACTACAGGGTTCTTAGTCATGGCATGCGAAACCAGTATCTCATCTATAGTCCTCACCAAGAGGCGACACCCCAGAACCACTCCATACACTAGATAATACTGTAATGTGGATCTACTTATTCCTATATACTCCCGGGGAGCATCACTAGGGGGTGGATTGTGGTTAGGCTTGTGGTTACAGATATTGATGGCACTCTGACTAGGAGAAGAGGTGATCTACTACTTGAGCTTGAGGCGATTGAGGCTATCAGGCTCCTCGAGTCGAAAGGGGTTATAGTGTCTCTTGCATCAGGAAATAGCCTTCCGGTTACTGCTGGTGTTGCCAGATATATAGGTGCCCGGGGGCCTGTGATTGGGGAGAACGGGTGCCTAGTGCTCCATAGGGGTGTAATGCATCATGTCTGTAATGGGAGGCCTGGTGAGGAGCTTGTAGAGGCACTGGAGTCTCTAGGTCTGAGACAGAGTTGGCAGAATATGTTTAGGGTGCATGACCTTTCCTTTAGTGGTCCCATTGAGCTTCTGGTTGAGGGTGCAAGGCTGGCTGAGAGGATGGGATACGCTGCATACTTGAGCGGCTATGCCTTGCACGTGCAGCCCCGGGGTGGGGGTAAGGATGCTGGGTTGATGTACGCTGCTAGGCTCCTGGGAGTGGATCTGAGGGAGGTTGCTGCTGTGGGCGATGGCGGTAATGATATACCTATGCTTAGGGTTGCAGGCTTTTCAGCTGCTCCTGGGGATGCTGATGAAACTGTTAAGTCTATTGTAGACTATGTTGCATCCCTGCCAGGTGGGAGGGGGTTCAGCGAGGTTGCAAGACTGATCCTCTCAGGCCAGGCTAGTGGCTCGCGCATTTAAACCTCCTAACAAACGATAGGCGTCCCTGGTGTAGATAGGGGTATTGCTGGGATGGCTAAGGATGTGCATGTAGAGAAGAGGGTTGAGATCCCTGAGGGCGTTAGAGTTGAGATTGACGGTATGAGGGTTAAAGTCGAGGGGCCTAAGGGCTCCTTGGAGAGAGACTTCAGCCACGCTCGTGGGGTGCTGCTAAGACTAGAGGGCGGGGAGGTAGTTGTAGAGTCATACTTTGCCAATGCCAGGAAGAGGGCGCTCGTGGGGACTATAGCGT
>WAKG01000088.1 GCA_015523445.1 Desulfurococcales archaeon | reverse complement strand
TTGGCTATGATAAAAGCTAGGGGAGCCCCAGTTGTATATCCCCTATATACACCTGACAGTATCTCTAGCCTATCCTCTTCCTGGCGCGGGCTTGTTAGCCTACCCCCAGGCCGCCTCTTAGCCAGCTCGGAGTTAACCCTGTCTACATCAACGGGTATTCCTGGGGGTAGACCTATTAGCACCCCGCCTATACAGCATCCGTGGCTCTCTCCCCAGTCAACTAGAGTTAGAATCCTGCCCTTGTACATGGAGCCGTGCACCCAGCCTCTCGAGGTCCCTCCAGAATGCCGGGTAGGATTTATCTACACTTCTCCAGCCCCTAACTAACCCCCCTCTCTTAGATGCTAAGGCTAGGAGTGCTGCAGCCATAGCTATTCTGTGATCTCCCCGTGCGTCCAGAGTATATCCTCCCTCCAGCCTGCCACAGCGTCCCCTGATAATAATGCATTCGCCATCCAGCCCAGCCTCGACACTCGCATCGCGTAGTATGCCTAGGATCGTTGAGACTCTATCGCTCTCCTTAATCCTAAGCCTTGAGATGCCACATATCCTTGTATTACCGCATGCAACTGCACCCAGGGCTGCTATAACTGGTGCAAGGTCTGGCGACTCGTCTACATCAACCTCCACCGAAGCTAACCTACCACCCTCTACCTCCACCCATCCACCCCCAATAGTAATTCTTGCCCCATAGTCCCTTAGGATCCCGACTATCCTGGAGTCAGGCTGTGGATCCGGGTACCGTAGCCCAAACACCTTAATCCTACCCTCGGTACCCGCAGCCACGGCTAGTAGTACGGCTGCACTACTCCAGTCTCCAGGCGTGTAGTACGTGGAAGCTCTCAGAGGGCCTTCAACCCGGAACCAGTCATAACCCTCCCTCTCGATCCTAGCCCCATAAGCCTCTAATACCTCTACAGTAGCATCAACATACCCCTTAGACGACAGCCCCTCTACCCTTACCTCAACTCCACCCTCGACTCCTGAAGCAGCCATTAATAAGGCTGAGAGGAACTGGCTACTGTCACTTGCATCTAACTTGGTTGTGCCAGGCCTTATGGGGCCCTTGACCGCTACTGGAGGATAGCCTCCTGCATCTAAGAATGAGGCTCCTAGATTCGCTAGCGAATCTAGGAGGGGCTTTATCGGCCTCTTGTTCAGCCTCCCCTCACCATATAGTATGAAGGGTTTATCTAGTAGCGATGCCACTCCGACTCCTAGTCTAAGAGTCGTCCCTGACTCCCTACAGTTTACAGATGGCTGGCCCCATTTAGGCCCCTCGGATAGTATTCTAGCCACCTCTATGCCCCACTCGACATGTGCTCCCAAGGCTTTCACTAGCTCCACACTGGCTAGTGTGTCACTACTCTCCAGGGGGTTCCATATAATACTTCTTCCACTGGCAATCAGCCCAGCCAGTAATGCCCGGTGCGTGTAGCTCTTAGAGGGGGGCGCCTTAGCCTCGCCCTCCATACTTCCTGGCTCGACTACTAGGACTTCTATATCCCTCACCCTTGCATGATCGACTGTCACCAGCCAACCGCTAAAGCTTTAATCCCTACAGTAAGAGCCTTCGAGAGTGGAATGGGCCGGTAGCTCAGCCTGGAAGAGCGCCCGGTTGGCATCCGGGAGGCCCCGGGTTCAAATCCCGGCCGGTCCACCAACCTCCATCTTAACCACAATATATCCCCCTAGCATCCTCCACCCTCAAGGGTGAATACTGTGGTCTCGAGGCCGCATGGAGGCAGGCTAGTCTATAGAGTTGCTCGTGGCAGGAGAAGGGAAGCTCTGCTGGGAGAAGCACGGGATTTCCTGAGCCTTGAGATCCCGCTTGAGAGAGCTATAGATCTTGAGGATCTTGCTCATGGTGTATTCAGCCCCCTAGAGGGCTTCCTAGCCAGAGATGACTATGAAAGTGTACTTGATAATATGAGGTTGAGCGATGACATACCTTGGACTATCCCGATCGTGCTTGACGTTAACCCCGAGGACCTTAGGGGTGCCAGGGAGGGGGATGACATACTACTAACACACCAGGGTATTCCCATAGCGGTTATGACAATCGAGGAGATATATGCATGGGATAAGAAGAGGCACGCGGAGAAGGTGTATAGGACAACCGATCCAAACCATCCGGGGGTAGCCTATACCATGTCCATGAAGAATCTACTGATGGGAGGCAGAATAGAGCTCGTGGGTCAAGTACCCAACCCTCACGAGAACTATACTCTATGGCCAAGAGAAACCAGGGTACTCTTCAAAGAGAGGGGATGGAGGACTATAGCAGCATTCCAGACCAGGAACGTACCCCACCTAGGCCACGAGTACGTCCAGAAGGCCGCGCTAACATTTACCGATGGCCTATTCATAAACCCCCTCATAGGCTGGAAGAAGCCGGGCGACTACAAGGACGAGGCCATACTAGAGGCGTACAAGGCCCTAATAAAACACTACTACCCGAAGAACGTAGTAGTACTAGCAGCCCTAAGGATGAATATGCGCTACGCTGGCCCCAGAGAGGCGATACACCACGCCATAGTAAGGAAGAACTTCGGAGCAACCCACTTCATAGTAGGCAGAGACCACGCCGGGGTTGGGAACTACTACGGGCCGTATGATGCCTGGGATCTATTCCATAAGTTTCCAGACCTAGGCATAACCCCCCTATTCATAAGGGAAGCCTTCTACTGCAAAAAGTGCGGAGGCATGACAACAGAGAAGACATGCCCACACAGCGACGAGGACAGGATAAGGATAAGCGGCACCAAGCTGAGGAAGATGCTACGGTCAGGCCAAACACCACCATCCCACATGATGAGGCCAGAGGTCGCGCAGGTGATAATAAACCATCCCAACCCCTTCATTGAGTAAAACCTATACTTGGTAGCTCAGGTAACAAGCCCCAATTCATCGATCTATCCACGATTCCAGCTATGACGCCTCTCTATAACACCGTCATAACGTCATTATCAACGATAGATACGATAATTAATAATTAATTATCTTATACACAACGATTATAACTTTGATTCAGTAGGGTCCTGTAGTCATGTGTCTAAGTCTATACCTGATTTTTTGGAATATTGCTGATGATCTACTCTATTAAGTGATTCCCTCAGCAACTATGAATATAGACCATTTTAATGGACCTTTACCACCAATTATTCTTATAATTTTTCTAGATATTTTTATGTTTATACCAGTTTTTACATGTTCTCCTATCTGTCTCTTATACACATCTGAC
>WAKG01000087.1 GCA_015523445.1 Desulfurococcales archaeon | reverse complement strand
ATCAAGAACCCTTGGTTCAATCGAGCAATTAACCATAAAATTCAATATTAGATTTAGAAATAAAATATTACTAAAAGAACTACTAAAAATGCTTAATAGAGAGATACTAGTACAAAATAAATCATTTGTACTAAAATATATCCAAATAACAATAGAGTAATCAAGTATAAAGACTACAAGAAAATCCATAATCTACCTAATAAAATATTACAAGATTATATGCATTTACACTTCCTAAGTCTTATAATTTTTATATTATGTCTTCCTACTCTATCCCTTAGAGTATCAGAGAGTTCTGACTTAGATGGAACAACTAATATTCCCATGATAATATTTACATTACGCCCTGCCAAGCGGCGCATATAATCTGTGAGCTGCTTTAAATGCCCATTATGTATATAACATTCATTCTTAACTTCTACAGGTATTCTCTCTATTACACCAGATGCATTTCTCCTTTCTACAAGAAAATCTGGTATATAAGTTCTCCTATATGGCTGTTTATATACATTCCATCCTTTATGTTTTGGAAACCTTCTTTTTAGATTATTATATACATAACTATACATCTCATATTCGCTACAATTACTGCGTGGTGTGCGATTCACTGGACTTCCCTGTTTAAGAATTATAGTTTTGTGTTTATAAGAGGTAAGGCTCTAACCATATATGATTTGATTTTAGAAGGAGTTCCGGTGTATGGGTTGAATCTAAGTTTTATACGGGTATTAGCTTTATGTCGAAGTTGAAGCCTATTATAAGGTATTCTGGGTATGCTCGCCGCTCATGGTCCTTGAAGCACCTAGCATTGCCTCTCCGGGGCTAGTTTCAAGGGTTACGAGTTGCCGGGTTTCTCTTGATAGTGGCTCTAGCTTGAGTTCCTTACTAGGCCTTTTATAGTGGTAGAGTGCGCGTGGCAGTTTAGTTTCGTGGTGGCGTATCTTAGAGCGTAGAGTCTTGCCCCCATTGCCTGCAATGAGTTTAGTGATGTAAATTTAATATCGTAGAAACTATTTTCCCCACCGTACTTCTAATATCCTGTCCATGGGATCCCCAGCTCCTCAGCCTAGAATATCTGGCTCAATAGCCTTGTTCTAGTGTGTTCTAGTGTCTAGGTTGGATTGTGACTAAAGGCTTCTCCGACAAGTCTAGTACATGCCTCCACCGCGTCATGGCCCAGCATTAGCTCCCTCATCCAGCTCTTAGCATACGCTTTCTCAGGTCCTTCTCCAGGCCTCCTCTCACAGCCAGCTACTAGGATATCAGAGGTTATTAGGGAGCCTGTAAGCCTGTAGAGGAGGCCTATCACTATGCTTGTGGCCTTGGCCCGGCTACTGTTTTTTATTAGTTGATTACTTGCTCCGCCTATTATTTTCTCGGCTAGGCGCCTTGCAGGTATGCTCTCCTTGAGGGTGCTTATCATTGCATCCCTACTAAGATACGTTATCTCTTCTAACGCTTCTAGAACCGGTTCTACGGCCCATGGTGGTAGTAGCTCTAGTGGCACTCCCTTCTCTACCAGGCTTTGGTCTAGGCTACTAGCGGCTCGATATAGCTCGTCGGCAAGCCTCTTCCTCTCTCCCCCTATGCCCTGGCTTATACCGCCGAGTATAGCTCCTCCCAGGAGTATTGTTGGGTGCCTATTCTTCATGGCTGCATGGTGCCTGGCTACAGCTCCGGCAGCTAGGAGAAGTAGGGCGGATTCCTCCAGCTTCATCTCATCCATTAGTAGGCCAGAGGCTTCTGAGAGGACTAGTGCACCTACATACTCGTGGTACTGGAATCCTCCTGGCCTGCCTATCCTCACCCTCTTCTGGTAATGGATACTGGCCTTGCCTACGTCGTGGAGCACTCCTGCTATGATTCCAGCCTCTAGAAGCCTATTAGTCAAGCCGGGGATGCGAGCAGCAGGAGGCTCCACCTCCAGCCTGTCCCGGAAAAGGTATTCTATAGATCTCGATACATTTAGGCTATGCTTGTAGAGGGGATGACAGTATTCCCTTTGACGGTCATAATATGCACAGGGCTCCTCCACCATGGTTCACCCCTCTTGATCCAGATCGGCTATAAGTCCTATTCCCTGCTCGTAGGAGCCCGGTCTACCGCTCAGCGCCCATCTATAGACTGTCACCTTAGCCCCCGACCGCTTTGCAACCATCCTCTCGTCACTCGCTAGGCTAGCTAGGAGCCTGTAGCAGTCCTGGTCGTGAAGCATTCCCTTTGCAGACCTGTAGGTCCTCCAGGTGTTGATTGCGGGGCCTCGAGCCTCGGGTACATCATCAACTAGAGGGATTCCTACAAGGATCGGAGCTCCGGTCTCGAGGTCTAGCTCGAGTATCTGCTTTGCATGGGTTAGTGCCCATTGTAGGCTAGTGATCACGTAGTCTCCTCCTATGGCTATCGGCATTATTATCGTGTTCCTGACGAGTCCACACCATCCCGCCAGCTTCTTCACCTCCTCGATGAAGTCTGGAACCCCATCCTTCTCCAGGAAGTATGATAGGAGGGAGTGTATAGTGCCCCTGCTACCGCGGGCTGGAGGGTTAGTATTTGTGGATAGCAGGTCGGCCTCGGCTATGAGGCTTGTATAGGATTCCCGTGACTTAAAGGGGCAGGGAAGCCTCCAATCCACTTCTCTATCCTGGCCTAGCACCGACTTTAGGGCGGATAGAGAGGCTTCAACCTCATCTCTATCATAGACTCCACTATCCCTACCATCAACTACTATACCCACCAGGGCATCGTTTTCCCTGCACCACTCCAGAGCCTGGCCCCTCCTACATGCTCTCCCCGCCCTCTGGACTAGATTCTCGATAGGTGCTGCCTCGGCTATCACTGCAATAGAGTTGACATCTACGCCAGCCTCTATGACCTGGGTCGAGACTATTATGCTGGGAGGCCCATTACTGCCCAGCTGGTCTACCACGCGTTTCTGGTCCCACGTTGTGAGGCGGCCATGGATTAGTAGTGCATCTCCCCCAAGCCTGCTGTAGAGCTCCACTGCCTTCGATACAGTGTTAGCTACTATCAGGACACGGCCTTCCCGGGACAATCGCTTGGCTACAGCTAATGCTCTACCCCAGCCCTTGTAGACCCTTGTTTTCCACCGTATACCAGAGTTTTCCTCCAACCACGCCTCATCCATAGTCCTCTCAACGTTAACCCCGTATTCTCCGATCCCCGTGAGCGTCTCCTGTAGCCTAGCCTCGTAGGGGGACCTTGGGCAGGAGGGGAGCCTAATCACCACTTCCCTTCCAGAGGCTCCTATGGCTGCCGCAAGGCTGGATAACGTTGAGGGGCGCATAGTCGCGGTCTCGATCATTAGGCTAGTACCCGCCTTGGATAGGAACTCTACTAGGGCACGTAGAGAGTCAACTGTTACACCTCGATCGAGGGCCTCATCGGATAGGTAGAGGTGGGCCTCGTCGAACACTATTATGGAGGAGAGGACGCTGGTGTACACCGGGTAATAGTGGCCATAGCTAAGGCCTTCCCTTATCTTAAGGGACTCGAGCACCGGGATCCTATACATGTTGAGCGTGAATGAGTCTAGTGTTGTAACTACTAGGGGCCGAAGGAGATAGGGGCTCTTGTCGGGCCCGGGCCTAGGATCGTGCATCTGGTAGGCCCCGCCGTGGCTACGGAACGTCTCCTCATAAATCCTCTGGACCAAGCTCCTTAGGGGAGCCACGTGTATGAGCCCCGAGGCTAATCCATCGCTTCTAGCTCTATGATAGATCTCGGGGCTTGCCCTGGTCTTCCCGTAACCCGTGGGGGCTACCACTAGGGGTATCCTTCCATTGGCTAGGTCCTGATAGGCTAACTCCATGATAGGCCTTAACATTACCGCATCCACCCGGGTTAAACCCTCGATAGCATGCGTAGGACCTCCCTCTCCAGCCTCAGGAGTAGAGCTATCGCTGCCTCCCTGAAGCTGGTAGTTACCTTCTCATACTCGTATACTGTTGCTAGCGCCCTCGTACAGTCTCTTAGGTGGACGTCGCCGGAGCTGCCAGCCAGCACCTGTATGAACATATTGTTCATGCATATAGAAGCTACGTTCTTCGCTGTTCTACCACCCTCCCTGTCCCTCTGCCGTAGGGCCTCTCCGACTAGCCAGTCTAGGGCTCGTATGGTTGCCTCGTCATAGGAGTGGAGGATTATGTTGGTTAGGGGTATGCCAGCCCTTACTTGCGCCCTCCTACCCGGCTGCACCATGTAGAGTTTGCCGGATGCAAGGGCCTCATCCACATCCACTCCAGCCTTCTGAGCTATAGCCGCGTGTTTGTGGATTAGTGATGCGGTTGAGAAGGCGAGAGCCTGCTCTAGGCTTACCGAGATCTCTCCTGCTAGCCTAGCTATTTTCGCTGCTAGATTGCCTGTTATCCCATCTATGGCTGCTATTTGGCGGAGTACCTTGTATGCTGTGGATGGGTAATCTGGGAGTATGTAAAACTCTAGTCTCTGGTCTGCTATACTATGGGTGCCTAGGTAGGATAGGGCTCCTCCCAGCAGTATCGTGCCTAGCGTATCTATATCTATCCTCTTTTCCTTGGCCTCTGCAGCACCACGGATACTCCTTATCTTAGTGAAGAGAGTGGCTCGTGCAAGCCATGGTATGTCGTAGGCTGCAGGGCCGTTTAGTGGGCCCTCATTCTCAATGACTCTTACGGCATAGCTGACCGCTGCGTGTGTCCATGCAACTGTCTCGTCGCACTTCTGCGTCACGTATTTGCACTGGTCTAGACCTGCGCTCGTAAGGTTCTTGAGGTCGCTCTTATTTCCTGCCTGGTAAAGGTTAGGCCCCTTGTCCAGCCTGGTACACTCTATCCTATGCCTATCGAGCGTGATTGTGTGGCACTTACCCTTTCTCCGTGTGGTTTCAGGCCATGCCAGGCTACCCGTTATAGCCTTCAGTACTTCTTCAACACTCTCTACATAATCCCTGGCAGAGGTAAATATTGCCGAGTTGAGGCTTGGACGCAGCGTAACTGTGTCGGAGAAGCTGAGAAAGGCGTATTGGAACCTGCGTCCCAGCATCTCCGGTTCCAATAGCTTAATCTCAATCTCAGCCACGCCGTATTCACCTCCTATAGGCTAGGTATAGGTCTAGCCTCACACCGTTAACCTCGGCCTTAGAACCTGCAGCTCTACATCCCGGGTCCCTAAGGTAGAACGTGGTAGGCCTTGAGGGTGGTGTGAGAATGTTTGTTCCGATCAACTCTCCACTAGGAACTAGGTACTCTCGCTCCTTGTAGTTGAGGCCTATCATGGCGATCCTGGAGGCAAGCCCCCTACTAATATTTACGCATGAGGTGTCCTGGTAGAGTATAGATCTATAGGCTTCGTCAGTCTTGACCTCGAGCTGGCCCTCTCCTATGGCTCCCGCAGTGTGTATGTGGGCAATGCCCTCCCTACTCCCTAGCCTGTAGACCCCCCATGCTGCCGCCTCAATATCCCTACGAGACACGGTATACCCTAGGCACTCGGATAGTTTAGATATGTCGGCCAGCCAGGCTATGGCTATCAAGGCTCCGGGGGCGCTGGCGGCCCCGGCTGCCTGGACTGGTAGGAGCTCTGTTGCACTCATATAGATGGGCCTCTTCACGGCGGCCTGGTACGCGCCTCCACCCTTATAGGGTGTCCCCATAATCCTGGATGGCTCCTCGTATGTAGCTACGCCGATAGCGGTTGATTGCGGAACTAAGCCAGCCCCGGCGGCCAGGGTTGCGTGTATGAGGCACTCCATGTACCTGTTCTGGACTGGCAGGCCAGCCCTCCTCCTCCCCTCTATATGGTCTGGGACACCTAGGATCCTTGCCAGGGGGTTTGCGAATGCCCCGATAACCGTTGTTGGCGGGGGGAGTATGTATGCTGCCTGTGCAGCAGTGGCCCCCGGCTGCCTTATAATATATCCCCAGTGTACCCTTAGGATTGAGTAGAGAAAAACCGGGATGGTTTTGTCCTTCATGTTGTGGGGTCCCTCCTGGGGCTAGGCGAAGTAGTTCTCCTTTATCCAGGCCGCTACGGAGGCTATTGCCTCCTCGATCGTGTTGTATGTGTTGACGTCTCCAGTATCTATACCTTCATCATTGTAGGCTGCTATGGTGAAGGACTTAATTATACCCTGGCTACTCTGCGCCTTTATCCTTTCCAGCGTCTCCCCTATGTACCTGGGCGTATGGCCGCTGGAGGGGACAAAGGGTGATATACCTACTACTCCAGTGACGACAGCGCTCTGGATCTTCCAGTGTGGCAAGTTCCTACTCCTCTTGGCGCCGAAGGCTAGGTTGCCAAGCATTGCTATCAATGCCTTAGCGCTAGCATCGAACCTCCTCCTCTGCTCATCTCTGCCCAGGCTTGCAGGGCTGGAGGCCGGGTTCTTGCTTAGAGCCTGGCAGACATCCAGTCTGGAAATGCCGTCAACCTCTAGCAGGAATGTTGCCGTGTATAGCGCGCTCGAGTTATCGTTGTAGAAGGGTATCTGCTCCCTCCTTCTGGCCTCTGGCGTGAACCTAATGTGGAGCTGGGGGATGCTACCGACTCCCCCTGACTGTATTGTGTCTATGGTTGGTACTAGGTATGAGAAGCTGAACCTGCTTGTCCTCTTCACCAGCCCATCTGTGTATAGGAAGCCCCCGACATCTGCTACCGTGCAGGTTTCTACTATAGCCTTCTCGCTCTTGCAGGGGTCATTCTTATCTACCTTACCAGCGACCTCTGGGTAATAGCTCTTGATTATTTTGTCGTCGGCAAACTTCATAAAGTATCCAAGCATGCTCATCCTTGTGACACTTAGCCCCATATCGCTGGCTGCCCTTGCAAGGTGCCTCTGGTAGTGATGTGCTAGGCTCATGCCGCTGACGACGGGTACGTATAGTAGCTTGTACGTGTCATCTATCCTGACGACTATAGGCGCCTTCCTGTGCCTAGTAACGTTTCCTACGCTCTCGGCCATGTTAAGGCTCTCCTGGTTAACTAGCACGCGGAAAGATACTCCCAGGCTCACACTCACCGCCTTCAATATCCCTCACCTCCCGACTGGATCTTATGGGAGAACCTGGGAGCCCGGGCCAGGGCCCTCACGTATATCTCCCTGGTGACTAGTATGAGCTCCTTTGTATCGCTCTTGGCCAGAGTGCTGGATAGGATCTGTGCCGCCCTTTCTAGGTCCTCAGCAGATATATGTGGGCAGATGGCCTCCTCATCCGTGCCCGGATGGTCTATGCAGGAGGACTTGAAATCCCTTATAGCGTCCTTCAAGGCCTCAAGGGCTATAATGTTGTCTAGGGCGTTCCCTAGCATATCTACATAGCTGTACCTCTTCTTGGCTGCAAAGTAGGCTAGTATATCTGCTATAACATCCTCCGCCCTTCTGGCCCGGGCCTCCGCCGGTTCCTTTTCCACCGTATTCACCTCTAAGTTATCTATTATGCTCCTCAGAGGATATATGTCTAACTATTAGAGCTAATATACCATACCAGTATAGCAATGAAACCACTATAATTGCACTCTAGTGTAAATATTAGTCCAGGATTCTTAGACATTAGAAAACCTGATCCAGAGAGGGATGGACACGGAACTCCCCCCGCCCAACCCTAACGATTAAACCGAGATCCTCTAGATCCTTAAGCTTCTTATAGAGAGTACTTCTCGGCAACCCTAAAGCAGCACGCAGATTATGAACATTATTGTACCCATCCCGTATATACTCCAAGATCCTCCTAGAAACCTCATCTATACTAGCTAAGACAAGCAGCACACTCGTCTCGACAGTCAGAGACGCTGGAAACCCCTCCCCATACACCGAGATTCGTATCCTCTCAGCCCATACCCTAGAGAGTGTAAGAGCCGCCGTATAGAACGTGGCGAGAAGTATCCTAGGACCCCCAGTCAGATAAAGCTCAATCAAGTCATCACTAGACTCAGCCATAGTCCTAGCAATAATATCCCTAGCCTGACGTACAAGACCACCCTTATGAAGATCTATGCGCTCAAGCCTAGACCCTATACCCTGACCCGTAAGATACGCAGCCAAAATCGAATATGTCTGCTCTATCCTTTGCCAACTCGACTTATCAGTATATAAGCCCACCACCACAATCCTTGAAACAGATTCTCCACGAAGATCAGCAAGCCTCCTCACTATAAAGTCTATACCGAATCCCAACGTCGCTATCATAGTAATCCCAGAGACTCTTTCAGACACCACCTACTCCCTCCAATCCAGATCTACGGCCATAAATCACCTATACAATGATGTCCCAACAAAATCCCCACAAAATTTTCTAATATACATGCTTCCATAAATATTCTTATGTGACCGTATTAGAAGACAATTGACAAAAAATAACATTAATTACTTACTATAAAATAT
>WAKG01000086.1 GCA_015523445.1 Desulfurococcales archaeon | reverse complement strand
ATATTATGTTGGGTGTTGTGTAGTGGTGCTCGTAAGGGACATAATGAGGACTAGCCTGGTAACCCTCTCACCCGGGGAGACTGTTGAGACCGCCGTTAGGATCATGAAGGAGAATAATGTTGGTAGCGTGCTCGTGGTTGATGCTGGCAGGCTGGTGGGAATATTCACGGAGAGGGACCTCCTAGACATGGTAGCTGGCGGGGTGGGGCTGGATAAGAAACTGGGGGATGTGATGACTAGGAACGTTGTCACCGTGAGGCCTAATGATCCGGTGGTTAAGGCTGTATGCAAGATGGTTGATTATAATATAAGGCACGTGCCAGTCGTGGACGATAGCGGGGCCCCGCTGGGCATGGTTAGTGCTAGGGATGTGCTAAGGAACATGCTCTAGCCTGTCATGGAGGAGTATAGCTGCGGCCAGGTCGAATAGTGGGCGACCAACGCTCTTGTAAACCCTAACCCCGCTCCCCGGGCATTTCTCCCTGCCCCTCAGCAGGCCCCTCAATTCGGCTATCTTGCGCCTAGGGGCGGTCTTAGGCGTCACGTCCCCGCTCTCCTCGAGCACCATGGGGGTGTCGATGAGTATGCATGATGCCCTGGAGAGCGTCTCCCCGTCAAGCTCCCTAACGGGTTTGGGAGCCCCCACACTGGCTACAACCACGTCCTCACCCAGCATGGAGCCACGCACCACTGGCTCAGTAGCAGTTGTAGCTGCTACAATCACGTCAGAAGCCCTGAGGACCTCCTCCAGGCTGGCAGCGGAGCCGTTGTAGCGGCGTGCAAGGTCCTCAGCCCTACCCCTACTCCTAGAGTATACAAGGACCCGGGTGTAATCGTAGAGGCGGGTCAAAACCTCCAGGTGGTACCTAGCCTGCACCCCAGCCCCGATCATGCCCAGAACCCCACGTGTCCCCCCAAGCAGCTCCAATGCTAGGGCTGTTGCTGCAGCTGTCCTCCACCCGGTAGCGGGCCCCGCATCAGCGTCTAGGAGAACCTCCCCGCTCTGTGCATTGACTAGGAGGAGCCTGCCCCTGACCAGGGGGAGCCCCCGGCCCGGGTTGCCCGGGTATACGCCGACCAGCTTCAGGGAGTAGAAGCCCCTGCCCGCCGCTGGCATCACGCCGAACCATGAGCCCCCGTGCTCCAGCGAGGTCCTGGGGGCCTCCACTGCCTCCTCATCCATGAGGACCCTCCTGATCTCCTCCACCATGAGCAGGGGATCCATGAGGCTGTCCACGTCCCCGGGTCCTAGGATCCTTATCCCCGTCCACCCCACGGGCCCCTAGTGGGATGCCTGTACTATTATTCAATAACCTTGATATACCAGGCACCATAGAGTTTAAATAGGTATTCCCATGAACCTCTTAATACCAGTAGCCATAGGTAGGAGTTGGGTGGGAAGGCATGGCTAACCAGACAACACTCTATGCAATGGCGGTGGTCGCACTCATCATAGGCATTGCAGTGGGATACTTCGCGGGAGCAGGCAACGTTACTACAACAACCGTGACCCAGACACAGGTCCAGACAGAGACCCAGATACAGACAGTCACAACAACAGTGGTGGCAGGCGAGGGAGAGGTAGTAACTGTTACCAAGACACTCCCAGTAACCACCACCGTCACCCAAACACAGACAGTCCAGGGCGAGGCCCCCGCCGCAGGGCTAAGCGGCGAGATTAGGATTGGTGTACTCCTCCCACTAACCGGAGACCTAGCCAGCTATGGTGAGGCAGCCAGGGCAGCAGCCCTACTCGCTGAGCAGGACATAAACGCCTGGCTCCAGGCAGCAGGAGCACCCTTCACAGTCAAGATGGTGATCGAGGACACCCAGACCGACCCGACAGTGGCCCAGCAGAAGTTCGACACTATAGTGGCTCAGGGCATAAAGTTCATATTAGGTCCCATGACCAGCGCAGAGGTCTCAGCCCTAAAGGAGAGAGCGGATACCCAGCAGATACTACTCATAAGCCCATCAAGCACAGCCCCACAGCTAGCCATACCCGACGACTTCGTATACAGGTTCTGCCCCACAGACCTAATCCAAGGCCCAGCCATAGCAAAGGTGATGCAGGCTGACGGTGTTGAGGTGGTAATAGCTCTAGTTAGGGCTGACGACTGGGGTAGGGGCCTAATAGAGTCAAGCAGAGAGGCCTTCCTAGAGATGGTACCTAACGGTGTCGTGGAGGCCATAGAGTATGACCCCAAGAACCCCAACTTCGCACAGCAGGTAGCACAGCTAAACGACCTAGTCAACAGGTACCTGGGAGAAGGTAAGAAGGTGGGTGTACTACTAATCTCATTCAACGAGGCAGTCCAGGTATTCCAGCAGGCAGACCAATACGACACCCTGAAGCAGGTAAGGTGGTACGGCAGCGACGGTACAGCCCTACTATCAGAGATAGTAAATGACCCCGTAGCCGGCAAGTTCGCCGCTCAAGTCAAGTTCATCAACCCAATATTCGCGGCAGCTAAGAGCGATAAGTATGATGATGTAAATATGAGACTAACGGAGGAGCTAGGCAGGGTCCCAGACACCTACGCCTTTGCAGTATATGACTCAGCCTGGGTAGTAACACTGGCCCTAATGGCAGTAGGCGACTACGACCCGGTCAAGGTCAAGGAGATACTGCCAACAACAGCCAGGGTATTCTACGGCACTACCGGCGAGATAGTCCTAAACGAGGCCGGAGACAGGGCCTTCGCAGACTACGCCCTATGGGAGGTAGTAGAGACCAGCCCAGGCCAGTACGAGTGGGTCAACGTAGGAATGTACAAGTACGCGACCAACTCCATAGAGTGGTATACAGGATAGCCCTATAACCAGAGCCCCAAGGGGGCCATCCCCCCTTTCTTAATATTAGAAGAATTGATTAAAGGCTATTGAGTTTCAGCAGGCATAACTTTCTTTAAAAGGGGGTACCCACGGCTTATCAACCCAGGGATAACGGGGGGTAAAAGTGGGATGCAGAGCAGTCACATCATAGAGACAAGGGGTATAGTAAAGACATTCGGCGGCCTACGGGCACTAGACGGGGTAGACATAAAGGTTCAGAGGGGCAGCCTCACACTCCTCATAGGCCCCAACGGCAGCGGTAAGACAACGCTCATCAACGTCATAGGCGGGGTCTACAAGCCAGACGCAGGCCAGGTGATCTACGAGGGCGAGGACATAACAGGGCTCCCCCCACACGAGATATACCACAAGGGCATAGTGAGGACTTTCCAGATACCCAGACTCTTCAAGAACCTAATAGTCACGGAGAACCTGGCAACGGCCAAGAGAGGCAACCCCGGGGAGAACGTGTACCTAGCCCCCCTAAAGAGCAGGTGGATCGACTTCGAGACCAAGACGATCAGGGAGTCAATGATAACAGAGCTAAAACTCAAGATACTCCACATGTGGAACAGGAAGTCAAGCGAGCTCAGCGGCGGCCAGATGAAGCTGGTAGAGATAGGCAGAAGCCTAATGGCTGGGGCCAGGCTAGTCCTAATGGACGAGCCCGCGGCGGGTGTGAACCCTACCCTAGCCCACCAGATCTTCGCAATGCTCAAGGAGATGACCCGGGGCCTCGGGATAACATTCCTCATAGTAGAGCACAGGCTCGAGATAGCCGCAGAGTATGCTGATTATGCAATAGCGATGGCTAGAGGTAAGGTGATAAGCGAGGGTAAGCCAAGCGAGGTAATGACGGATCCAGTAGTGGTGAAGAGCTACCTGGAGGGGTAGCAACATGGCTCCCATATTAGAGGTAGATGGGATAGATGCTGGGTACGGTAAGCTCCAGATACTCTTTAACGTTTCCATGGAGGTTGAACCCAAGGATATATTTGTCATAGTAGGTCCTAATGGCAGTGGTAAGAGTACGTTGCTTAAAACGATCTTCGGTTTAACAAAAATATACAAGGGTAGTATAAAGTTCGAGGGAGAGGAGATAACAGGGAAACCACCACATGATATAGCCAAGACAGGGGTGGCTTACCTACCCCAGACAGACAATATCTTCGCACAACTTACAGTTATGGAAAATCTTAAGATGGCAGCATATACTCTTCCATCAGATCTAGCAGAGGAAAGGATAAGCGAGGTCCTAGATAGATTCTCACTTCTAAAGGCCAGGCTCAAGGACAAGGCTATGACCCTCAGTGGGGGCCAGAGGCAGATACTAGCCATGGCAATGTCACTCATAAGAAAGCCAAAGCTAATGCTATTTGACGAGCCAACAGCCGCTCTGGCTCCAAAGCTAGCGGCAGAGATACTCAAAGAGATAATCAAGCTTAGAGACGAGCTAGGTATAACAATCATTTTGGTAGAGCAGAATGCCAAGAAGGCTCTGCAGATGGGTGATAAAGCTCTACTCCTAGTTGGCGGTAGAGTTATGTATAGAGGTCAAGCTAGAGAGCTACTCGAGCATCCAGAGCTAGGTACACTATATCTAGGTCTGAAAAAGTAGGGGGTGAAAGGCATGGTAGTGAATGTACAGTTATTTCTGGACACCATGGCTTATGCTAGCGTGCTTGGCCTGTTAAGCATGAGCTTAACTCTTACCTATATTGTTAGTAGAGTTCCAAACTTTGCTCATGCAACATTTGCGGCTATAGGTTCGTATATGGTACTTATAATAGTGTGGATCATGGGCATTTACAAAACTGGACCTTCATGGGGGGTTTACTATGCTTCTCTCCCCGTATCCTTCCTAGTAGTGGGGATAGTTGCTCTAATCCAGTACCTAATCGTCCTTAGGCCTCTAGCCAAGAAGGGGATAAGCATAGATGGACTAATGATCGCAACCTTAGGTATAGACATAATATTAGTTGGGTTACTTAACATTTCAGCAGACTTCTTAGAGGATATATTCCAGCGGTCACCGGATAAGGATCTTAGGAAGCTAGTAACATACCCTAGGTCAGGCTACTTATCTAGTTATGAGCCCACTATAATGGGGATAACAGCGTCATCAATACTAGGTCCCCTACTACTACTGGTATCGACTATTGGATTCTACCTCTTCTTAACAAGAACAAAGTTCGGCACTGCGATGAGGGCAGCCATTGAGAATCCCCAGTTAGCCGAGACTCTGGGTATAAACGTTAACCTAGTCTACTCGGTCTCATGGTTCATAGCTGGAGGTTTAGCTGGTTTAGCTGGAGTCGTAATGGTCATGACGACGAAACTGAACCCAGCTATGGGGTGGATCTTGATCGTAAGCGTCTTCGCTGGGAGCATAGTTGGGGGCCTCGGCAGCCTATTTTGGGGGGCAATTGGGGGCTTACTCATAGGTTTCCTAGAGCAATTTGGCGTCTATTATACGCAGATTATATTGGGTGCATTAACCGGAGAGACTATTAGCTTAGGTAACTATAGGCAAGTATTCTCTTTAGGTGCAATAGTAGTCATGCTTCTAGTTGCTCCACAGGGCCTTGCATCTCTCAACTGGCATAGGATACTGTCCAGACTTGGTTTAAAGAGGTGGTGAGTGATGCCCATAGAGATAGATGTTGTAACCCTAGCTCAAAGCCTCGCATACTTTATAGCAGCCTATACTATAGTAACCCTAAGCCTCAATCTAGAGGCGGGCTTTACGGGTGTACCCAACTTTGGTAAACACCTATTCGTAGCTGCTGGGGCATTCGTAGTGGCCAGCATAGGTAACAGGCTCAGCGCTTACATAGTGTCAGTTCTCTATAAAGATGAAATAATAAAGTTGATACAAGAGGATCCTCTATTATCAAGGAGAATCACAGAGGAGGATATAGGTAGGCTATGGAGTATGTATGCTGATCCCTTAGGTAATAGGGATCTAGACAGGATCATGGACAAGTTCTTTGCGCAGAACCCTGAACTAGGGATAATCATGTTCATGCTAATAGTTGTGTTAGCAGTGGCAATAGGAGGCTTAATGGGACTATTGATATCATATCCAGCCCTAAGGCTCAGAGGAGAATACCTAGCAATACTACTATTAGCAGCAGCAGAAATGGTCGTAATGGCCATAGGCTACTATTGGAAGCCACTAGTAGGTGGAACAACAGGCCTCTTCCTTCCTAGATATCTAGCAGTATTTGGGCAGAAAGTTATACTAGGAGTCACTATATTACTGATACTTACAGCATTAGCAATGTACATCTACGCTCAGAGAATAGCCAATTCACCTGCAGGAAGAATGATGAGGGCAGTAAGAGACGACGAATTGGCAGCGGCAAGCCTAGGTAAAGATATAGCTAGGGTTAGGAGGGACGTGATCATAATAAGCTCAGCTATGGCAGCACTAGCCGGTGCCCTAATAGCAATTCATACAGGATCCGTGGTATCAACACACTATCAAAGGTTCTCATGGACATTCATACCATGGGCAATGATGATCGTTGGTGGTGTAGCTAATAATTCAGGAGTTGTTATTGGAGTGGCTCTTGTCATGATCTTGCAGAAGTTTGTGGATATAGTAAAGCCATTGCTAGCCCCAATTGTACCATTCGACCCGGTATGGTTATATCAAATTGGTCTTGGCCTAATAATCATTTTAATGTTGTATATGAGGC
Source organism: Desulfurococcales archaeon (assembly GCA_015523445.1). Lineage (GTDB taxonomy): Archaea > Thermoproteota > Thermoprotei_A > Sulfolobales > Acidilobaceae > S012-22. Next base: position 2,539 of record WAKG01000086.1, on the reverse strand, counting down.
CTCAGGGTATCATCCCGGAGAAGCCCTCCAGAACCCTCAACTTTGAAGAAGTATTCGAGGATATATTAGAAGATAAGGTGGAGGACGAGCAGGCAAAGAAGATGATCAGGGAGGGCAGGGCAACGCCCTAGCTCCCAACCCCCTTTCTCTATAGGAGACCCTTATCCTGGTACGCCTTATACACTTCATAGGCTAGTATAGCAGCCCCAGCAGCACCCCTGATAGTATTATGGCCTAGGATTACCGATCTCAGCCAGGGCCCATCTCTAGAGTCTACTAGGCTCAATCTTCCCACCACAACGCTCATACCATCACCCTCCAGCCTATCCAGCCTGGGCTGGGGCCTATCCTCCATCCTCCTAACTACTAGAGGCTTATCCGGGGCTGTGGGTAGGCTCCACTCCTGGGGGGCGCTCTTGAACTCTTCTAGCACCTTTGCGACCTCCTCTACACCCTCAGGCCTGCGTGATAGCCTGGTGTAGACCACCTCAGTGTGACCATCGACCACGGGTACCCTAGTTGCAGTGGCTGTTATCTCCAGGTCTAGGTGCTTCACCTTGCCGCCGTCTAGGTTGCCCAGTATCTTCCTAGACTCATTCTCTATCTTCCACTCCTCCCCGGATATGTGGGGGACCAGGTTATCCACCATGTACATGGCTGGGAGGCCTCGTAGGCCTGCGCCGCTTATCGCCTGGAGGGTGGTAACCATAACCCTCTCCAAGCCGTATTCGTCCAGGACGGGTTTGAGGTATAGGGTGAGTATGGCGGTGCTGCAGTTCGGGTTCTTCAGTATAACGCCTCTCCAACCCCTAGTCTCACCCTGGAGTCTGGCAAGCCTAACATGGCTATGATTGACCTCCCCGTTCAGGAGAGGCACATCAGGCTCCATCCTCATCGGCCTCGCGTTGGAGGCCACATCAACCCCCCTCTTAGCTAGCTCCACCTCTATATCAGCCGCTATAGAGGCCGGGAGGGCGCTGAATGCTACCTCAACACCCTCCCTGGCCAGTAGCTCAGGGTCGCTGGGGGAAACCCTGGTCTCCCTAGCCCACTCCGGTATGCTGCCCTCCATCCTCCAGTCTACAGCCTCACCGTAGAGCTTGCCCACGCTACTCCTCCCGGTTATGTGGGTAACCTCTATGAAGGGGTGCCCGTCGAGGAGCTGGATAAACCTCTGGCCTACCAGGCCAGTGCCTCCAAGGACTGCCGCCCTAACCCTATCCACCCAGGATCACCTCGTCATGTAGGAGGTTAGCCACCTTCCAGGTCAGCCTGGGCTCCACCAGGACTGATATAGAGGGGCTGGCCGGGCTCCACACAACAACCTTAGCTCCCTCACCCAGGGCTATCTCATGCACTCTCGACATCATGCCTGGGCTTATAACGCCCTCCCCCACAACACTCACTGAGGAGACGTGTCCCTCCTTGTAGACGTTGCTAGCGTAGCCCTCCCTCCTGAGGTCCTCAAGCGCGTCCAGGGCCTCCTCGGCCTGGCCAGACTCTATCACGAACACCATGCTAGTCTCGCTGGGCGGCTGGACTATCGAGACTATGTTCACGCCCCTCCCGGCCAGTAGCCCGGCGGCCTTGGCAAGGGCCCCTATCCTCCCGGGCAGTGTCTTACCCTCGACCACGATCATTGCAAGGTCCTCGTATACTGTGACGGCCTTCACAGGGGGAGGACCACCTATACCATCTATAACAGTCTCAGAGCCTCCCCCCACGCGGGTGATCCTAACCCTCACCCCGCTCCCTATCAGGGGCTCGAAGGTCCTAGGATGGAACTTCCTCAAACCCAGCCTAGCCACCTCAGCAGCCTCGGAGAAGTTCATCCTATCCACTGGCCGGGCATACGGGATCTTCCTAGGATCCCCGCTCATAACAGCCCCGGTAACAGTGTAGATGAGGACCTCGCCAGCGCCGAGGTAAGAGGCTAGGAGGGTGGCTGAGAAATCGCTCCCACCCCTGCCCAGCAGGGTCACGGCCCCGTCAAGGGTGCCCCCTATGAAGCCAGTAACAACAGGTACTATACCATCCCCTAGGAGGGGGAGCAGTGTCTTCCTAGAGAGGCCCTTCGAGACCCTGTATATGGGGTTGGCCTCCCCAAACCTGTCATCGGTAACTATCCCAGCCTCCCTACCAGTCAGGCTAACCGCCCTGAGGCCCAGGGACTCCAGGGCTGCCGCCATGACTATGCTGCTAAACCTCTCGCCGAAAGAAACTATATAGTCCCTAGCCCTAGGGGAAACCTCGCCCAGCACCCTCACAGCCCACAGGGCTGACGCGAGGCTGGTATACTCCCTGTAGAGTTCCTCGTTGAACCTAGGGGTCCCACTCACCTCCATAAGGGCCCTGCTATAGGACTCATAGACCTCCTCTACAATCCTCTCGGAGGAGCTGGGGCTGGAGGAGGCCTCTATAAGCTTATCAGTAACCCCCTTCATGGCGGAGACGACTACAATAACCCCCCCACTCTCGTGGAGTTGCTTAACCTCCCCCGCAGCCCTAAGATAATCGCCCCCGCTAGTCAGTATACTGC
>WAKG01000085.1 GCA_015523445.1 Desulfurococcales archaeon | reverse complement strand
CTGCCTCCTAGGCTGCGGAGGCTGGGGATGCGTATACAGGTGCACCACCCCCACCGGAGTTTATGCCCTGAAGGCCTCCAAAAGCCTCTCAGGTGCTCTAGAGGGAGGAGAGCCCCTACCCACAGTTGCCGAGGGAGCATTGACCCCCGAGGCCTCATGGCTCTACAAGCTCGTCCACCCCAACCTGGTTAGGGTGCTGGGCTACTCGAGGGTCCTCCCCGTGGCTGTCTATGAATATGCTGACGGTGGTAGCTTGAGGAGGTGGATACCTAGGGCCAGGCTGAGTGCGGCTCTGGTTAGGGGTGCAGCGCTCCACGTGGCCAGCGGGCTCAGGTTCCTCCACAGCAGGGGGCTGGTGCATGGAGATGTGAAGCCGGAGAACGTGCTCGTCTCCTCCGGCGTGTTGAAGCTGGGGGATTATAGCAGTGTTAGGAGCCTACTGGAGGAGGCTGAGAGAGCCAGCCTGGGGCCTAGTGTGAGGATCCACTGTACCCCCGGCTATTGCGCGCCGGAGCAGGTATACGCCGACCTGGCGGCTAGGGCTAGCAGGCTAGGGTATGAGGATAGGGTTGACGTGTACCAGCTTGGAGTCCTGATCCTTGAGGCCTCCACCGGTAAGGTTCTGGATGGGAGCCGTAGGGTTGGCATGAGTAGGGCCGAGCTTGATGCCCTGCTAGGAGGCGTGGATCCCGGGCTGAGGGATCTTGTGGGCGAGATGCTTCAGGCCGAGCCGTGGAGCAGGCCCTCGATCAGCGAGGTAATACGGAGGCTATAGGCCACTGTATCACCGGCCTGGGGCTAGCTTAACTCCCGACACGCCTACCGATATCCTGGTGTTGCCGTGGTGGCCTGGAGGAGATATATGACCTCTATGGAGCTGGCCCTAACGCTCCTATCAGCTAGGCCCTTAACCCTCGAGGAGCTCAAGCTATACTACAGATTCCTCGTTGTCAGGGGGCTCCACGTTGTCGGCGGGTGGGAGGATGTCGAGGATACGGTAAGATCCATGGTGTCCCGCGGGCTAGCCTCCACCCTGCCCGATGGAAGGGTCTACATCGACAGGTCTAGCCTACCCGATGACACCAGGGCTATCATAGAGGAGAATATAAAGGTGATCCGGGGGCTCCTCTCGCCGCCCGGCGGGGCCTAGCCCCTCCTGAGTATGTAGTGTATCGGCTTCCCCAGCACCAGCTCAGCCGCCTCCCTCACAGCCTCCACTATCGAGGGGTGGGGGTGTATCGTTAGTGCTAGGTCCTCCAGCGTCGCCCCGTATTCTAGTGCTAGGGTTAGCCCAGCTATAATCTCCCCCGCATGGGGCGCCGCTATGTGCACTCCCAGTATCTGCTGGCTATCAACATCATATACCAGCTTGATCATGCCGTCGGTTGCATCCTCTATCCTAGCCATCGCCAGGCCGCCTAGGGGATACCTCTTCTCCCCGGCGTTGAACCCGGCCTCCCTAGCCTCATCCAGCGTATAGCCCACCGAGGCTAGCTCCGGCTCCGTGTATACCACGGCTGGGACTGCACGGGGCTGGTAGACAGCGTCTCCACCAGCGGCGTTCTCCCCAGCTACTGCACCCTGGAGGAATGCCTTGTGGGCTAGCAGTGGGGGCCCTGCCACGTCACCGCTGGCATATATCCTGGGGTTGCTTGTCGCCATCCCATCGTCTACCCTTATATAACCCCTCTCGTCAAGGCTCACCCCTGCGTTCTCTAGCCCCAGGCCCCTGGTGTTGGGCCTCCTACCCACAGCTACTAGGACCTTCTCCGCCTCCAACTTGACCCCGCTTGAGAGTGTAGCCACGGCCCCGCCCTCACCGGTCTTAATCTCCTTGACCATTGTGTTGGTGTGTACCTCTACACCCAGCTTCTTCAGCCTCCTCTGGGCCACCCGCGCTAGGTCCTTGTCCATGCCTGGTAGGAGGCGGGGCATCATCTCCACAATGCTAACCTCCACCCCGAGCTTGGCCATGACGTTGGCGTACTCCACACCTATGTAGCCGCCTCCTATGATCAGCATGCTCCCCGGCTTCCTCCTGAGCCCCAGTATGGTCCTGTTGTTGTGTACAACCTCCCCGTCCACGCTCAGCCCTGGAATGCTGGAGGGGCTCGTTCCCGTAGCTATAACTATCCGGTTAGCCCAGATCTTCCCTCCATCAACCTCCAGGGCAGTGGAGCTGACGAGCCTGGCCCTGCCCCTTATGACCTCCACATCATACCCCTTGAGCAGCGTCTCCACTCCACCCGAAACCTGGCTCACCACGCTGCCGACCCACTCCATCAACGCCTCGAAGTCAACCTCCAAGCCGCCCCTGGTGAATGAGAGGCTGGCCGCCCTGTGGATTGCTTCCAGGGGCCTAACCATTGCCTTGGTCGGTATGCACCCGTAGTTGGTGCACTCACCCCCCAGCCTATCCTCCTCCACGAGCGCTACCCTGGCTCCCAGCTGGGCCGCCCTTATCGCTGCAGGGTACCCGCCGGGGCCGCCGCCCACGACTGCAACATCATACCTCTCGGCCACCGCCGCTCCCTCTCTAATCCAACTCCCCGTCCCCTGCTAGGAGTAGTATTGGGTTCTCCAGCAGCTCCTTAACCCTAACCAGGAACCTGGTGGCATATCCACCCTCCAGTATCCTATGGTCGAAGCTCAGGGTTAGGTATACTAGGCTCCTCTCCTCGATCCTGCCATCCCTGATCCTGGGCTCCCTCCTGATCCTGCCCACACCTAGGATGGCTGCCTCAGGCGGGTTTATGACCGGTATGCCCAGCACTCCCCCTATGGAGCCGTAGTTTGATATGGAGAATGTACTGCCCCTAACCTCGTCCAGGCCCAGCTTAGCCTCCCTGGCCCTAGCGGCTAGCTCCCTCACCTCCCTTGCCAGCTGGAAGAGGCCCTTGGAGTCAGCGTTCTTTATTACTGGCACCATGAGGCCGTGGGGCGTGTCCACGGCAAAGCCCAGGTTCACAGTCTTCCTGACAACTATCTCCCCCCTCTCCTCATCTAGGCTGGAGTTCATGAGGGGGTACTCCCGTATCGCCTTGACCACGGCCTTCATGATGAATGGGAGCACGGTGAGCTTCACACCCTTCTCCTCAGCCAGGGGCTTCAGCTTCTCCCTAACAGCTAGTAGCTCTGTTATATCCACCTCCTCAACCACGTAGGCGTGGGGTATCCTAGTCTTCGCCTCAACCATCCTCTCAGCCATGACCTTCTTGACTCCCCTGAGGGGTATCCTCTCCTCCTGGACACCTACCTCCCTGGCCACCTGCATGGCAGGCTGGGGTGCACTCCTCTGAGCCTCGGCGTAGGCCAGCACATCATTCTTAGTCACTACTCCGCGTGGCCCGGTACCCTTAACCTTGGACAGGTCTATCCCCAGCTTCCTGGCCAGTAGCCTCACGCTTGGGGGCGCCCTGACCCTGGCAGTGCCCTGGCTTGGAGGTGCAGTGGGCCCCCTAGCCGGGGCTTCCTGCATGGTCTTAGCCTCCACGGTCTGCTCCCTTACCTTCTCCACAGGCTCCTGGGGCTCGCCAGGCTCAGCCGTGTCTGTCTCGATCTCTACTATTGGCTGCCCAACCCTGACGGTGTCACCCTCTGATGCTAGTAGCCTGTGTATTCTGCCCGTGTAGGGTGAGGGTATCTCCACTGTCGCCTTAGCGGTTAGGACCTCTACTATCGGCTGGAACCTCTTGACCGCTTCACCCTCCTTTACTAGCCACCTTACTATCTCGCCCTCCGCTATCCCCTCTCCTATATCGGGTAGCTTTACCTGCACCACTGGCATGGCTCCCACCCTAGGCTAGTACTGCATGACCTTCTTGAGGGCCATGTAGATCCTTGCTATGTTGGGCATGTATAGCTTCTCGTGGGCTAGGGGGAATGGTGTGTCGAATCCTGTTACCCTGGCTATGGGGCCTCTGAGCAGTTCTATGTGGTTCTCCGCTATGTAAGCGGCTATCTCAGCCCCCGGGCCCACTGTCTTCGGGGCTTCATGCACTATTACAAGCCTCTCCGTCTTCTCCAGGCTCTCCACTATCGCATCCCTGTCGAAGGGGAATAGGGTTCTGAGGTCGATCACCTCGACGCTCCACCCATGCCTCTCCTCAACCAGCTTAGCCGCCTCCAGGGACTGGTACACCATTGCACCCCAAGTAACTATCGTCACATCACTACCCTCCCTGACAAGCCTGGCCTTGCCTAGGGGCACTGTGTAGTCCCTATCGGGCACCTCCTCCTTTATCGTCCTGTAGACGCTCTTAGGCTCTAGGAAGATCACGGGGTCATTGCTCCTTATAGAGGCCTTGAGTAGCCCCTTAGCGTCGTATGGAGTTGATGGCATAACCGTGATTAGGCCAGCGGTGTGCATGAAGTATGCCTCCGGGCTCTGGCTATGGTGCATCCCTCCCCTTATGCCGCCGCAGCAGGGGCTCCTGAGCACCATGGGCACACTATACATGCCACCGCTCCTGTACCTTATCTTCGCCATGTTACTAACGATCTGGTCGAACGCCTCGTAGACAAAGTCGATAAACTGTATCTCTGCAACAGGCCTCAGCCCGTAGAGGGCCATGCCTATGGCAACGCCTATTATACCCATCTCGGTGAGCGGCGTATCGATCACCCTCATCTCGCCGAACTCGTCGATGAGGCCCTCCGTCACGAGGAATACTCCACCCCTTCTGCCTACATCCTCTCCCAGCACTACAACCCTCGGATCCCTAGCCATCTCCTCCCTTAGGGCCTGATTTAGGGCCTGCACCATGTTCATGACCGGCACCGAGATCACCCCTAGGGGCTACTCTAGCTCGACGCCGAGCTCCTTGAGCAGCCTAATGCTATCCCTCAGCTCCCTCATCTGCTCCCTCAGGTTCCACGGTGGCTCCTCGTAAACGTCCTCCAGAACGACTTCGGGTGGTAACGGCGGCTTCTCGAGCACCTTGACCACTGTCTCCTCTATCCTCTTCTCCCACTCGCTCCACAGCGCCTTATCCTCCTCCTCGGTCAGTAGCCCCCGGGAGATGAGGTATCTCCTCATCCTCCTGAGGGGCTCCTTTCTCTCCCACTCCCTGACCTCCTCCTCCACCCTGTACCTTGTGGGGTCGTCGGCAGTGGTGTGGGGGCCTAGCCTGTAGGTTACTGCCTCTATTAGTGTGGGTCCCTCGCCGCTTCTGGCCCTCTCCACCGCCTCCATTGCCACTGTGTATACTGCTATCACATCGTTTCCATCCACCCTGATTCCTGGGACACCGTAGGCTACTCCCTTGATTGCTATTGTTGGTGAGGCTGTCTGCCTCTTGAGGGGCACTGATATTGCCCACTGGTTGTTCTGGTTCACGAAGACTACGGGTGCCTTGAAGACGCCTGCGAAGTTTAGGCCTGTGTGGAAGTCGCCCCTGCTTGTGGATCCGTCCCCGAAGAATGTCATGGTGACGATCTTGTCCCCCATGATTTTCGCAGCCAGCGCAGCCCCCACTGCGTGGGGGATCTGGTTTGCCACTGGCACCGGTGCTGGGACTATATTGTACTTCCTGTGGCCATAGATCGCGAAGTCGCTGCCCTTCAGTGGATCGTCTATTGTGGTTAGGGCCCTGTCGAGTATCTCCTCTTCGGTCATGCCCCTGACGAGGAGGGCGCCCAGCTCCCTGTAGCTGGGGAAGAGCCAGTCCTCCCTCTTGAGGGCTAGTGTTGCCCCTACCGCCGCAGCCTCCTGCCCCTTGTTGGGTGCGTGAAGCGCTACCCTGCCCATCCTCTGGAGTTTAAGGAGCCACCCGTCTAGTATCCTAGCCCTTACCATGTATGTATACATGTCAAGTAGGAGCTTGTCTGGGAGGCTGGGTTCCCCTGCTACGGGGTTCCCGTCCTCGTCCAGGACCCTATATAGGCCTAGAGCCCTATCTATGTTAAGGATGTCTCTCCTCCCTAGGACCTCCACGGATCGGGCACCTTGTCAGTATATGTAAATATGGGTTATAATAGCTTGCTTCACCCATTAAAATATATAGGGTTCTATTAAAAGTTGTGGGACCTCTCTTTACGTTTAAAGCTGATCCCTTAAACGTGCGTCCCAGCACTTATAAATATTTCCCTACATCCATGCAGCTCTAGGTGTATAAAGGATATGAATATGGCCTAGGCGGGGAACGCTTGTACACAGCTAGACTCTTATCTTGCCCAGCAGACTCTTAACAATAACCATCCTCTGAACCTCGTTGGTACCATCGCCGATCTCGATCATCTTTATATCCCTGTAGAGCCTCTCCACCCTGCTATCCTTACTATAGCCGGTGCCGCCCAGTATCTGCATGGCCATCCTAACCAAGTCCACCCCCGCCTTTGCCGTGTGGAGCTTAGCCATGCTCGAGTATAGGGGTAGGTCCTCAGATCCCTCGTCCAGCTTCTCAGCCGCTGTATATACGAGGAGCCTGGACGTCTCTAGCAGGACCTTCATCTCCGCCAGCATATACTGCACCATCTGGTGCTCCACCAGGGGCTTCCCCATGCTCTCCCTCTGCCTCGCATACTCAAACGCATCGTCAAAGGCGGCCTGCATTATGCCCAGGCCAGTGGCCGACGTGGTGATCCTACCCTCATTCAGCGTCATCATCACCTTCTTGAAACCGGTGTTAGGCTCTCCTATCATATTCTCCCTGGGCACCCTGCACTCATTGAACCTAACCAGGCTCGTCCCACTACCCCTATAACCCATCATCTCAAGCTTAGACACCTCGACGCAAGGCCCATTATCAACCACGAGGAGCGATATACCCCTGTGCCTATCCTCAGGTCTCCCAGTCCTAGCGGCTACTATGAAGAAGTCGGCGTAGGGAGCGTTGGTTATGAAGACCTTCTCCCCATCTACAACATACTCTCCGCCCTCCGGCGTGGCCCTGGTCATCAGCGCCGCAGCATCGCTCCCGCAGCAGGGCTCTGTTAGGGCGAAGGCACCTAGCTTACCCTCGGCCAGCCTGCCCAGGTACTCCTTCTTTAGCTCCTCGCTGGCGTAGTGGACCAGGGGGTACGGGACCATGCTCCCGCTCACTGTGGCCATTATAGCTATAGCGCTGCTAACCCTGGCCAGCTCCTCTACAACCACCACGCTCTCGAGGAGGCTGAGGCCGGGGCCCCCATACTCCTCCGGCACTCTGAGGGCGAAGTAGCCCATGTCAGCTATCCTTGCCAGCACATCCTCTGGCACCCGGTTCTCCCTGTCTATGAGTTGGGCGTAGGGCTCCAGCTCTGAGGCGAACTCCTCCACACTATTCCTTATAACCTGGAGGCTATCCAGGTCCACCATGCTAGGAGGCACCTATGCTCATAGTAGCGTTAGGGGGTTTAAACGATACATGCCCCTAGGATCTATACCTTAAACCCCTGGAGTTGCAGCCATAATATCCTCAAGGCAGGAGTGAAGTGCTGGGGGATGAGGTCCCCAGGCGGAGCCGAGGGATGCTCTATGAGGTGTTTAGCCTTGGCCGACCCCTGGCTATATCACTAGCTCCTCAGGCTCAATCATCCTCCTCTCCAGGCCTAGCCTCTCAACCCTAATACTCTCTCCCCCGTACAGCTCCGCCTCCTCTAGGCCTAGCGCTAGCGAGGCCGTGATCCTGCCTATGGCGTCGGCCTTCATAATCCCGCTACCACTGGTACCAGCACTAACTATCAGGTCGCTCCCGTAGGGCTCATAGATTATCGGGGCGCCGTCGAAGCTTATATCATAGTTACCAGCCCAGGATGAGTGGGGCACTGCCCCTTCGAAGCCGGGGTGATATAGGCTCAGGACCGGGAGAACCCCCAGGTTGTAGAACTGCTCCTCCGGCGCCGGGTCCTCATCTAGTGTGAAGGGCCTCCCAAGATGGTCGCTTATGCCAACCCAGAATGCACCCTCTCCCGGCTCCGGCCTAGCGAAGGCCTTGCGTGGGAATATCAGCATAGGGCTCAGGTTATACTTGTTCAAGCCCCTAGCGTGAAGGGTCTTAGCAAGGGAACCCTCAGCCCTAACGCTGAACACCTGCCTCTTCTTAGGCCTCGTGTATGAGTCCACGCCTACCGGGTTAAGGACCTTGCTGGACCATGCCCCCAAGGAGGCTATCACCTTCCTCCTAGCATGTATCATGCCCCTGCTAGTCTCAACCCCTGATATCCTCGAGTCCTGCCATGGGAATGGCTCGCCCTCCACGCCTAGAGGCCTCCTAGGCTTGATCTCGAAGCCTGTGACTAGCGTGTTGAAGCTCGTCTCTACACCCATCGAGGTTATCCTAGTATAGTAGTACTCCACTAGCTTCTCAGCCGCTATTATACCAGCCTCCCTAACTAGGATCCCCTCCTCCACGTCTCCAGCACCTATTAGCTCGGCCTCCTCTAGTTCCTCCACCCTAGTCCTAATGCCCAGCCTCTCCTCTAGAGTGCCCGGGTCTAGTACCTCATAGCCAAGACCCAGCCTCTTAGCCTCCTCCAGCCCCTTCCTCGCAGCCCTCTTCAGCTTCTTATCGAGGAGGAATAGGTAACCCACGAACCTCATACCAAGGTCGAATCCCTCCTCCTGGACGCTCCTGTAGAACTCTATACTAGTCTTTGCCAGGCTCATGTTTATCCTGCTAGTGAAGAATGCCCTGAAGGCGGCGGCACTCTTCCCCGTATCCCCCGCGCCGGGCCCGTGTCCCTTATCCACAAGTAGCACGCTAGCCCGGGGATTGAGCCTCTTGAGGTGATACGCAGTAGCTAAGCCGACGATCCCGGCTCCCAGGACCACGTAGTCGTAGGGCATTAGCCTGTGCACCATGCTGATATGCACCGGGGCCGGGCCTTTATCTCCTACCCTGACTCAGAGTGCTTGAGGAGCCACTCGGGCAGGAGGCGCTCTAGGTCTAGTATATGGAGCTGGGCCCTGTAGGGCCTCCCCTCAGGGCTCCAGCCGCGGGCCTGGTAGTAGGCCTGTATCTCCCTCCTCAGCTTCTCACCGTCCACAAGCTCTCCCTGGCTGGGGCCGTCTGGTATGGGCTCCTCTAGGAGTCTCTTGGGCAGCCAGTCGTCCCTGTGTTTAAGGCCCATGGATATGTTCAGGAGCCTCTCCAGGTTCACCGCCCTCTCACCCATCCTGACCAGGTCCCCAGGGGTTACATCCCAGCCCGTGAGCGCCCTGACCAGGGGCGCCACGTTCTCCGGGGTGAGAGTGTACCTGCTGAACTTGCATATACCCATGGAGTCGAAGTAAGCCATAAGGTCCTCCATAGCCTTCACCATGATCCCCTTACCCTCGTAGCTAAGCCTGTTCACCCCCTCAAACTTCCACAGCTTCCCAGTAAGCTCGAGAGCATACATGCCGCTAGTCAAGTGGTCTCCGCCCCTGCTGGAGACAGCGTAGCCGACCGCCATCCCCTTAAGGCCCCTGGCATCGTATGCAGGCAGCTCGAGGCCCTTGGAGTGGATGGCGAATTCATCCCCCGCACCAATCTTCTCCACCGCCTTATTTACACCGTCAGCTAGTAGGTCGCCGAGGCCCCTCCTATAGGCTATATCCTCCACCAGCCTCGCTATAGCCTCAAACTCGCCCCAGCTAGGGGCATTCTTGAGTATGCCCCTCTCTCCGGCCTCTATTGCCCAGGCTATCGTCAGTCCCAGGCTGATCGTGTCTAGCCCGAGCTCATCGGCTAGATAGTTTAGGTAGGCCACCTCCTCTATATCGCACAGACCTACTATAGGACCTAGGGAGTAGAGGCTCTCATACTCTGGCCCATCGGTCTCCACGCCTCTGGCCTTGACCACTTGGCTGCAGACCCTCCAGCACCCGGTGCAGGGGTTCCTGGCCACTCTCATCTTCGGGGCGAACCTGGACAGCTCCTCGTGCCTCCTCTCAGGGTCGGGGCACCATGAGATCGTGGATCTCCTCCAGTTAAGGCTTGGGAAGACGCCGTGCACCTTGTTAGTCAGCTCCATCATGAGGGGTGTTCCATACTCTATCAGGTTCTTGCTCGACGGGTGCTTATGGGTTAGCCTTGTAAGTTCAAGCGCGAGCCTCCTAGCCTCGCCTGGATCGCTTGGAGCAGGGTCCTTACATCCCTTAACCATTATTGCCTTCAACCCCTTAGACCCCATAACTGCCCCCGTACCAGTCCTTCCAGCCTGCCTGCCGTTGGCGTCTATGGTAGCCATGGCCGAGAGCCTCTCCCCTGCCGGGCCTATTATAGCGTCGGCGTAGCCAGGGTACATCTTGGATAGCCTGGCCCTGGCCTCACCCACCTTGAGGCCCCACAGGTCCTGGGCTGGCTCGATGCGGGCCCCGTCACAGTCTATCAGTAGTACTGAGGGGCTGCTGGCCCTGCCCTTGATTACTACTGCATCATATCCAGCCCTCCTGATCTCAAGCCCCATGCGGGCCCCCACACTACTCCTCCCAAGGAATCCAGTCTTGGGGCTCCTGGCCATGACCACAGTCTTCGAGGCTGTCGTGAGCTTGGATCCTAGTAGTAGGCCTGGAGCGATTACTAGGGGGTTGTGGGGTGAGAGGGGTTCTGGAGGCTCCTCCACGCTCCAGGAGTATAGGAGGGCTGCTAGCCCCCTGCCTCCTCCGAGTATTCTCAGTGTTTCTATGCTTAGCTCGCTAGCACTAGCCTCTAGGTCCTCTCCTGTAAGGTTTATGTGTAGGACCTTACCGTTCACCCATGCCATGGGAATATAACACCCCCCGCATGCCCTAGGGATGGATGTGGTGCGCGGGGTATTATACCCGCTTCTCTTGACTCGGCGGTTTATTCTTATATTATTATATGTATGGTTTTATTTAAACACGGTATTTAACAGTGAAACCCTTATAAATTTAGATATAAACTCTGTATTGTTTATCATACAATTAAGACTCCTGGCAGGTGGGCCCCATGACTAATCCTAGGTCCAGGCCTCCCCCTCAGGCCGATAAGGTTACCCAGGATATAGAACTCCTCGAGGCTGAGCTGGGAGCTGATGCAGTCGATGGGCTATACTCCATCCTGGATGGCGGAGAGGATGTGACCTGCTTCACGGCGAAGAGGATCAAGGGTAGGAGGGACAAGAGATACGGCTCCGGGAGCATCTTCCGGAGGTGAGGTATATGGGCAAGGTATCTAGAAGGGAATTCATCAAGCTGGGGGCACTAGCCTCCATTGCACTAGGCGCTGGCTCGGCTGGGATAGCCAGGGCGGCGTTGCCCCCATTCAAGAGGGTTAAGAGGGAGTGGAGGCTCGGCGAGATTGGTGGGAAGACTGATATCGTCAATGCCAAGGTGACCCCCTCTATATGCCCCTACTGCTCTATGGGGTGTTCTATAGACGTTTACACCGTGGGTGACCAGGTTGTACATACCCGTGGCTCCACGGATTCATATATAAACCTAGGCAGGCTCTGCCCTAAGGGTAAGGCAGCATACCAGCTGGGCGATAATGATCTGAGGGTGCTTAAACCCAGGATAAGGACTGGCCCTAAGCCCCCTGTTGAGGAGATACTCTCGGCTAGGTCCTGGGGCGAGCTGGTGGAGCTTGTAAAGAGGTATCCTCCCAAGTGGAGAGAGGTCGAGTGGGATGAGGCTTTCAGGTTCATCGCAGAGAGGATAAAGGCTATAATGGACGACTATAGGGCCTCTACTGGCGCCCCCGCCTTCGAGGATGGCTACTATTACCGAGGAGCCGAGACGCCGGTCCAGATGATTGGTTCCTCCGTTATGACTAATGAGGCAGGATACCTGAGCAACAAGATAGCCGCCTTCCTTGGCACTAACAACTTCGACAGTCAGTACAGGAAATGCCACAGCTCTACCGTCACGGCCCTAGCCACAACCTACGGGTGGGGCGCGGAGACTGCTAGCATAGAGGATGTAGCCCTAGCCAGTGTAGTCTTCTTCTTCAGCAACCCTGCCGAGGCTCATCCCCTATCCTTCTACTACTTCCTCAAGGCCAAGGAGAAGGGCGGGAAGTTCATCGTGGCAGACCCCAGGTTCTCGAGAACCGCCACATACGCAGACCTATGGCTCCCCTTCAGGAGCGGTACGGAAACGGCTATACTGTGGTACGTGCTCTATTATGCCTTCTACGAGAGGAGCCCGCCGATAGACCAGCTGCCCGAGTTCTCCAGGCTCATGGAAAGGTGGAACATAACTAAAGAGGATCTTGAGGACCTTAAAGAGGTGATCAAGGAGTACGACGCGGCCACAGCCTCGAGGATAACCGGAGTGCCAGCGGAGAAGCTTAGGAAGGCGGCTGAGTGGTTCGTAGAGAATAGCGGGGTTGTTAGCGGCCATAAGAGGCACGGCATAATACAGTGGGCTATGGGCATGACACAGCACACCAACGCCTCGGTAAACATAATCAGGTCCGCCGCGGTGGTCCAGCTACTCCTAGGCAACGTGGGGTACCCGGGTGGTGGTACTCACCCCTTCAGGGGCCATAGCAACGTGCAGGGAGTCACCGATGTACAGTTCGGCCCCGGAGGCCTGCCCGGCTACCCAGCTGTCCCCAAGTCACCCCTAGAGATCAGGGTCTACCAGGACTGGAAGCTCCAGGGGATGCCAGACGCCTGGAACTGGGAGGTCCCTGAGTGGGCCAGGGACAAGCCTCCCTTCAGCGCGATAAAGAAGCCGCTGAGGGGCGAGGCTGACCTCGCAAAGGCCCTCAGGGCATGGATCTTCAATGGGTGGAGGAGGCATGAGCTGACTTGGGGCATATTCATGGGCACCATACCAGAGGATGACCCCGTGAATGGCGTGGTTGTGAGTGATATACCATTGGGTGGCGGTAGTAGCGAGACGGTGTGGCCACGCAGGGCACTGGCAGGAGAGATCAGGGCCGCCTTCATATTCGGCGAGAACCCAGCGGTTACCAATCCCAACGCCAAGATTATATACGCCGCGCTGGCAAGCCTAGACCTGCTCGTCGTCGCAGACCTATTCGAGACCGAGACGGCCTGGTTCGCCGACGTGCTCCTCCCAGCCGCAGCGTGGTTCGAGAGAGAGGGTACAATGACTGATGGCAACAGGGTTATACAGTGGACCTACAAGGCCAGGGAGCCCCGTAGACTGGCAAGACCCGACTACTGGATCTACACCAAGCTATACGAGTACCTTAGGAGGTACGGAGTGATCAGGCTCCCCAGCGAGTATGCCGGGGTGGAGAGGGAGAGGGTTATATTCGAGAAGAGGGGGGAGAAGGTCCTGGTATGGGAGAGGAGGCTCAAGCCAGACAGGAGCTGGGACTATACCGGCGGCACCGGCTCCGCTACTCCCGTGAGCCCGGTGGAGGCGGAGGCGAACCCCAGGATCATGGCTAGGGAGATCAACTTCAACATGCTCATCTACCAGGGGATGTGGGATCCTGTCAGAGACGAGTTCACGCCTATGAGGAGGAGCAATAGACTGAGGAGGCCGGGGGAAATAGATGGGGTGTTCAGTAGCGAGTTCAATATATACAAGGACTGGGGCTGGAGCTGGCCCATGAACGTTAGGCTAATGTACAACCTAGACAGCCTTAAGGCGGTGCTAGGCAGGGAGGAGACTGTCAGAGCTGCAGGGAGAGAGTGGCGTGTAACCGGGGAGACGGGTGAGATAATAGATGAGTACACGGGCGAGTACAGGCCATTCGCACTTCCAGGCCACAACTTCTACATACCCAAGGTGTTCAAGAGGAGGCTTAGCGGCGTCGCCGACCTATTCGGCGGGATAGACCTAGTGGAGTTCGTGAGGAGCGGGGAGCCCAGGGTCGAGGGCAGGTTCGTGGTTGAGGAGGATGGCGCGGTTAAGTCATATACATTCGAGGAGTATGCAAGGAAGACTGGTATGAAGTATCTATGGGCCAACGACACCCTATATATAGACGATGATGTCCAGGGCATAGCTAAGGCCAGCGTGAAGAGGCCCTTCTTCTCCGGGTCACCCTACAGAGAGGCCAAGGCCAAGCTACAGGAGTTCAAGAACGACTTCAAGAGATTCTATCAGGAGACAGGAGATACGGCTGAGGCTGTGAGGAGAGTTATAGAGAAGCATGGCCGCTGGTACCCAGGCTACAACTTCCAGTGGCCCCTCCACACCGAGCCAGTGGAGTCCCCAGTCTTCGACCTCCAGCTAGAGTATCCCACCATAGCGTGGCTACACCCCCACAACCTTAAGGTCCTCTACGAGGAGCCCGATGTCGTGAAGGGCAAACCCGTTGGAGTCGCCTTCGACCCCAAGGCGCTCGAGGGTGTCGAGGGCGAGCTCACAGTTGTCACAACCCACAGGATGACGGAGACATGGCACTCAGGCGCCATGTCCAGGAACGTGCCCTACCTACTCGAGTTGGTGCCTGACGCCTACGTGCAGATACCCAGGGAGCTAGCAGAGAAGATCGGGGTAAGGAGTGGCGACTGGGTCGAGATAGAGACGGCTAGGGGCACGATCAGGATGAGGGCATGGGTAACTAGTGGCATAGCCTACCTAGACGTAGACGGCAAGAAGGTGCCCGTCATAAGCATGCACTGGAGCTTCAGCTTCGCCGGTCGCAAGGCCGGGCCTCAAGCAAACTTCGCGGTTCCAGACGTGGTGGATGTTAAGACAACGATCCAGGAGTCGAAGGCGTTTATTGCTAAGATAAGGAGGGCTGGGGGTGGTAGGTAGTGCAGGGCTATGGTATACTTGTGGACCTGGACAAGTGCATAGGGTGCAGGGCCTGCCAGGTAGCGTGTAAGGAGTGGAACGGCAGGCCCGCTGAGACCCTATCCTTCGCCTGGCCAACGGATGCAGGGATAACCAGCCCCCCAGACCTGGACGCCAACACCTGGAAGCTGGTTATATTCAAGGAGGTCAGGATCCTTTACCTCTCGGGCTTCGAAGACCCCTACATACAGCCCCTCCCATACAACTGCCTCCACTGCGCCGACGCCCCCTGCGAGAGGGCTTGCCCGGTCGGGGCAATAATAACCACCAAGGAGGGCGCAGTGGTGATCAACGAGCCAGACTGCATAGGCTGCGGCTACTGCGAGGCAGCATGCCCATACAACATACCCAGGAGGAGCGAGGACACGGGGAAGTATTACAAGTGCACGTTCTGCGTAGATAGGCTACAGGAGGGCCTCGAGCCAGCGTGTGTCGAGGTCTGCCCCACCGGCGTGTTCATCTTCGGCCCCATAGAGGAGGTTAGGGCAGAGGCCTCCAGGCTCAAGGGCGAGGGTAAGGAGGTCTACGGCCTAGACCTGCCCGACTACGTTGGAGGGTATACCAGGTGGATCTATGCTGTATCAGGCGAGAAGTCGCAGGTCCTGAAGGATCACTTCCCCGAGGATGCCAGCGTGGCCTCTCAGTCAATCAGGGAGACGCTGCAGGGCGTGGTGAAGTATGGGGGCACTGCTGCCCTGGCAGCCTTGGCAGTCCTAGGCCTAGTATCGTGGAGGGCCTCTAGGCAGAAGCCTGGGGAGGAGGGAGGTGGTGAGGAGTGAGTAGGAGGATAAGGGTGATGGACTTGGCCTATAGGGCAGGACACCTAGTCAACCTTATACTATTCATCTCCCTAATAGTGTCTGGCCTCATGCTGTTCGCCTCCGACGCGACGTCGTGGATAGCCCTAGCAATAGGCCAGCCCCTATCAACCCTGGAGGGCGTGGATGCAGACCCCGTCGTTGTGGGGATCCAGTGGGCTAGGACCTGGCATAGGGTAGTAGGCCTAGCCTGGGGCGCCTTCGTGGTAGTATACCTAGTCTACTACTTGTCATTCAACAGGAAGTTCCACATACTCAAAGCCATAGCCAGGAGCCTAGGCGAGCAGGCTAGGGAAGCAGCGGCGCTAGTCAAGCACTACACGCTAGGCAAGCCCATACCATGGGAGGTAAAGGCTAGAATGGGCAGGTACAACGTCCTCACCGGCTGGCTCTTCATACTTCTACTCGCCTCAACAATACTCCTATCCATAAGCGGAGTAGCACTACTATACAAGGAGCAGTTAGGCCTAAGCCTATCAACCACCAGGCTCATGTACGCCCTACACGACATAGGCTTCGCCCTAGCACTGGGCTTCCTACTACTCCACACATACGCCACCCTACACCCATCCAACAGGCCCCTACTTAGGGCAATGTTCACCA
The DNA here is from genome assembly GCA_015523445.1 of Desulfurococcales archaeon. GTDB lineage: Archaea > Thermoproteota > Thermoprotei_A > Sulfolobales > Acidilobaceae > S012-22. The sequence goes on along the minus strand of WAKG01000085.1, from coordinate 46,738 downwards.
GCGGAGAGGTGCCAGAGGACTGGGCAGCCGAGCACCTAGGAGTCAGGGGAGGCGAGGAGTGAACGCCCTGAGATACCCCCTCCTCAGGGGCCTAGCCAAGCTATGTAGCGATAGCTGCAGTGAGGACCTAGAGAGCCTAGCCAGGGAGGCGGAGGAGCTAGAGAGCCTAGCATCAAAGCTACCCCAACCTAGACTGGAGCCGGGTGGCGGGGCTCCGCTAGCCTCCAGGGTCTCCAACCTAGACGAGCTCCTGAGTGTAGCCGGAGAGGTAACTGGAAGCATGGAGCTGGCAAGGTACCTGGTGGCCAGGAGGATATACCTAGACCTACGGGCCCATGCACCAAGGCCTAAGGGAGCGAGGTGCTCTGTATGCGGCTCCACCCCCAGGCTCATAACACTCTCTAGGGTTAACCAGGGCATATTCGATGGCTACACGCCGACAGCTAGATGCGCCTGTGGGATGGAGTGGAGGGTGGATGAGTGGGAGTGCCCTTCATGTGGATCCCGTGGCAGAGGCTTCTTCAACATCTACATAGTCCAGCCAGGGGTACTAGAGGTGAGGGAGTGCAGGTCCTGCGGGTACAGGCTAGTAGTAACTAGTGTGAGGCCCAGGCAGGTTGAGGTGCTACTAGTCACAATGCTTCTGGGGGGCTAGAGCCGTGAGCCTGAGTAGCGTCACCAAGTTTAGGGTAGAAGGAGAGACAGGGGTCTTCTACAGGGAGATCGAGGGTGTCAGGATAGCGATCGACTCTCTTTACAAGGTATACGTTGATGGAGTACTCTACGGAGATATAGTGGCGATGCCGGTCAACCTCGAGGAGGCAGGCCTAGGCCTGGCAGCGGGTGAGCATCCCGGCATAGATCCTAGCCGAGTGAGGGTGGAGGTCCTAGGGGGCTCCATAAAGGTGATGGGGCTAAGGGCGATAGCTCCCAAGCCCATGCTACTAAACCCGGGTGAGTGCGGGGCGCCAGCGGGCATAGCGACATACAAGCCCCTGGCCAGGGATCTATATACGTGGGGCGACGTTATGCATCTATTCAAGGACTTCTCGGGTAGGACGGCCGGGGTAAGGTACAGGATCTCAGCCCATACAGCTGCAATATACAGCCTAGACGAGGGGGTCACAGTGGTGGCCCACGATACTAGTAGGCATACGGCTGTGCTCAAGGCTATAGGGCTAGCCCTGGTACACGGGCTGCTAGATAAGCCCCGCCTAGCTGCCGTGACAACCGGGAGGGCCTCGGCAGACATGGTCTACAGGCTAGCCAGTGCTGGAGTAGGGCTGATAGTAACTATGAGGGGCCCCCTGATGAGTGGGGTCGAGGCCGCTAGGAGGCTGGGCCTCACACTAGTCTCCAATGCCAAGAATGGTAGGGGAAGGGGCATAGTCCTGCTATCCGGTAGCTTGCAAGGTCCTAACTCTGCAAGGCATTAACGAGGATCTACCGGAAGGCCCACCACTATACCCAGCAGCATGCAGGGCCCAGCAGTAATCCTGCCAAGCGTGCCGGGCAAGGTGGAGGATCCCAGCCTCTCTATACCACCGCGCCTCCAGCCAGTAGTACACGAGGCCTCCAGCCAGGCTGGCGGAGGACCTGGCCAGGGCCATCCTATGAATCCCGGATGCCTCAGAGGCATCAGTAACACTATGACCTGGAGGGTCGGGCCGGGGCCTAAGCATCTCCTCCACAGTGTTTACACTCATGAAGGTCCTACCATCCCTATCCCCCAGATGGGCCGAGCCTATCACGAGAGGCTTCGAGGCGGATCGATACACGTCACTAGGCCTCGCCAAGCGGCCCCTCCTAAGGCAGGACTCCACAGCCAGCCAAGGCTCCCGTATATATCCTGCCAGCGTCTGTAGGAAGCCAGTGGCCCACATTGGAGCCGCTGCAGTGGCCCCCCTCCTCCTAGCCTCATCTACTAGAGCCTCCAGTGGCTGGGGGGTGAGCCACGCCATGTCTCCTGCAGCCAGCAGTATCTCCCGTGGGGCGTAGTGGATTGTTGCGGAGGCGATTCCCCTCGAGGGCCCCCTGCAGGGCAGCCAGCTATAGTCTACGACCACGTCGTAGGCGCCTTCTAGCAGTCTATCCACCTCCCCTAGAGCTACTGGGCTAGTTGAAACTGCTAGCTCCCTACAGAGGCCACTCGACTCAAGGGCCCTAACCACTCTAAGGAGTAGGGGCTCGCCCAGCAGCCTCGATGATAGTTTCCCCCCGGGGAAGCGGAGGGAGGCGCCTCCAGCAAGCACTATGCATAGGGGCAAATCGTTGACACCCGTCTAGGCCCTGCATATAGGTGTAGCTGGCCTGGCGTGTATGAGGGAAAGAAGGGGTGTTGATTCCCCTTGTTGCTCCCGCTGTATGGTGCCCCCCGGGGCAGTATGCCCCCCGGGGGGCGTTACTATTCCAGGCTCCTGTCTGCCATGCCCCTCTCTACCCTGATGGGTCTTAGGGCTGCCACTATGTGGTTGAATGCCTCCAGCGGGTTGGTGTGGGCCCCGCAGCTGTAGACGTCTACGGTGGCGTAGTTGAACTCGGGCCATGTATGTACTGTTATGTGGCTCTCTAGTATTATGGCTACGACGCTGGCCCCCTCACCTATCCTCCACGCCTTCACGTCTAGCACCGTCATGTTACCCTTACCAGCTGCCTCCACAACCAACTGTTTCAGCCCCTCTATGTCCCTGAGCAGACCTGTGTTCCGGCATCCCACCAGGTTGCCGTATACATGTGTCCCTACGACCCGTGGCGTTTCCTTGATCCTCTCTATTACCTGTGTCAAAACTCACCCCCCTCCTTATATACCCCCATCCTAGCATATATTGCTAGAAATAAAAGTATTGACCCCCGGAGGGGTAGTAGGTGTCGGCCACCGGAATAGGCCCAGTAACCGGTATCCACGGCTCGCTGGCTGGGGCAAACGCTGTGATCCTTGACAGTATAGAGGCGTTCAACGGGGCCAAGAGGGGTATCGAAAGGATTATAGGGGAGTATGAGGGCATACCTGGCTTCAAGAGCCTAGTCGGCACCCAGCTAGGCCTAGAGCTAGTAATCCAGCTTGTGCCCCCCTATCCCCAGGCCGTCGTGGAGGCCGTGTCGGAGCTGTACTCTATGGGTGTTAGGAGGGTTATACTTATCCATAGAGGGTATAGGGTTAGGAGGGGGCTTAGCCAGGACCTTGTACTGATAGCTAGGGCTGCAGTGCCCCGTGACTCTTCCAGCACTAGGCTCATCGAGCCAGGGCTCCCAGTGCTAGCCTCATCCAGGCTGCTCGGGGTGGCAACCAACATACTCGAGGTTAGGTTTGCAGACTTCGAGTACGTTGTGGGGATGAGCGTGACCGTAGACCATCCTAGGCTCCCCTGGAGCTATGGGGATGTAGAGCGTTACATAGGCGTGGAGGGCGTATATGCTGTTGACAGCCTCACAGCCCCCCTATACAGCCTCCAGTACAGGTATCCCAGGCTAGAAGCCCTATCCCTGGTGACACTCTACAGCCAATACAGCAGCCACCTGTCCCCCCTCGAGCCTAGTGCAGAGGTCTACCTGAAATCGGTGAAGCAGGAGTCCAGGATGGAGTCAGTCCTCTACCTGGCGGCGGTGGAGATACTTAACGCCTTGGCGGAGGGCGGGGAATAGTGGCGGAATGCAGCCCCGGGGAGGCGCTGGATAGGATCTACGTAAGGATGGAGATGCTCGAGAAGAGCCTAACCCCGATACTATCTAAGCCAGAGCTACGAGGTGAGGCCCTAGCGGTCCTCTCCTGGATCGAGGAGATATATGACGAGTTGGCCAGGCTCAAGAAGATCATAGACAGTGGATGCATAGGTGGAGAACATAGAGGCTAGGCCTCCTCTATCGCCTGCCTAACCTTCTCTATATATGTCTCTATAGCCCTAGTGTTAGCCTCTAGCGGCGTATCTGCATTGTGCACCGTGCGCCTCCTCCACATGATCTCCGCGAGCCACCCGCTGGAGTCAACGCTGTAAACCTGATCTAGTAGCCCCCTCCTTGCCAGGCCTCCTAGGATCCTAGCTCCCGCCCCGAATAGATGGAGCCTGAGCCATGGATACTCCCTACCAGCCTCTCCCACAAGGGTTGCCACGTAGCTCACCCTCCTCCTCTCCCCGTCAAGGCCCCCAACCCCTACCAGTACTCCTCCTCCTACCCTAGGAGCCCTGTCCAGTATCCCGGCGCGGTCAAGCTCCTCCACCATCGCTATATGAGTGTGGGGCCCGTGACCCGGGCCGGGCTGGACTACGGGTATGAACTCCCCGTGGTAGTGCTCCATGAAGCTGAGAGTCCTGGCAAGCGTCTCCCCTGGATCCCCGGGATGGTCGGGGGCGACCACGTAGGCGAAGAGACCCCTATTATCCTGGATGAAGCTAGCATAGCTGGCAGGGTCCACCCATGCCTCACCCCTCCCCTGGTGGTAGGCCCCGGAGTCTAGCATAACATCTCCCAGCCTACTCCTCAACACCCGGAGCCTCTCTAGGGCCGAGGGCTTCCACCTCAATATAGTATAGCTAAGAAGCACATCCACCCCGCCCAGCCTAGCCAGAGCCTCCGCCTTAGAGCGTGAGAGATCCGGCAACACAAGGAAGACCCTGACCACCACAACCCACCCCTAGAGCGTGACCGTAGCCCTAGCCAGGCCCATGAGCCCCCTGCGCAGCGCCTCCAGGCTCCTCCTACTCCTATAGCTCAGGGGGCTCAGCCTAGGGGGCCCCAAGATGTGGACCTTAACCCCAGACCTGGCCATGGCAAGCTCCAAGGCGGTCCTATAGGCCCTCACATTGACGTAGGCCGCCAGAGCCCTATACTCTAGGGCCAGACTCCTAAGGTCCTCAGCAACCCCAGCCACCAGCAGCTCCAGCCTCCAGGGCTCCCTCTTATAGAGTTCGTGCCACAGGGGCCTCACATCACACCACCTATACACATGCTCCTCCCCCCACCTTACAACTCCCGGCTTGCAGCTATCGATTGCTGCAAGGTCGAGTATGCCGGAGCCTACTAGGTCATCCACAACACCTAGCACAACCCTCCAGTTCTGGCCAAGGGTATAGTCCCCCATCCTAACCCCCGGATTGCAGGGAAGTAGCAACAACAGCCTAGCATCCCCAATCACCCATAAACACCTACAATGAAGCCAACCACCACCACGACCCAAGTGCCACTCCAGAGTATATAGTGGAGACAAGTCATCAAACACCACATACAATTAAAAACTCATTATAAGACATCATATACCACGACTAGCTAAGAAGCCCGTCATATCCATCATTAATACTAATATGAATAGTTAAAATGATTATATAAAAATTTTAATTTATTATAAATTAATAATAAATAAAGTTTTACTTTAGTTTATCTATAATAGTTTCTTTTATATCAGGTAGTTTTTTACGTTCGTATGGTGTTATTGAGCCAATTTCCACACCTAGCTTCTTCTCGATATATGCGGTTGTCAGTAGTTTGCGAGCCTTATCGCTTGTTACTTTTACTGTTTCATCTCCTATGAATTGTACTAAACCCATTTTTTCTAGTATAGATAGACCACGTACTACCCTAATTAAAGTTCTGGATTCTAAGTTTACTATATCAACTTCTCCATTCTCTATTAATTTCCTTATTATTTCCTCGTACATCTCGTTCCCAAAGCTTCTTAGCTCCTTTGACAGCCAAGCCAGTAGAGTCCTCAGAGTCTCATCCTCCTCGTAGTATATCGGTGTTATGGTCCATGCGCTATAGTATCCGGTCCCGACTGAGTAGATGAACCCCAGCTTCTCTAGGTCTTTTAGGATCCTCTCCGGGTTGCTGTCTATGTGTCGCCTTGCTACCTCTAGAGCTTGGATTCTATCCATGAACCCATTCCTTATAAACTCTTTTAGTACATAGGCGTATGCTCCTGTATCCTCTAGGATCCTCCTGATCTTCTCCTCAACTGTCCTGTATATCTGATTAATGTTGTATCCTTCTTCTTCTAGTAGGTTTTTTACATTTCTTCCGATAATCCTACGTGCTACCGTGAGTGATAATAGTCTGCTCTCGTCGCCAACCTTGATAACATCGATTATGCCGAGTGTCTTATATGGTGCCCCTACGTTTAGGGCCGGTATATTGAGGCTTTTCTGGAGTCCAAGCATGTGTTTGGTCCATCTCTCCACCTTGCTAGGGCCTACTACATCGCCGAGTATGCCGAGTAGGGGTGTGCTCCCGCTGAGCACTTCTTCTTTTGTTGGGAACTGTGTGGTTACATCGCCGTATACTGATAGTATGGGTAGCCATGCCCTTGTCGGATTAGATGCTAGTACATCGAAACCTATGGCCGAGAGCTTGTCTATGACGTCTATTCCAGTATTGAGCTTGGGCTGTAGGTATACCTCGTCTTTCCCGCTTTTAGCTACTTTAACTAGCCCGAGGGCATCGGCCTCAACGGCGTAGCTGTATATGTCACGTCCCCTAGACTTTTCCGGCCATATAGTTACGGAGCGTAGTGCCCCGCGCGCCCTCTCCATGGGGATTATGCTCCCCTCTATATGTGGTGGCAGTGATACATCCGTGACGCGGGCCACCCTGATTGGGACGTTGATCACCTGCCTCGATAGCTCGTTAAAGCTTATACTTCCTATACCAGAGGCTGATGCTATCTGAGTTGCTGTTGCCAGTTCTATCGATAACCCGTACAGTAGGCTTGGGCCGAAGCCTCTCTTCAGGTTCTCCGTGACTTCCCTAAGCTTCAGTGCAGGGACTACGGTATCTATTGCTACCTCCACGGAACCGAAGGACTTCTTCTGCCTGCTATCAGTATATATTCTGTCTTCGAATAGTTTGATTAGCTTGGATGGCTCGATTACCTCCTCTGCGTTCTTCAAGATTGATGCCTTCAGCTCCTTGTATACCCTCTTCCCCTTCTCGGTGAGGAGTATCTTGACTGGGGTGTCGGGTACCTTCTTGATAAGATTATGGTTGCTCCTTAGTAGCTCCGAGACTACTGCCCTGATCCTAGAGAGGCTCCTGTTCGTGGCCCTCGCGATATCGCCGTATTCCGGCTCTACACCCAGCTCCTGGTATGCGCCCACGGCTAGGATTATCCGGGCATGTGCCTCGCCTAGTGTTATCTTACTTGTCTTCTTACTCTTACTCACGCTATTTTCACCCCGATCACACCAGAGCGTGCTCGCCATTCGAATGTATTTACGTTGAGCCCTTAAAAACTTTCCCTTAAACGGATACCTGAAATTACAGCTGAAGTAACCATCTTTAAGATACAGAAGGAGGCCAGATGAAAGTATAGTTCAAGTGATCTATGGGTAACTTCAGGCCAAAAACCCGCTAAATCATTACTAATCTCCTATTCATCTATCTACCCTTGCATTATTAGGTAGAAGCTTAGTTTATGGGCTTTGATACTTCTTTCCGTAGACTTGTTAAAGATGCTCTAGGTCTATGTTGCATAGGCTTGCCGGTATTACCTTTGTTTTGATGTAATGGTATAGTAGCCTCAGGCTAGTGTTGGATTTCCTAATTATCCTTAATCATCCATACTCACCTTATTGGGGGTTTATGGAATTGGCGTATACAGAGCTTGGCGATGCTTCGCCGGAGTGGGGAGGGCTTGCCCTGGCACTAGCCGCTAGGGGTGTGGAGGAGTTTGGCGGGGCTAGCCTGATCCGGGGTGGCTGGAGCGGTCTTGGCCAAGTAGAGCCTCTTCTCGGGGTTAGGTGGGAGTGCGAGTACTTCATAGATGTGGGAGCCAGGGGGTATAGGGGGACTCGTGGCGGTGTTGAGGGCTTCGTGCTCAAGGCTGCAGTGCTGGAGAGGTGTTGGGCAGGGGATAGGGTTAGAGAGCGCATCCTCTACCCCTTGATCGGTAGTGGGGGCTACTCCTTCCTACCCGTTGTGGGGGGCGAGAGGCAGAGGCAGGCCAGCCTCTACCTAGCCGAGCTGGGTATAATGCTCTCAATAGCTCTGGGCGAGCAGCCTCCTGGCTCGCCTGGGGGGCGTAGGCTTGTCGTGAGGCATGGGGCCCTGTTACAGCAGTTTGGCACGTACTTCAATAGGGTCTTCGACATGCCGTGTAGGAGTGTGGAGGCTGTGCTCAGATACTCTGGCCTTCCCCTGGAGGTCGTGTATAGTGTTAGGGACGAGTCTATAGTTAGGAGGGGTGGTCATGGCGAGGCGTGCAACCCCGGGCTGGCGGCGGTGGCCCTCCTCTCCAGGCTAGGCAGAGTTGACGGGGCCACTATTGCAGCTGTCTCTGAGGATCTTAGTAGGAGTAGGCAGCTCTCAACCTACACGCTACTCGGAGTTATGGAGTCGTACCCGCGGGGGCTCCACGCTGATGCCCTTATAAAGAGGGCTATATCCAGAGCTGGGTGTGCCGAGGACCTCGTGGAGGAGCCTGGCAGGACTGCCCATGATATGGCTGCGCTCCTAGAATCCATGCTGGCCAGCCTCTTCTCCTCCTCTAGGCCGCCCTGGGAGGTGTTGGAGGAGGAGGCCTCCAAGCAGGGTAGGGGCGATCTCGTCCTAGCAATATACCGTGGCCAGGCTCTTGAGAGGCTTGGTGTTAAGAGTGATGTTGACGTCATGATGCTGTACAGGTACCTATTCGGCCCGGAGGAGCTGGCTGGGACCCCTCCACTCAGCAAGAAGACCCTGGTCGAGCCTCCCGCAGTGGCTAGCTACGGGTCGAACAGGCTGGAGGACGCCACTGGAATCCCGGCTGAGAGGAGCCTCTCCGGCCTGCCGGAGGTCATGTTCACATACATCTTCACAGACCGCATACCCTCATGCCAGACCCTGGCAAGGCATGCCGAGAGGATGGGCATGACGCCGAGGGAGCTGGCCGAGCTGGTGCAGGTCAGGCACCCCATAAGGCTCGAGTATATCCCCGGTGGGGACAGTGTAGACCTTGCCAGGCATATATACACGCAGAGCCAGGCCACACACTTCGGCGTACCCTCCCCCCTTATAGTTGTTGACCAGAGGAGTAGGGTTAACGAGTGGGAGGCCGCGGCCCTGGCCAGCCTCCTAGAGAGCCTGGGGAGGAGGATAGTGCCCTACTCCACTTTCATAAGAGACTTCGCCACCCGGAGAAGGTATATGTCGTAGGGGTGTGGGTATCGTGGCTGAGGATAGGCTTACTGGCTTCACGACTAGTATAGAGGCTTATGGCCGCGTGCAGGGCATACTCCTGAGGCCGGCCGAGGCTGTGGTAAGGTACGGCACGCTCGTCGAGGTCAGCGATAGGACCTCGGGGGACAGGTACCTAGCCATGATCACAGATGTGAAGGAGGAGACTCCCCACCCGGCCCTAGACGTTGAGAGGCTCAGAAGGATCTACGAGTCCATAGGAGCCACCAGGCTGGAGGATGCTGTCAGGGTGCTGGAGGAGATAATGAGCCCCGGCCAGGAGCTAGTCAGGTGGAGCAGTATAATGAAGGTCGAGCTGAACGTCCTAGGCCACGTCGTAAGGGCTGGCGATGGGGAGAGGCTGGAACCCTATGACAGGCCGCCCCGGCCCTTCAGCAGGATCCAGTATCCCGACCCTTTGAGGCTTGAGAGCCTCCTCCACCACCGGCTCGGAGGGGACTACTCTGAGAGCGGCCTCTACCTGGGCAGGCTAAGCTACAATAGGGAGGTCAGGATCTACCTGAACCCAGACAGGCTAACAACCCACCTATCAATACTGGGCCAGACGGGTAGCGGTAAGACGGAGACCGTGAAGAGGCTGGTATACGAGGTCTCCTCGAGGAGGGATAGGATAGGCTACCCTAGGGGCGGGATAATAGTATTCGACATAGCCGGGGAATACACCGGGTACCCCTACCTAAGGGAGGACACGGTGCCCCTCCTAGACGCTGTGATGATGCCAGAGAAGTATGGCGGAGGCAGGCAGCCGGGGCGCCTCACTATCATAGTACCATACGAGGCCTCCCGTGCAGGAGCTCAAGTGCAGAGGGAGTACCTGTGGAATGGACTTGCTGATATGGCCTGCAGCCTCTCCCTGACCCCAAGGCTAGGCTCGAGTGTAGATGTGCTGGCCTTTTTCGACAAGGATAGGGCTATGTCAAGGGCCACCCCAGGCTGCTCGGGGCTCCAGCCCTCCAAGGCTAGGTATAATGATGCTTACAGGCTGATCAGGGATAGCAGGAGCCTGGTTATACTCCTCCCCCTGCCCGGCTTCATGGATGTGGAGGAGATGATCGAGGTTAGCGGGGCCACCAGCGAGTACTTCCCCCTAATAGTATCCGACCTAGCATCAGCCCTAGACCTCTACAGTGGCCATGACATCTATGGGGTCACCCTCATGAACGCTCTGCTAGATGCACACCTCAACAGAAGGCTCACCGGAGGCATATCGACCAGGAGAGACGCCGAAGGTAGGGCTGGGAAGATCCTCGACGCTATGATACTTTGGTGCGGCGCCCAAGATAAGAAGCCTGAAGACGAGCTGGGCATCATACTGGCTGGAGATGCCAAGAGCGGCAGGAAGTACTTCTTCCCCCTCCTCCGCTACCTTGCCTGGCTCTCCTACAGGCTTGGATACGCCGATCCAGCCAGAGCGGGGGAGAAGCAGGCGCTCTGTAGCCTCCTTGGGAGCCCAGATGGCGTGGGGGAGGCGAGGGCACGGCTGTCTGATGCTATATACTATCTGAGGACTACCGAGTACAGTGATCACATATTGAGTGGAGTGCTCAGGAGGCTCCGTAAGGTAGCTGGTATGACCAGCGACGTGGTGGATCCTCTCATATTCGATGCACTTATGAGCAGGCTTATGGAGGGCTTCTCCATAGTGCACCTAGCCCCGCCCAGCACTGGCAACGTGGATCTGCTACTCTCAACCCTGATAAGGAGGCTGTTCAATCTACACGTGGGAGATTACGATCCTAGGAGGCTAACCGTGCTTGTCGTGGAGGAGGCACACAACCTAGCCCCGGCCGGGGTGGAGAGGGCCAGCAAGGCATCACTCCTACGGGTAGCCAGGGAGGGGAGGAAGTGGGGGTTGAGTATGTGGCTAGTAACCCAGAGGCCAGCCTTCGTGGACCCCGGCGTGCTTAGCCAGACGGCGTCCAGCATACTCTTGAGGACAACTAACCCTGACGACCTGTCAACGATAAAGAGGGGGGTAGAGAGTGCTGCTAGCGATATAGTCGATAGGCTACCCGACCTAGAGCCTAGTATGGGGGAGGCACTTGTAACCGGCCTGGCAGCGCCAGAGAGGCGGGTACCCCTACTGGTTATGGTGGATAGGCTGAGGCTGGCGGGATAGGTGTTTCACCCCATATAACTACCGGGGGCCCCTTATGCCAACCTGGGGCGGATAGTAGCTATGGCATGCACTGCTGATGTTGCTGGCAGGGGTGCTGTGCTGCTTGGGGAGGGGGTGGTTGCAGACTCGTTCTGGCCTAGGCCCTATAGGGTCGTCACCCACGCCCACTCAGACCACACTATGGGCCTCTCGAGGAGCGTGAGGGAGAGCCTCTTCATAATAGCCACGCCAACTACCTTCAGGTTCCTCGAGATCCTTGGCCAGAAAGTGCCAGAGGCGAAGAGGCTGGAGCTCCCCTATGATAGGAGGATAGCTTTGGAGGACGAGGTCCTAGAGCTAAAGATTGCCAGGCATATAGCGGGTAGTAGCCAGGTCCTCGTCGAGTGCAGGGGTGGAGTGGTAGGGTATACGGGTGACTTTAAGATGCCAGGCACCCCTCCCATGCAAGGCCTCGACGTGCTAGTTATAGACGCTACCTATGGGAGCCCTAGGCTACAGAGGAGGTGGGGGGAGTGGGACGCCCTGGCAGCCCTGGTGAGCCTGATAGAGGATAACATATCCCGGGGCCCTGTGTGGGTCTATGGGTACAATGGGAAGCTTCAGGAGGTAATGGTAGAGCTTAGGAGGCGGGGTGTAACCTATCCCTTCATCGCTGATGAGAAGACCGTGAAGCTCGCCAGGGTCGCGGCGGAGTTCTACGGGTACCAGCTGGATGATGTGAGGGTTTACACTGGGAGGGAGCATGGGGAGTCGGTGGTCCTCTTCATGCACGCCTCAAGGTCTAGGGGTAAGAGGAGGCTCCCAGGGACCCATATAGTGTTGACGGGGTGGGAGCTGAGGGCCCCGGCCGCTAGGGTTGCGGATAACGTGTATAATGTCTCCTTCAGCGACCACGCCACGTTTAGGGAGATCGTGGAGTACGTGAGGGAGGCCTCGCCTAGAATGGTTGTAGTGGATGCTTATAGGGGGAAAGACGCGTGGTTTACAGCTAGATACCTGGAGAGGGTTCTAGGTATAAGGTCCTTCGCCAGGCCGGTGGTGGGTGGTGGAGCGGGTGGATGAATATGGTCTGGAGAGGGCTAGTATAGCTGGCCCAGTACTCATGGCCTCATCAATATGGGTTGCCGTCCTCGGGTCAATACTTCCCAGTCCTCCGTTCCAGTCTATACTGACATCTACCTCTGTGGGCATGGCCCTTGTAGGGGGCATGTTCGAGATCTATACGCTGCTACATGTAAAGAGGTTTGAGGACCTTACCAGGACCGGTAGGGTTAGGACTCTGAGGAACCTTTTCGTGTCAAGCGCCTTAACCGGGCTATTCTTCACCCTAGCCGGTGTACTGCTTATTGCCAAGGTGCTCAAGGACTCCCTGGAGTACACGACTGGTAAGGTCCTAGAAGAGACGCGGTGCTCCCAGGCCTATAGGCCGCTACTCTTCATAGCCACCCTCGGCATGTATCTGGCTCCATTCCAGGCCTGCGTCTCCTCTACCGCTGCCGAGGTTGGCGAAGACCTGGAACTGCTCGGCCTTGAGGGCGATCAGGGGGAGTAGTATCCTGGGGGCTCTGATCGTCTCGTCCATAACAACCCTCCAGGTAGAGTTGCAGGTGTGGCACTTGGCCAGCATAACCCTCCTCGCCTTATCCCCATAGACTCCCACTGCCACGGGGTTGGATTCCCCACAGTAGGGGCACACCATCCTGTTGGACACCCTCCACTCGTACCCGCAGAAGTGGCATATCATGTTAAACCACCTACCCCTCCTAACCATGGTCCTGCTCTCAAGGCCGCACACGGGGCATCTGGCAGAGGGCTCGTAGCCTACACCCCTCTCTAGGAGCTTGTCGGCATAGGACCTGGCCACTGCTTGTATCGCCAGTAGCATTGCCCTTGCCCCCTGTTCCTCCAGCCTCCCCTCCAGCGCAGCCTCCAGGGCCTTACCCGGGTTATCCACCTTATCCCCTATTCTACCACCGATCTCAGCCGCCCACTGGGCTAGGAGCCCCTTGGAGTTAAGATATTCCACGTTCTCCTCGAGGCTTCTACCTGTATCCAGTTCTACCCGGGCCCTGGAGGCGATGGTCTGCTGGATCTCCTCCACGCTTATGGCCTGGGCTTTATCAACCCTAGCATGCTTGAAGAAGTGGCCATACTTAGCTATAGCCTTCTTGAACTCGTCCAAACCCTCCATACCTCATCCCCCTGCTGCCCTGGCAAGGATCCTAGCCACCTCGCCGAGCTCAGGTAGTAGGTGTGGCATAACAGCCATCCTAACCCCCCTACCGCCGAGGCACCTGTAGGCTCTATAGCCCATCTCACCTAGCCTCATGAAGACACTGTTGTGGCTGGGGTGTATAAGGCATAGTATAGGTGTCTCCACCCCGTGAAGCACTCCATAACCGTGGGGCTCCAGCACTGATACCAGCGTCTCGGAGGCCCTCATCAGCTCTGAGGCCAGCCTCTCAACACCATACTCAACCATCTTAGAGAGGGCGTAGGCAGCAGCCACCACGGGACCCCCATTCCTGGTCCCGAGAACCCCGAATTGGCGGCCCGAGGGTATGTAGGGCGCACTATGGTATAGGAACTCTATAAACTCCCTGTCTCTAGCCAGCAGTAGGCCGACCCCTGCGGGGGCCTCCGGGATCTTATGCATATCCATAACAATACTTGCAACCGCCCCTCTCAGCCTCCTAGGCACCTTACCATCGCCTAGGTATCGCATTATGGGGCCTGCGAAGGCCGCGTCAACATGGACCACAGCCCCCCGGGCCTCCGCAGTCTCCGCCACCTCAAGCACCGGGTCAATATACCCGGTCTCAGTGGTGCCCACAGTGGCCACAACTATGTCACCCTCCCTAAGCCTGGACTTGAGCTCGCCTAGGAGCGGCTCGTAGCCCCCTGCCACGGGTAGCGGCTCAGCCCTCATGCCGAGTATCCTAGCAGATTTCGGTATAGAGTAGTGAGCCGACTGGAAGTAGAGGACCTTACTGTATCCCATCTCCCGGAGCGCATAAAGAGCCAGCAGGTTCCCCTCGCTCGCCCCGCTGGTCACCCAGCCCGGATATTCCATGCCAAACACAGCTAGGCTCGCGGTAGAGACTATGTAACTAGCCGCCTCCCTAGAGGCCGTGTAAGACTCGGGATCACCCATATTCTGCCAAGAGTAAAGACGGCAAACCTCCAACACGTCAGGCGGCGGCCTAGGAGTCATACCCCCCAGAACCTTGTCCTCCCGCACCTTATCGGCTAGCCTCTCCAGCAGCTCCCTAGGCCTCAACTCTAAGCCCCCAGCCACTATTAGCAGGCTAAGGGCTATAGTAGTGAGACATGTAGGAAATGTACAGTTGGTAAACACAAGCTTAAAAACTACAGACACTATAGATCTAAATCTAAAAATGTAAGGCTAGCTAAGATACCTACTGATTTAGCATATTCTCAACAATCCAGGAGCCACTTCAAGCCTTGGATGTATACTTGAAAATCACGTTCCTCAAGAAGCCTTGAAAATGTAAATTCCCGCATTTTCGGTATCTTCTCGAGTAATCTCTTCTCGTACCTAACTCCCAGAGTAGTCTCTATAAATCTGATAGCACCCTTTCCAGATCTACAGATGGCCCTAGGGCCTCCGAGACCCAGACAAACCCACGCTTCATGGAGGGGCTCTACAACGGCAACGCGAAAGTGCTCCTCAACTCCTTTTTGAATGTGGGATAATACGTCCTGCCTTGAAGCCTCCTCTGGGGCCCTGCCTTCAGAATCGATTACAACTAATATCTTCCAATTATTAAATGCTTTAGCCAGAGCTATGCCAACAAGCTTTCTATAGAGAGCATGATTACACTTTTTAGCAGGCATCCTTCTAATCCTAGGGCGGCTATTGCACAAGATACTCGAGCCTATAAGCCACGATATCAGCTCATTGTGGAACCCGACGCCATACGTATCCTCCACAGCAACTATACGCAAACTATAGTTCAATCTTTAACTGTCACCCCATAAATATAGTCACTGAAAGTAACACCATGCTCTGCTAAGGATTTTCTAAGTTTCACCGGATCTCTTATCCTCTCAACTACTACTCCATCTCTTTCAGATAAGACTACAATAGTCCTTTCAGGTCCAACAATATCAACAGGAATAGGACTATGTGTAGCTGCTATCACGGGGACCGGTAACTGGTTTAATTCATCGATAATGATTTCTAATAGATTAGCATGCAGACTGTTCTCTATCTCATCTATAAGCAATAAACTAGGACCTAGCTCAATAGCCGCACCTATTGCCAGAGTTTTTATGAGGCCATCTGGAAGGTTTGGAGGAGGCATCTCTATACCTCTCCATTCAGACATCAATACGACACGGCCAAACTTTGAGTCAACCCAAACCCTAAATTCGGGAAATGCCTTAGAGATGAGTTCCTCAAGTCTCTCTGGCATACGTCCGAGCCTGCCATGAAGGGTTAAGAGAACTTCTGCGAGATTCTGAGCCCTTGGATTCAATCTATTGCTTCCAGTAAAAGGCCTAGGCTCGCGAAGAGCACCCGCATCGGGATGTCGCAAAAATACAATTTTACGAATGGCATCAAATAATAATGATATAGCAAGTGAAGGATCTAGATAATCTACCTTACTAAGCAAAAAGTTTAACAACATATTGTCCCATGAAACGGGTATTCCCTTGGCTTCTTCGGAACACTCAGTAAAGGGCCTTAACACAACAGGTATTTCAATATCCAAGAGGGGAAACCTTATAAAGCTAACTTTATAAGATGACCTGTTATCACCTTTCTTCTTAATTGCATAATTAATAATATGAAAATCTGTTTCATACATAGATATTATAGCTCTTGGATGAAGAAAGACTGATGTTATTCTTCTTGGATCTATATTATATGTAAGTATAACTTTATTCTTTTTCTCAATTATTGACGATGCACTATTACGGCCAGGTTTGCCGGATGCTTCCCAGGATTCTTTATTCATTATAATTTCTATAGAGTTAGTATTTATTTTTAAATATAAATAATTACTTATTAGAAAATTATATTCGATTGGCAAGATTGTATCCCGCTGTGCATCATATCCAAATACCACAACTCCTTCTATCGTTTCATGGCACCATTTATCATTTTTATTAGATGGTAAATATACATTTAATGTTATTCCTATTTCTATATTCTTATTTGGATCTTTGCCATGTATGAGATCTAATCCACTCCAATATTCAGGAATATGAGGGCGATAGGGAGTCTTTTCGGCAGCATCTATTAACGCTTTATAAAGGAAATATGTTGCTTCCAAAATACTAGTTTTACCACTTGCATTAGGGCCCACTAAAATATTTACGCCAGGCAATAGAGTAATATCTGTTTCTTTTATGTTTTTAAAATTTTTTATTTTTATTTTTGATATCATATATAGTGGACTCGTTTTCCTTTTCTTAGAGGCTTTATGCCTAGCCTTAGTCATTCACATAGCCACCCCTACAACTATATACCTACGTGTAGCGTTAAGGGCATTAATGGTCACTAGGTGACTTGTCGTCTAAACTTTAACCACAGAGAGTCATAATAACTAAAAGTCTATAGTATCTAGTAACGTGAAAACAAGGCAAGCAAGTAAACTACCCCCGCGACTTTAGAAATATTTTATTTAATTTTTTATTATATAATTAAAAATTATTGTAATTATGATGTTATCTGATAAATTATAAATTTTACAATTTATATTACAAAGATTAGGATTAGATTATATTAGGCTTAGGAGGGCGGGGGCTAGGAGTCCCAGCGCTATCGTTAGGAGTGATGCTAGCACGATTGCGGCTTTTAGCTCGTCGCTTATGATCCCCTCCTCCCTGCTGCCTGTTAGGACCTCCCTCATGACCCTTATGTAGTATGCCGAGCTTACGCCACTATTCACTAGTGCTATTAGTACTAGTAGCATGCTGTAGCTTGCTGCTGCTATGAATATGTAGAGCTTGCCCCAGAAGCCTAGTAGTGGGGGTACTCCTAGAAGGCTTAGTAGGAGCACCGCTACCCCGACGCTGGTGGCTCTGCTACTCCCTGCCAGCCCCCTCCAGTCGTCTAGATCCTGGCCCGCCTCGGGGGCTAGGCTGAATAGTGGCGCCTTTGATAGGCCGTATGCCAGTGACTGGATCACTATTCCTGCCAGGGCTAGGCTTGCCAGGCCTGGATCTACCGTGTTTAGGTATGCTAGGGCTGCTAGGCCAGCTAGTATGTAGCCCACGTGCGCTATGCTACTGTAGGCCAGTATCGCCTGGACGTTCCTCGGGGTAAGGGCCGCTATGTTACCATACGTCATGGTAGCTATGCTGGCTACTGCTAAGACCCCTGCTAGGAGCGTTCCCCCTGCTAGTGTCTCGAAGCCGAAGGGTTGCTGGGATGCCTGGTATATTATCCTTGTTAGTAGCGCTATGAAGCCTATCTTCACGGGGCCCGCTACCAGTGCCACCGCCCTGCCGTGGGCCCTAGAGTAGACGCTTGGAAGCCACCAGTGGAAGGGTACCAAGCCCAGCTTGAATCCCAGGGCTGCCAGTATCAGGCTGGCCGCTAGGCCTGAAGCTGTACCCTCCATAGCTGGGGCCAGGCCCAGGGGCTGTATGCCCAGGTCAGCGGCCGCCACGGCCTGGCTTGCAACCCAGAGGCCTAGGAGTAGAGTTGCCACAGCGCCCACGTATATGTACCTTACAGCGGCCTTACTACTCTCCTTATCGTCGGGGAGCGCTATGATGACGTAGCTTATCACTGATACAAGCATCCATGCTGCTAGGACTACCAGGGCATCCATGGCTCCTGCTAGGAAGAATACGCCGAAGAGGGACATTGGTAGCAGGCTATAGTATGCTGGGTGGGTTGTCCAGAGTGCTGGCTCCCTAGCAGCCGCTAGTAGCGCCACAGCCGCCACAACCCCAGCACTCAGAGTCATCATAGCTGAGAAGCTATCGTGGACGACGAGTCCATCATAGTACTCCACTATGGTGCCCTGGGCCTCCGCTACTAGTAGGAGCGAGCCTACCAGGTAAGCCGTCACTCCGGCTAGGGAGATAGCGATTACTGGCCTAGCCCCTACCTCCTCCCTCGAGGCTATGGCTGGTACTATGAGGGAGGAGGCGAGGGTCGCATACATCAGGTATAGGACTGCCTCCACCATTGATCACCTCCAGTATAGGTAGATGAGTAGTAGTGCTAAGGATGCGAAGTAGATGTACAGCGTCAGGTAGTAGTCTGTCCTGCCCCGGTGTAGTGTTCTAAGCGCAGCCGCGCCTAGTGCTGCCAGTAGCGGGATCGCAGAGTGGTATAGTAGGTCTATCAGGCTATCGACTAGCTGTAGGCTTAGCATTATATAGGTGAACCCTCCCACGAATACTATATAGTAGATCGAGTTTATGTACCACCTGTCGTAGAGGAAGTCGTGGATCATCCTAGCGGCTGTACTCCTGCTTACTATACCCATAAAGTCTACCCTAGCAGCCATGTAGAGGAAGCCTACCACACCCATTGATGCAAGCACTAGCCCGATCACAATGTAGGTTAGCCCGGCGAACTTGACCTGGAGGCTCACCGCCTCACCTATTGCAGCGGTCAGCTGTGCCGCCTTAGAGAGTACGCCTGACACCTGGCCCCAGGCCAAGCCCAGTATTATGGATGCCAGTGCAAGCACCAGGTATGGGCCCAGCATTATGGGGTGGGCTTCATGCGGCTCATGCCCATGACCCTCCTCTCGGGGTGGTAGGTGGAGTATCCTGATGATCATCCTGAGGGTATACGCGGCTGTTAGCCCTGCAGTTATCACTGCAAGCCATAGTACCGGGCCTATCCCGGCCTCCTCGGCATAGTATATCACTAGCTCTTTACTGAAGAAGCCGCTGAATGGCGGTAGCCCGGCTAGGCTGAGGCCTGCCAGCCATAGGGAGAATGCTGTTAGCTTCATGTACTTGGCGTAGTTGCCCATCGTGTCTATGAACCTGTTATGGGCCACGTGTATGAGCCACCCGGCTATTAGGAAGAGGCTGGCCTTGAAGACTGCGTGGCTGACCAGGTGACTTAGCCCTGCCATGACGCTGGATAGAGCCGCCTCCAGCTCTCCGTGGTATGCTATTATACCCGCGGCTGCCCCCGCTATGAACATGTATCCCAGCTGGCTAGCAGTTGAGTATGCTAGTATCAGCTTTAGCTCGTTCGATACTAGAGCCATTGTTGCCATCATGAAAGCAGTTACCGCCCCTAGCCCTGCTACTATAGTGAAGTAGTCCAGGGCCTGGGCCTTAGCAGCCTCCCCGGCGGCCAGGGCCCCGACTATTATTATGGGGGCGAACCTCAGTATGAAGTATACTCCTGCCTTGACCATGGTGGCTGCATGTATCAGTGCTGATACTGGTGTTGGTCCAGTCATCGCTGTAACGAGCCACTCGTGGAATGGGAACTGGGCGCTCTTGCCCAGAGCCCCTAGGGTGAATATAAGTAGGAGTGAAGGCAGTATGCCCTTCGCAGCTAGGGCCCCTATCCACGCCGCTGCGTTCTGGACTAGCTCTGGTATGGTTATAGTGCCTACAGTTAGGTAGATTATTGCCGTGCCTACCAGCAGGCCTATGTCCCCTATCCTCGTGAAGAGTATTGCCCTCACCGCGCTGTGGCTAGGCTCGAAGTACATTGGCTGGCCTAGGGCCCTCCTGCCTGGGACTCCGACCCAGTACTCCTCCTCGTCTGTGTACCAGTGGCCTATTAGGGCGTAGCTGGCTATACCTGTCCCCTCCCAGCCTATGAATAGGAGTAGAAGGTTGTCTGCTAGGACTACTAGCTGCATACTGCCCACGAAGAATGTTATGAAGAAGAAGTACCTGTGGAGGCCCCAGTCACCCTCCATGTACTTCACGCTGTAGAGTGCTATCAGGAAGCTCAGCCACGATACTACTAGTGCCATCACGGCTGAGAGCCCATCTATGTAGGTGCCTAGCGTGACCTTGATCCAGGGGAACCAGTAGCCGCTTGCCTTAGCGTATATAGGCTCCCCTCCAAGCACTCTAGCCGCTGCTATGGTTGAGATTATAGCTGATGCCAGTATCGAGACTAGGCTTACGCCCCAGTATAGCTTGTCATTCCTGGAGCCTGCTATGTAGGCTAGCGCCAGGATGAATGCACCTATGTATGGGGCCAGCCATGCCAGACTCCAGGGGAGGAATCCCTCGACCACGTACCCTGGCTCCACCATCGTCATCCCCCCATTACTCTCACTAGGAGCTCAGATGCTACCCTGAGAGGCTCTGAGAGAGTCCCTATTGATATGAAGAAGAACACGCCTAGGACACCCACCAGGACTATAGTGGCCTTGAAGTCGTCCATATACTCGCTAGCCTCAATCCTAGGCGGGCCAAAGAATATCCTCCTCATCGCTACGAAGCTGTATGCAGCCGTTACCATAAACGCCAGTATTAGAACCAGCGTGATTCCCCATAGCACGGCCTGCCCAGTAACCTGTACACCATCGAATATGCCATAGACTATTAGGACCTCGCTCCACATCCCCAGGGCTGGGGGTATGCCGACTAGGTGCATGAATCCTAGTAGGGTAACCGCAGCCAGTATGGGGTAGCGCCTAGCCAGCCCGCCCATCCTGGTTATATCCCTCGTGCCCAGCTCAGTTATGAATACCCCCGCCACCATGAAGAGTACAGCCTTACCTATAGCATGGCTCAGATAGTGGAGCATAGCCCCCCCAATCCCCATGCTGGTTAGAGTTGCTAGGCCTAGGAGCATGTATCCCATCTGGCTAACGCTCGAATAGGCTAGGAACCTCTTGAAATCAACCTGGCGGAGAGCTACTAGGCCTCCATATACAATTGTGAGTATGGATATGCTAAGAAGGAGGGTCTTGTATCCCTCAATGATGCCTGGGAAGAGGGGGTATACGAACCTGGCTAGCGCATAGCCAGCTATCCCGATTAGGTTAGGGGATAGTAGTGCTGATACGGGTGTTGGAGCCTCCGCGTGAGCATAGGGGAGCCACATGTGGACCCCGAAGACCGCCATCTTGACTAGAAGCCCCAGTATGATCGCTGCTACTGCCAGGTCTAGGTACTGGTAGCTGGGTGAGGGTGCTATATAGCCAACTGCACCATCCATCTCAACTACAACGTCAAAGGTGCCCCTATTCAAGCCGTAGTAGAGGACTCCAGCTAGGAATAGGGCCCCGGCTATGTGGGTCCAGACGAAGTATAGGAGGCTTATCCTCCCCCTATCGCCATAGCCGTAGTATGCTATCAGGGCGAAGGATGTTAGGAGACTGAGTTCTAGGAATATGAAGAAGAGGATTAGATTTGATGCATAGGCCATCCCCAGCATGGATGCCGCGAAGCCGGCGTAGAGGGCGTAGTACACTTCGAACCCTGGCACCTTTTCACCGTGCTCCTCCATCTCCCTTATCCTATGAGTCATGTACCGTATGCTATACACCGAGACAAGCGCTGTCACCACCGATATTCCCAGCACTACGGGAGAAGAGAGGCCATCTAAGACAAGCATCATCCTGCCGATCCTATAGCTGGATAGATCCGCGATGACAGGATCTATAATTCCAGCTGCCAGCGCCCCCGTGTAGGAGTAATAGAGCACCAGCACTGCAGGTATGAAGAGCAGGAATGCCCCAGTATATGCTAAAAACCTATAAGTCTTCCCACTATTATCCCTCAATAGTAGCCCTACGACTGCAAGAACCACAGGGGCCAGAATAGTAATCCAAAGTATAGGAGCCCCTAGATACGCCACACTACACCCCCTCCTCCTCCAGCACCATCGACTCCAAGCTCCTAGTCCTGCGGAAGAGGCTCACCACTACCGCAACGATCACTATAACCTCTCCAGACACAACAGCTGTCAGGGTCACTGCAAAGAGTGTAGCGTTAACAGGGTTGAAAGAAAAAAGTATTATCACAAGGATTAGGACAGCGTTGAACAGAACCTCTATAGAGAGTAACTGGCGTATCAGGTTCTGCGACGAGGTCAAGCCGTAGACGCCTATTGAGGCCATGAGCGCTGCGGATATAGCTGCGATCCCTCCCAGCGCCGTATCTACGGGCACAGTATTCACCTCTTCCTAGCTATGGCTATTGCCTCGATGAGGGTTGCTGCTAGTGCAACGAATATGACGCCGAGGACTGGCAGGTACTTCCCTACTAGGATCCCCGAAACGCTCTTCAGACTTATACTCTCGGGCTGCGTGTAGGCTGTGTAGAGTGATGATGCTAGCACTACGATTAGTAGGACTGCTAGGGCTGATGCCGCTGCAAATGCCCCCTTCTCTGGCTGCCATCTTTCAGGGCCCCCACCTCCCAGCATTGAGACTGCTACTATTATGAACATGACTGCTGCCCCTACATATACCACCACTAGGAACACCGCTACTATACCGTAGCCTAGTAATGCTAGTAGTGCGGCGTTAAGGACGCCGAGGACCGCTAGGGAGCCACTTGCATAGACTAGATCCCTGCTCCTCACGACTAGGTATGATGTTAGTACCATGAAAGCTGCTAGGATACCTGCAATTAGCGGCTTGTATATATCGATCACTCTTCTTCACCTTCTTCGGCGCGCACCTTGACTAGGCCCTTCTCCTCATCCACTATGTACTTGACGGGGATGCCCTCCTTGGCGGTCGGATATTCGGGTGGCTTAACGAACGTCTCTAGGCCCCAGTCCATCTCAGCCATATTCTCATACACTATATCGTGGTACGGAACCGTGTATAGGGCCTCGGTGGGGCACACGTCTACACAGTAACCGCAGAAGATACACCTCTGATAGTTTATT
Source organism: Desulfurococcales archaeon (assembly GCA_015523445.1). GTDB lineage: Archaea > Thermoproteota > Thermoprotei_A > Sulfolobales > Acidilobaceae > S012-22. The sequence goes on along the minus strand of WAKG01000085.1, from coordinate 23,633 downwards.
ACTGGCCACAGCTTCATCTTCTTCTTCCCAGTCTTCGGGTCCTCCTCCATCCTCCTTATCATCCTCATTGCGGCTGCAGGGCAGATCCTGGCGCAAGAGGAGCAGTTGATGCACTTCTTCGGTTCGAGCACTATGAAGCCCCTATAGCCTGGGTCCAGCTTTATATACTCGTTGGGATATATCAGTGTGATCCTCTTTGGGTCTACAAGGTACTTCAATCCAATTGTTATAGCATCTACGTTACCCTTGAAACCTGCGAACAGGCCCCTACGGGCCGGGAGCCTCTTTACCACTGGCCTCGCGGGCACACTACATCACCCCCAGATATGCCTCGAGTAGAGCCAGGCCGAAGCCCAGGACGGCCATGGGGAAGACGAGTCTCCAGGCCCCCTCGAGGGCCTGGTCCAGCCTAAACCTTCCATATATAGACCTTGTCAGACTGAATATCATCATTAGAATAGCTGCCTTGGCAACTACTATGAGTGAGGGTATCAGATAGCCTGAGAGTATACCCTCCCCCGGCGTGTAGGGGGACCACCCGCCTAGGAATACCAACACCATCAATATTGAGAAGGCGAACCTCTTCATGTAGGCCGCACCCATGTTTAGGCCGTAGAGGAGGCCGCTGTACTCTGTGAAGGGGCCAGCTACAACCTCGTTCTCCGACTCAGGTATCTCGAATGGGAAGCCTGAGGTAGCCATTAGTACAGAGAGGAATGCTGCCAGGAACGCTATTGGGTTTAAAAGTATGTACCAGATCCGCTGGGCCTCCACTATCTCCACTAGGTTGAATGTTAGTACGGCGGCTGACGCTGATAGTATACTCATGATCGCTATCATCTCATACGCTGTTATAACGAATGCCTCCCTGACGCCACCTATTATTGAGAACTTGTTGTTGCTGGCCCACCCAGCTACTATAAGGAATATGGGTGACACTGTGGTTAAGGCTAGTGCAACGAGTATGCTGTAATCCATGGGTATAGGCCAATAGGCAGGGTTGGAGGTTAGGGGTACGACAGCTATGGGTAGTATTGATAGTACTGTAGCCACTATAGGGGCTAGGACGAATAGCTCCCTATCAGCTGTCCTAGGTATTATCACCTCCTGGAAGGCGTACCTTATCAGGTCTGCAACTAGCTGTGGCAAGCCTGCAAGGCGCGGTGCAATATGGTACGGGCCCAGCCTCCTCTGCACCCTGGCTGTGGCCTTCCTCTCAAACCATATAATGAATATTACTACTACTAGGGACCCTGTAAGGCCCACTAGTACAAGCTGGTATATGGGTGGATAGAATATTATGGATAATATTAGGTCTATTATCCCTGCCATCACCTATCAGCCTCCGGAGGGAAGTAATCTATACTACCGTATATCGTAGGTAGATCCATAACCTTATACCCGGGTGCTATATACTTGAACACTATAGCATTCCTTGCCGAGGGAGACACTATCCTGACCCTATATGGGGTGCTCTTACCATCACTCTCCACATAATAAATTATTTCTCCCCGTGCTGTCTCGCTCCTGGCCATAGCCCTGCCTGGAGGCAGCTTCATATTGGCCATTAGCGGTAGTAGCTTGACCCTGCCCTCTGCCTCAAACACCTTCTTCCAGAGCGGCGGTGACTTGGCCCAGAACCTGTCGTGTATCGGGGCCTCCCTTGGATGCCTCTCCAGCCAGTCCACCGCCTGCTCTATTATCCTGAGGCTCTGCTTTATCTCCTCGAACTTAACCCATGCCCTGGCCAGCGCATCACCCTCCTCGAAAACCGGGACCTCAAACTCCACCTCATCGTAGGCGTCGTAGGGCTCAGCCAGCCTGGCATCATACTTGATCCCGCTTGCCCTAGCCACCGGGCCTACAACGCCCAGCTCCGCCGCTATCTTCTTGGGTATAATTCCCACACCCTCCAGCCTCTTCCTAGTGACGGGGTTGTCCAAGAATATCTTCCTATACTCTTCTAGTCTCCTCCTGAAGTACCTTACCGCCTTCCTAGCCGCCTGGGGAAAGTCCTGGGGTATATCCTTTCTAGCACCTCCTGGTATGGGATATGAGTGGGTTAGCCTGGCTCCAGTTAGCCTCTCCGCCAGCTCCACCATAACCTCCCTGTCTGCAAAGCTCCACATATACATGGTCGAATGTCCTATGAATACACCGAATATTCCGAAGCCGTAGAGGTGGGCCGCTATCCTATTTATCTCGCATAGGAGTGTTCTAAGGTATTTTGCCCTTGGCGGTGGCTCTATGTCCAGGATCCTCTCTAGCGCTATGATGTATGATACTGTGACGTTACATGCATCCTGGATTGCCATTCTCTCGAAGAGTGGAACGTTCTTTATCCACTCTCTCCCCTCAGCCAGCTTTTCCATGGTCCTATGTACATAGCCCATGTCTGGGTCCGCCTCTACTATTATATCTCCATCTATCCTTATGATTATCCTCATGTGCCCAGAGCCAGGGTGTTGGGGTCCTATGAAGACCTCGTAAAGATCCTCCTCGATCTTCCTGGTTATCGTCCCCTCGAGGCCGAGCTCAGACTTCTGCTCCCCGTATACCCATACACTCAATGCTTCTCACCCCGTGGGTGGCGTGGTCCTGATGATTGGTTCCTCCTTTACTATGAAGTCCTTCCTGAGGGGCCTCTTCTCAGCCACCTGAGGCGTGAGTAGTAGGAGCCTTAGGTCTGGATGGTCCTCGAAGTCTATGCCAAAGAACTCGAACACCTCCCTTTCCTGGAACTCGGCGCTTCTCCACACGTATACTAGTGTGGGCATCTTAGGGTTGTCCCTTGGCACCTCTGTCCCTATCCCAACTATAACCCCCGCTAGGTCCTCATTGAGGTAGCTCGATACATAGTATACTATCTTGAACTTACCCTCAGCCTTATAATCTACAACCGTCAGGCTCTTCACGTGGTCGAAGCCCGCCTTCTTAAGCCGGGACGCCGCCTCCACTAGGTTCTCCTTAGATACTATGAACTCTATGAACCCCCTCCCCTCCTCTACACGGGCCTCTATGCCGCTAAGCGCCTCCTCAACGATCTTCCTGGCCTGGGCTAGGTCCACTATTCTACCCCCTCCACCATGAGCACGGGTCCTCTTTAGGTTTAACATACTCCTTGTCGGGCCTCCAGCCCTCCTCTATCCACTTGCTGACAACCCTCTGCTTCCTAATCTTCCTCTGGAGCTCAATGATCGCTCTAGCCACTGCCTCTGGCCTCGGGGGACATCCCGGTATATAGACGTCCACCGGGATTATCTCCCAGGGCCTGACTATGTTGTAGCTATTATAGAATATCCCGCCATCTATTGCACATGCACCCATGGCAATGGCGAATTTGGGTGATGGCATCTGCTCCCAGGTGACCCTTACTGCACATGCCATCTTCTTAGTGACTGTCCCCTCTATTAGGATCATGTTGGTCTGCCTGGCCCCCACCCATGGCAGGGCTCCGTGCTGCTCGGCGTCGAACCTGGGGCTCCAGGTTGCTGCGAACTCGCAGCCACAGCAGCTGGTGGTTAGGTGTACTGGCCATAGGCTGAAGGCGGTTGCCCAGTCTACTGCCTTGCCTATTCTCAGCTTGCCCATGACTAGCTGCTTAGCCTTCTTAGCCGACTTGTCTAGGTTGCCTACATAGACTCTCCCACCGTTGCCTCCGTTACCCTCCATCACGTCCACCCCCATGCTATGTGAGGGTCCAGGCCTCCACGCGCCTGGCCTCCCTCAACGCGTATACTAATAGTGGAGTGTAAACGGCTATGAATACGGCGTATAGATATAGTAGGTTGCTTAGCATTGTCCTGGGTGCTGCCAGTGTTAGAGCCACTAGGATCACGGCTGGCTCGACGGCTAGGAATATTATTAGGTAGCCTAGGTACTGCATTGAAACCTTCCTCCTAGCCTCACCCTTAGGCGGGTTCCCAGCCTCGAACCTCTCATACTTGTACTTCTCCGCCTCCTCCACATCCCTGGACTGGAGCGTTAGTATGCGTAGGAAGTATATGACACCCGCTAACGCCAGTGTAAGTATGAGGGGTAGTACCACCAGTGTGAGGGCTGACTTCACCAGGGGGTCGCCTGGGTCTATCGGCAAGCCTTACACCGGACTGTATATACAGTTAGAATGGTATAAATGATGCTATGAGGCGAGCGTACAGACTGCATGCCGGACAGGGTTAATAGGGGAGTGTGCCGTGTGTTACCATATCAACGCCGGGGAGTTATGGGGGAGGTGGCTAGGGGCCTATCAGGTCGTTTAGCTTAGGCGGTGTTGGCGGTAGCCCCTTCCTCTCCCTTATCTTCCTGATCAGGTCGTCAAGCATCGAGTCTGGCACTGGAGCCCACCTGCTGAACTCTACTCCCCAGAATGCTCTCCCAGCTGTTGCACCCCTTAGCTCCGCCGCTAGGTCGAAGCTCTCGCTGACTGGAACCTCTGCTATTACCCTGGCTGCCGGGCCCTGGCTTAGGACCTCTAGTATTCTTCCCCTCTTTCTTGATAGTAGCGCTGCAATGTTGCTCACATACTCCATAGGCGTCCTTATGTCCAGCTTCTGCAGGGGCTCCAGCAGGGTTGGCTTGGCAGTTATTATACCAGCCCATATAGCGTTTCTCACCGCCGGGTATATCTGTCCTGGGCCCCTGTGTACAGGGTCCTCATGTATCACGGCATCGTGGAGGATCACCTTGACCCCTCTAACGGGCTCCGCCGCGAGCGGGCCCTCCTTCATCGCTAGCCTGAAGGCTGCCAGTATCGTGTCCTTGACCTCCCTGAGGTGCTGTACACCAGTTGTCTTGTCCACGAACACGTTTATGTTCTCGTCGATGCTCCATATCCTCCTGGCCTCATCATAGTCCCAGCTAGCCTGGTCCCTGAGTATCTTGGCTCTGTCCCTCGGGTGCTGGTTCTCGTTCACCACGCCTCTAGCTATCAGCTCTATGGTCTCTTCATTAAGTGGAGCCACGCTTATGTAGAACTTGTTGTGCTTGTTGGGGCTCTTGCCCTCATATACCTGGCTCTCCGACCTGACGGTCTCACGGTAGACCACTATAGGCGGGCTGGCCTTCACCTCTATGCCGAACCTCTCCTTTAGGAGGGTTAGGGCTATCTCGAGGTGCAGTGGGCCCATACCGCTTATCAGGTACTCGCCCGTCTCCTCATTTATCTTCACCACAAGGTTGGGGTCCTCTATCGTCAGCTTCCTCAGCGCCTCGATCATCTTTGGCAGGTCCTGTATCTTCTTCGGCTCCACGGCTATTGTCACCACGGGCTCGCTCACGTAGCGTAGCTGCTCGAATGGTGCACCCTGCTCCTGGTGCGTCAAATCTACCAGAGTCTCTCCAGCCCTCACATCCTCTAGGCCCATAATCGCTCCTATGTTTCCTGCTGGTATAGCCTTCGTGACCTCTCTGAAGGGCCCCATGTAGAGGCTGACCTGGAGTATTCTCCCCTTCTTGCCAGCCGTGACTAGGTACACCTCTGTACCCGGTCTTAGGGTTCCTGAGAATACCCTGCCAGTAGCGACTAGCCCGGTCTTCTCCACCTTTATGTCGTTCACGTAGAATACTAGGGGGCCGTTGGGGTCTGCCTCGATCATTGCCTTGCCTATCTCACTGTCCAGGTCCCCCTTCCAGATCTTCGGTATCCTATACCTCTGGGCCTCCTTCGGGTTGGGAACGAACTTGACCACCATGTCGAGCAGGGTCTCGTGTAGAGGCATCTTCTTTGCCAGCTGGGCTATCTGGCTCTTGTCACCCGTATCATAGGCCTTTATGATCTCCTGGAACGTCACCCCCTTCTTCTTGACCATTGGTATGCTTATGCCCCACTTATCCTTAGCACTCCCAAAGGCAACGGTGCCATCAGCAGGGTTTAGCTTCCACTTCTTCCTGAACTCCGGCTCGGCGTAGAGGTCTATCAGGTTGTTCACCTCCCTGATTATCTCGACGAACCTCTCCTGGATCTTCTCGGGGGGCAGCTTCAGCTCCTTTATCAGCCTATCGACCTTGTTTATGAAGAGTAGGGGTCTAACCCTCTCCTCCAGCGACTGCCTTATGACTGTCTCCGTCTGGGTCATCACGCCCTCGACTGCGTCTACCACAACTATGGCCCCGTCCAGTACCCTGAGGCTTCGGGTAACCTTGCCCGAGAAGTCTACGTGTCCAGGCGTGTCGATCAGGTTGATCACGTATGGCTTGCCCTCATACTCGTGGTATAGGCTTATGTTGGCGCTCTTAACCGTTATACCCCTCTGCTTCTCCACGCTTAGATAGTCTAGGACTAGTGCCTCTCCAGCTATTCTCTCCGATATTATCCCGGCGGCTGCTAGTAGCGAGTCGCTAGTCGTGGTCTTGCCGTGGTCTACGTGGGCTATAATCCCTATGTTCCTTATCTGCTCTATGTTACTCATGATCTTCTCGATCTCTGCCACAACCTTAACCCTTGCACCCATCCAGGTACACCCCATCTCCCGGGGAATACTCCAGGTACACTCCCGGGGCTCGTATGGGGGTTATAAAGCGATGACGATCCCCGTCCCCGCTACCCCTGGCCAGTGTACTCGTCCAGCGTGCCCTGACTCTTCTTCCTCCCACTCCTATAGGGTGTTATGAGTATTCTCCTTATGTTCTCCGCCTTCTTCTCCCCGAGACCTGGTATCGTGGAGAGCTCTGCCATGGTCGCCCTGCAGAACCTCTCCACTGTTCCAAACCTTTCCAGGATCCTCTCCGCAGTCTTAGGCCCCACCTGGGGGAACGACTGGAGCACGTATAGCTGCCAGGACTCCAGATCATCCATCTTAGGCTTCTTGTGTATAACAACCCTCCCGCCTCCCTCACTCTGGATCCTCCTGGCTATGGATGCTATCAGCTCCGCACTGCCCTGAGGCCCGTTGCTCACCAGTATCCTGGCGTCATAGTCTATTGTCAGGGTTGCCATAGCCGAGTAGAGCTGCCTGTGGAGCCCGGCGAACCTCCTTATTCTGCCCGGGTCCCCCTCAACTATGTAGATTATTATCGGGTAGGACTCGCTCATCCTACGGGCCTGCTCGAACAGCCTCCCGTCGAACAGGCTCTTGGCGAAGTCGTATGCGCTCTTCCTCTCTATAACAACCTGGTCTGATACTATGTAGTCCCCTATAGGTAGCTGCCTCCTTATCACCACTAGGCCTGAGGCCTCTAGTATTGATGGTATCCCGCTCTTCTCCTCCCGGATGTCGGCGTAGATCCTAATCGACACCTTCTGCACCCCTAGTACACATCCGGGCAACCTTCCCGGGGAGGCTCCTGGCCACCATATCTGTAGCCTCCTCGACGCTCGGTGCTATAAAGGGGAGCTGGGCCATAGCCGCTCCAGGGTGTCCTCCCCCCTGGCCTCCGTACTTCTCAGCCATGTACCTGGCCACTGCATCAGCCCTGACACCATGCTCCTCGGCAAGCCTCGAGGTCCTTATCGAGGCTCTATAGCCATCCCTCCTTTCAGTTAGCACCACTGCCACGTCAGCGCCCAGCTCGACTAGGCTCCTTGCCACCGAGGACTCGTAGCTCCCTATGTGTGTGACCGCAACCAGTATATCCTTGCAGGCCCTACCCAGCCTTAGCCTTGAGACCGCCTTTAGCCTAGCCATCCTCTCTGGCATGGGTGCTGGGCCCTGGTTTGATAGTAGTGAGAGGGCCCTATGGTAGTTTCCCCCCTGGCTGGCTAGCCAGTATGTGGCCCGGAAGGTCCTGGGGGTTGCCAGTAGGAACCTCTTAGTATCATAGATTATGCCTGCTAGGCCTAGTGTTGCCTGGCCACAATCCAAGCTGCACCCGGCCTCTTCTAGTAGGCTGGCTACTATCTCGGTGGTGGAGGCAGCTGGCTCCACTATCCTGCATGTTGCCTTCTCCGCGAGGAGGCCCGGAGTGTGGTGGTCTATCAGGATTAGTTGGTTGCTAAGCATATCTTGGAGGCTGCCAAGCTGGGCCGGGTTGGCAGTGTCTACCACGAGCACCAGCTCTGGGTGTTCGGTGCACCCTGGCAGTTTTAGTCCTAGCCCCTCCACTAGCCTCTTAGACTGGTGGGATAATCCCTCTGGCAGTGCTATGCATGGTGCCCCGCCTAAGCACTCTACTAGTCTTGAGGCTAGAGTTGCTGATGCTATTGCATCTGGATCTGCGTTTTTATGTGTCAGTATTGCTACCCTTCTCTCCTTGACCAGGCTTCCTAGCCGCTCTAAGACGCTTCTCGAACTCTCTTGCTGCCTCACGGGTTGCCTCCTCCACTATCTCCCTTATCCACCTGGCCCTGGGCCTGGAGGCCTCTATCTCTATACCCAGCCTATACCCTCCCCTAGGGTCCTCCTCTAGCCTGAGTAGTATGGTGTATGTGGAGGACCTATCCCCCAATAGCCTATCGAGTACTTCCCTAGCCTTCTCCTCAGCAGCTACTAGGGCCTCTTCGATGACTTCATCCTGCTGCACCTGGTTTGCCCCCGCCGCCTCCGAGGAGCCTCTTCAGCTCCTCTGCTAGGCGGTCTAGCTCCTTCTTGATCGAGTCCTCCTGGCTCTTGATGGCCTTGAGCCTAATCTCCAGATCCTCCTTCCTGTCCTCCAGCTCCTTAAGGATAGAGTCCTTCCTCGACTTCACCAGCACGTTTCCAACCATCTTATACAGCTCCACGTCATCTTCCAGCTCCTTTATCTTCTCTATGATGGAGTCGATCTCAGCCAGAGTCCCCTCGAGCATTATCCTCTCCTGGCTGAGGGCGGCCTGGGTCTCCTTCAGCTGGATATACTTGTTGTACTTAGCTTCAACATCTGCAGGTACCTTCTCCACCACCTTCATGCACCCTCCCTTAGGCCACAGGCTAGGGCATGGGCCACCCAGGGATTTTAAACTAGCTCGGTTCACTGCTGGTGGCCTCAAGGCTGCTATACGCTGCATGGGCCAGGTAGAGGAATGAGTTGCTCAGCGCCCTAAGGCCGCTTAGTGTGGGAGACTCTATCTCTATGACAAGGCATCCATCCTCAACCCTGATCCTAACCCTCCCCTTCTGGGGTGCTGGCTGGCCCAGCTCCGCCCTTAGGGCCTTCTCCACCTCTTCCGCGTGGGGGATGCAAATAATGTATGTAGCCTTGTTCACCCCTTGATCATCCTCCACGGTATGCCTATCCTGAGCACCGGCCCCACACTTAAGCCGTTACTTGTGAATGTGAGGAGCACCTCCCTGTAACCCCGGGATTCTAGCCTTGCTACAACGCTGGGCTCCACAGGTGTTAGCCTAGCATGGAGCCCCCTAACAAGGGCCTCCGCAACCTCCATAGAATCCTCGCTCCCGTCATGCTCTACCCTGAGGAACCGGGCTCTTGCCCTGCTGGGCACCCCTGCCTCTCTAGCAAGCTTTACCCCCTTGATTATGAGCGTTACAATATTGTTTAAGCCCTTGGGCGGGATAGGCTCGTATATCCTCATTATGCTAGGATTACCCCTCTTCTCCCCTACCACAACCACCCTGTCTGCCCCCAGGGTTGCCGCCTCTATGGAGAGCTCCTGGTATGTTAGGTGGCCCCTAGTTAGCCTGGTAGCCCCAGGTATTACCCCTGCTAGGTCCTTAACTAGGGACCTAGTCCTGGGCGACGGTCTCCTGCTAGTCGTTATGATTATGTGTGTAGGAGGTGTTGGGGCAGGGGGCATCCCAGCTACTCCCTTACCACGTAGCCCTTCCTAAAGTAGGGGGCTATCTCGGAGCGTGGAGTATACGCAGCCCCAGCCCACTTGACCCCGCACTTCCTGCAGGCCCATATACCCACGGAGATCCTGTATACCGTGCCTGTGGAGCCACAGAATGGGCACTCGTGCTTCTGCTGCTTCCTTAATAGTATATCCCTTACCCTCTTCCTAACGCTGACCCCGTACCTCGGCCCGTACCTACCAGCTGGCCCTACTATCTTTGTCCTCCCCATAGCTCAGCGCCTCCTCTACCCCTTGCGGGCTAGCGCCTCCTCCAGGGATTTAAAGTATACCTTAGCGGCCCCCAGCGATATGTTTAGCACCTTCTCTACCTCCTCCCTGGTATACCCTGCCTCACCGACCTTCTGTAGGCCCACTATCCTGCCCTGCTCATCCACCGCCACGACCATCCTCGAGTCTGATATTGTCTCCTCGTCCAGCGTAGGGTCCACTATTATATACTCCCCCACCTTGGCCGTAGTCACCGTCACCACAGTGTGGTTCAGCTTGAGAGGGCCCTGGCTCTTGTCTCTGAGGACCTCGATCTCCCCAGTCTCATACTCCTCATAGTCTGGCAGCCTTGCTGTCTTGAGCGCCGCCATCGCTGCTAGCATACTGGCGTCGAAGAGATTCCCGTCATGGTCGATCACGTAGAGGTCAACCCATACTATCCACACCTTCTCGCCCTCACGTATAACCAGGGACTCCAGATCCACCACGCCTACTTCCCTCAAGCTCCTATCCACCACCCTTGCCAGTTCTATGGCATTCTCATCAGGCGGCCCGGGCTCGAATACTGGCGAGGCTAGGGGCACGAACTCGGCGTGAACGGTTAGTACCCCCTGGTTTGGAGTGTCCCTGAAGGGCGTGCCCACCTCTATCTTAACCCCGGCTAGGACCTTGGTGTTACCTAGCTTGACCAGAGCTGACCCCTCAGCCTTATCTATGACTCCCGTCTCGATTTCGACCTTCCTCGGCGTGAATAGGTCTCTCTCATCCAGCCTCGTCCCCTTACGGTAGAGACTCATGAAGGTTTCCTTCTTTAGTGTGGGGACTACCGGAACCCTGAATGGCGTCATGCTCATCCTTCTTACACCTCCGCCTTCACATACTTGGACTTGAGCACTTCTTTCTCCATCTCAACAATCTTGTTTATTGCCTCGAGCGCCATGTCCAGGCCTTTCATGACCTCCTCCCTCGTCATTACTCCGTTTATCTGGAACAGGGTCACCAGGCCTATATCCGGTGCTGCACCCACCGGCATATCGGCCTCAGCATAGTTATCCTCGAACTCGTCTATATCCAGGACGAGCTTGTCCTGGATCTTGCCCACCGCAACACCTCCGACGAGAGCCCTCATCGGTATCCCTGCATCGGCCAGCGCTAGGGAGGCTGCTGTGAGCCCCGTGGTCCTCGTGCCACCATCGGCCTGCAGGACCTCGATGAAGACGTCTATGGCAGTCCTGGGGAACTGGTCGGTTAGTACCACAGGCTCCAGGGCCTCCCTGATGACCTTAGAGAGCTCCACCTCCCTCCTAGACGGGGCTGGGCTTTTCCTCTCCGAGGTGGAGAAGGGGGCCATGTGGTATCTTACCCTCAGCACCGCCTTGTCGGGGATCGCTATGTACTTTTGCACCGGCTCCCTAGGCCCATACACTGCCGCTAGGACCTTGGTCCTGCCGAACTCTACCATAGCCGATCCGTCAGCGTTCTCGAGCACACCAACCTCCATCCTTATGGGTCGCATCTCATCGGGCCTGCGCCCGTCTAGCCTGGTCCCGTCCTCCCTGAATAGGGTTACGCCGTCCTTCCTTGCCATCCCACTTAGACACCCCTCACCTTCTTCTCCTCTTGTATAAGCCTCTTTACTCTCTCTGTTAAGCCTACCGTATGCGTCTCCCTCTCGATCTTCTTTATCGCCAGTATGGCTATGGTCTCGCTATCCTCATTGGGGCACTTGAGGTGGATCCTCCCATTTACAGCGGCATAGATCTCGCACCCTGTCTCCTCCGAGATCATGTTGATCATACTATGTTTCTTTCCTATTATCCTGGGTATCCTACTCGGGAGCACCTCCACTATCTTCCCCTCGACTATCCTACCCAGCCCCTCACCCTGGACTGTCAGGGTTGGGTTCCGGGTCCTATCGAAGGCTTGTACCTGGGCCTTCACGTAGTCCCCGATTCTGAGCAGCTTAGACATGTCGTCTGTCATCGGGTTGAAGGGTCTGCCCAGAAAGTCTTGGACAGTCAGTATGGCCTGGTAGGGGGAGTTTATGTCAACAAACCAGTTAACTATTCCCTGACCTGTTATCAGGCCTATGACTATGTCACCCTTCCTAGGCACGTATACACCCTGGAGCGGGATGAAGACGTGTTTACCGTCCCTCTCATCGACGATGCCCAGAGTTGCCGGGGACTTCCATTCGCCGTGGTCTACCAGATACTCCTCTGGCCCCGTTGTGTCTGGGGGTAGCTGTTCCCCTGGGGCTACTATTCTCCTTCCCTTCGCCAATGTCAGCCCACCGATTTCACTGTAACCTGGGCCTGGCCTCTGGCTATATTTTGGATCCTGCTTGTGACATCAACCTGGGCCCCGGCTGGTATCTCCAGCTCTACCCTTAGGCTACCGTCAGGCAGCCAGTCGGCCTTCTTCAACTCCCCAACTCTCTGTAGCTCCCCGTAGGCCCTCCCACTATATGGTGGTGGTATCCTGGCCTCTATCACAGCCCTCGCCAGCTTTATTCTCATTATCCTGGCCAGCCTCCTGACTATCTCCACTGCCTGGGACTCCGCGTCCTTATAGAGGTCTATGCCGATCCTCGCCTCCTCCATGGCCGCTTCTATCCTTGACGCTGGTATAGGCTTCTTTGTGACCGGGTCTATAGCGTTCTTGGCTATATAGTTAATTATCTTCCTCCTCTTCGCCTCCAGCATCTTCCTCCTCTGCTCCTCCGTTAGCTGTATCTCGCCCTCCCGTAGTATCCTCTCCGCTATCCTCCTGATGTCGGTGGTGCCGAAGGCTTTCTTGAGGGACTCGGGGCTGGCCTTGAGACCCTTCCTGCTATCCTTGTACACGATGTCTGTCCACAGCACGTCGTCGAGATCTACTTTCTCCCCCTCCTTGTATCTGAAGGCGTACTCCGGCCTAACAAGGATCTCGAACCTCTGACCCCTAACCTCAATCCATGCCACCACGTAGTCATGCCTCCTCGTCATGGATCCCTACCACTCTAGAATATGTATCTCCGTGCCGGGTTTATTTCTATGAGGGGCCTCGGCTGAGAGAAGATCACGTCATCCCAGCCCGGATCCTTGGTCGGTCTCCTCGTCACAGGCCCACCTCAGATGGATGTCACGTATGGTACATGCTTTAAATCCTGCCAGGCTACCTCCTGGCTTGGCGGTGTAGAGGTATGGCATTAGGCGTGCCCCCGACAGCGTATGACAGGGCTGCAATCATATTCTCCCCTGAGGGAGACCTCTACCAGGTCAGGTATGCATTCGAGGCGGTTAAGAAGGGCTGGACTAGTATAGGTGTACGCGGCAAGGACGCAGTTGTGTTAGCAGCTGAGAAGAGGAGGCTCTCCCCCCTCCTAGACCTGGACAGTATAGATAAGATCTATAAGGTTGACGACCATGTTGGAGTAGTCTTCGCCGGGATGGGCAGCGACGGCAGGGTGCTAATAGACTATGCCAGGCTAGTAGCGGTAAGGCACAGGCTACTCTACGGTGAGGCCGCCACCGTTGACTACCTAGCCAAGCAGATAGCCGACCTAAAGCAGGTCTACACCCAGCACGGCGGGGTAAGGCCCTTCGGGGTAGCCCTGATCTTTGGAGGCATAAACCCTGATGGCACCCCGAGGCTGATACGCACAGACCCTGGGGGCCAGTACTTCAGCTACTACGCGGTTGCCATAGGCATGGGTGATGCACATGTCAACGAGTTCTTCGAGAGGGAGTACAGGAAGGACCTTAGCCTTGACGACATGGTCAAGCTAGTCCTAACAGCAATAGTTAAGAGTAGGGCCAGGGGTGGCGACGAGAAGCCCGAGGAGCTGGTGAAGGACCTCCACAACCTCGTGGAGATAGGCTACATAACAGTAGAGGATAGGACCTTCAAAATGATGGATCCAGGCAGAGTCAAGGAGTACGTTGATGAGATAAAGGACAAGCTACTGGGCTAGGCTGGCAGGGGAGAGGCCCCTGGAATGCCCGACTGGGAGACCATAGTCCTCAGCATAGCACTCTCCACCATCACATCCATCACACTAGTCTACACAATCCAGGAGAGGAGGTGGAAGAAGAGGCTCCACGCCATCCTATCCTCCCTGAGGACCTACAGGGACATAAACCGTGCCACCAAGAAGCTGGGCAGGAGGCCTAGAAGGAGGTATATAGTCGTGGAGCTAGTATCCGAGAAGCCTCTATCCGCTGATGAGGTTGAGAAGGCAATCAAAGCGCTGGTACGTGAATACCTGGGGGTGACTGGGCTAGCCTCATCAGGGGTCTCCCTAGTCTACTACGACAAGCAGCGGGGCCGGGGAGTGGTTAGGGTAAGCCAGGAGTACAGGTACCAAGTCCTGGGCCTACTAGGCCTACTGCGCCGCGTAGGAGGCTCGAAGGTCTTAGTGATACCCCTAGCAGTTACGGGATCTATAAAGAGGGCTAAACGCCTCCTAGGCTAGCCCTCTACCTGGCCGAGACTATCTTTATCACATCCCCAGGCCTCAGCTGGTAGGACTCACCTACCCTCTGCCCATTCCTAGCATTTACCGCATAGAGGAATCCCTTCCCTAGATCCGTGTGGATCTTGTAGGCTAGGTCCCTAGGAGTCGAGCCCTGGGGGAGCAGGATCACGTCGGGCAGTATCCTGCCCTCCTTATCTGTATACTTCCCTGGGTCATCCACCGGGTACACTGGCACAAGGCCTAGAACCTCGAATACAGCCTTATCTATAGCCCTCTGAACCCCCGTGCCGCCCAGCCTCGAGAGGACCAAGTCCCTAACCCCCTCTAGGAGCCTCCTCGTCTTCTGATCAATCTTGGACCCGTCTAGGATCTGGAATTCGGGATCTCCTGGTATGTACCTCACCACACCCTTCTTGGCTAGCCTCTTGAGCAGCAGCTCTGCCAAGGCGCTGGCGGGCACCACTGAATCGCCGAACCTCTCCCTGAGCCTCTTAACCCCCTCCTCAGCCGCTGGCACGTCAGCCTTATTCGCCACTATGACTATGGGCTTTGCCCTGCTCCTCAGCTCCACTATGAACCTCCTCAGCTCCTCGCTGCTCCAGGTAGAAAGCTTCTTGTCCATGAGGCCTGTCGCCTCCAATGCCTCTATTACGTGGCTCTTCCTTATACTTAGCCCGGAGAGCCTCTGGGCTAGAGCCCCGGGCACATCGATAACTCCGCCAGTGTCTATCTGCTTGGCGAATCTACTCCAGTCCCTGCTAATGATCCTGTACATCCACTCATCGATCTCCCTGATCATGGACTCTGCCTCCTCCACTGGATCGAAGGTCCCCGGCTTGGCGGGGACTCCCTCAGGGCCCGTAGAGCCGCTGGCATCCACCACTAGGAGTAGCACGTCGGCCCTCCTGAGGTGGTCTAGGAACTGGTTCCCTAACCCCCTACCCTCATGTGCACCCGGAACTAGGCCTGCAACATCCATCATCCTGACGGGTATCATCCTCCACCCCTCAATGCACACGCTATTCCTGGCATCACACCTGGGGAGGCCGAGCTCTATGTGGGGGCACCTGCTCCTTGCATAAGCCACGCCTACGTTGGGCTCTATCGTGACGAAGGGCCTGTTATCGATCTCCACCGGCACCTCCGTGGCGGCTGAGAAGAACGTTGACTTTCCTACGTTGGTCTTGCCGACGACTCCGATAAGTATGTTGGATGCCTCAACCATCCCTCTAGCCCCGCTTTTTACCATGCCTGCCAGGTCACGTTTATTAGCCTCTATAAGGCCAGGGTACCCGCTGGACTCGGATTAGGCTAGAGGGTGCCACGGCATGGCTCAGTCGATGTACCACTATATAGCGCAGGCCTGGAGGAGGCCCTACGATGGGGAGCATGGCCTAGTCATGAAGCAGAGGCTGATGGCGTGGAGGAGGCAGCCAGCGATAGTCAGGGTGGAGAAGCCAACCCGGCTTGATAGGGCCAGAGCGCTGGGGTACAAGGCTAAGCAGGGCGTCATAGTGGCCCGGGTTAGGGTTAGGAAGGGTGGAAGGAGGAAGCCTAGGCCCAACAAGGGCAGGAGGCCGAAGAGGATGGGTGTATACGGCTTCGCCCCTGCCAAAAGTATAAGGCTGATAGCCGAGGAGAGGGCGCAGAGGAAGTACCCTAACCTGGTCGTCCTGAACAGCTACTATGTGGGTGAGGATGGCAAGTATAAGTGGTACGAGGTCATACTAGTGGATCCCCATCATCCTGCCATAAGGAGCGATCCGGAGCTGGGCTGGGTGGCCTCGGGCAAGCACAAGGGGAGGCCGTTCAGGGGCCTCACAAGCGCTGGGAAGAAGATGAGGGGCCTCAGGAAGAGTAGGGGGCTGAAGGGCACCCATAAGTATAAGTGGAAGAAGAAGGCTAAGGAGAGGAGGCTCAAGAAGAGGCATGAGGCTAGCGGCAGGGCTAGGCTAATCGAGCCCGACGATATAAGGGTCAAAGAAAAACCCTAGACCGGCCCCCTATACTCATAAACCATAACAAATTAGTTTGAATATTCAATATTTACCTGTTAGCCTAGATGCTTGAGCTCAACAATAAGTATAAAATGCTTAATCGATGCATGAGGATATAGAGGTGGATCTAATGGAGAATGTACCGGGTTTTGACATTGTAAGCCTGCTATTCTGGCTCCTATTCCTATACATGATCATGTACCCCCAGCTACAGATGAGAGGTCTACAGTCTGCAAGGCTCAAGTTGATCAAGATGATCGAGGATAGGTACAAGTGGCGTGTAGTCACCATGATTCACAGGCAGGAGAGGATAGGATTCCTCGGCGTCCCAGTCTATAGGTTCATCGACATAGAAGACTCGGAGGCTGTGATAAGGGCGATAAGGACCACCCCAAAGGGGCAGACTATAGCGCTCATTCTACACACACCCGGAGGCCTCGTCCTGGCAGCATCTCAGATAGCACGTGCGCTTAAGAAGCACGAGGGCAGGAAGATCGTGATCGTGCCACACTACGCCATGAGCGGGGGCACGCTGATAGCATTGGCAGCGGATGAGATACGCATGGACCCTGCAGCGGTCCTAGGCCCCCTAGACCCTCAGCTTCAGACACCGAAAGGATCATTCCCAGCACCCAGCCTAGTCAAAGTGGCTAGGGAGAAGGGTGATAAGGCGAGTGATGAAACCCTAATCTATGCAGATGTCGCCGAGAAGGCGCTAAGAGAGATGCAGGAGCTTATAGTCGAGCTACTAAGGGATAAGATGGGGGAGGATAAGGCTAGGATTGTTGCTGATAAGCTGACCAGCGGCTACTATACGCATGACTATCCTATAACCGTTGAGGAGGCCAAGAAGCTGGGCCTCCCGGTCAGCACCGAGGTGCCCCCAGAGGTCTACCAGCTCATGGAGCTATACCCACAAGCCCTCCAGCAGAGGCCTGGCGTAGAGTTCATACCAAGACCTCAAGTACCATACTATCGTGCATCCAACAACAGGCACTAGCCTCTATCCTCTAGCTTGAGGGCGGCTAGGGCCGAGGCCCCCGCTATAAGGGTCCCGGGTATGGACGCCTTTATCCACGCCTCAGGCCCGTAAGCATCCATAACTGGCCCTGCCACTGTTGTGCCCAGAATCCAGCCTAGGTTGAATGCAAACGAGAATAGGCTTGACGCTGTGTATCTCAGCTCGCTGGGGCTCCTACTTATAATATATATGTTTCCCGCCACAGAGGCCACGCCGAATAGGAGGCCTAGGAGAGCCTGAGCGGCGTATACCTCCATGGGTCCCGTGGAGTATAGGTATATAGCGAATACAACGCTAGTAGAGGCTAGGCCAGTGGAGTATGCTAGGACCTCCCTTCCTGTCACAAGCCTGGGTGCTGTTAGCCCCGCTATCATCTGCATAATCGGGTTTAGCGCCAGCGCCACCCCGGTAGTTGCGAGGCTGAGCCCTATCCTCATATTGAAGAATATTGTCAGTATCGAGAATACGCCTGAGGCGAAGATGTTCCTAGCCGCCAGTGCAGATGCCACGACTATGACTGGGAGTGGGAGCCTCCTAAGTCCTCTGAGCACTCCAGCTCCTTGCGGTGGCTTCTCGATCCTCCACCTTAACGCTAGCATTGCTGATAGTAGGCTTAGTAGTGCGGCGCTGTGGAATAGGCCCTCGTAGCCCAGCCTCTCAACCAATATCCCGCCTGCTAGGGAGCCCGTGGCCATCCCGAGTCCCTGCATAACCACGGTGACGCCGACTCCCCTTGTTATGCCGTGGGCTAGCGAGAGGCTTCCCAGAGCCATTGGCAGGCTGGTGGCGAGGCCGAGGCCCTGGATGACCCTTAAAGCCATCAGTAGCCCGGGCTCCCTGGTGTATGGCATTGCTGCAGTTGCAGCTGCGTTTAGGGTCATGCCCATGGCTAGTATAGTGGAGGGCTTGCCAGTGGCATCTGCAAGTATCCCTGACAGTATGTTGCTTGGAGTTATTGCTAGGAAGTATACAGTTGCCAGTAGTGTTATGATCGTGTAGCTCCATCCAAGTTCCTTGGCGTATAGGGGAAGCCAGAAGCCTACACTGCCTACTGTGTAGAAGTATGTATAGGCTGGTAGGCCTAGCATGAGTATCTCTGCTAGAGTGCCTCTCCTATCCACCCTCTGATTCCTAGAAGGCAGCCGTACATGCCGGGTTTATATATAGGTTGCCGATACTAGTCAGGCTAGCTGCCCAGGCCAACCTGCTGGGCCAGATACCACTCGTACTCGACCCTGTCCTGTAGGGTCTCCTTGAAGGAGAGCCTGCCTCCCACGAGCTGTATTACATTTTCCATCCCGCTCACCCCCTCCATATTTACACTAGTGACGAGCATATATATTGCTTTGCCATATACCTATTAGACTATAGACGTAGCTAGCCGGGTTGCCGAGGAAATATAACCCGATACATGTATAAGATAATAATAAATAGGCGCCGACACGTGCCTCGCCTGCCGGGCCGCGTTGTGAGGAGACGAATATGTCTGCAGCGCTAGGGAGAGGGGTATACAGGCACTCATGCCCTAACTGCGGGGGGGCCACCAGCGAGGCTAGGCTAACTAGCCTAGGGGTCTGCGAGAGGTGTATACCACCAGGTATGGAGCCTAGTGGCGGCATGGATGAGGTGTACAGGGCACTCAGAAAGCTTGGCAGGCTAAAGGGCTACAAGGATATATACCAGCTGGAACATGAGGCTCGAGAGCTGATCAATTTTTTCTCTAGGCTCCTAGGCTCCACGCCATGGGGCGCCCAGAGGACGTGGATCAGGAGGCTGGCTAGGAGGGACAGCTTCTCAATCATATCTCCAACAGGCACCGGTAAAACCACTTTCGGGATAGTCTCTGCAATATACCTAGCCTGTAGGGGCGAGAAGAGCTACATAATACTACCAACCACAACCCTAGTCCTCCAAGTACTAGCCAAGCTGGATAAGCTATCCCAAGCAGCCCCCTGCACCCCAAGGATCCTCGGGTTCCACAGCAAGATGTCCCGCAAGGCCAGAGAGGAGGCTCTGGAATCCCTACACTCCGGCAGCTTCCATGTACTCGTAACCACCGCAGCCTTCGCCAGGAAAAACCTGGAGGCAGTGTCGAGACACCGCTACAGGCTCGTCTTCGTGGATGACGTTGATGCAGTGTTGAGGAGTAGCAGGAGCGTTGACACCATACTATCGATAACAGGCTTCACGCAGGAGGACCTTGAGGCAGGCATGAGGATGCTACGCCTCCAGAGGGAAGCAGCAACGATAGCCAGGAGGATCCAGGCAGCGAGGCAGGCTGGAAGGGAGTATGAGGGGCTCAGGGCAAGGCTGAGGAGGGTTGAGGAGGAGCTCTCTAAGCTCAGGGCAAGGCTAGACGAGTCTAGGTCTAGAGCGGCTAGCCTGATTGTTAGTAGCGCCACCGGAAGGCCCCGAGGGCAGAGGGTCCGCCTTTTTAGGGTTCTCCTCGGCTTCGAGGCTGGCGGTAGGAGTGATGTAGGGCTGAGAAGGGTTATAGACTCCTATACCATACCCCGTGGCAGTGTAGAGGAGGAGGTTGTTGGCATAGTCAAGAAGCTGGGTAGCGGTGTGCTGGTCTTCGTCCCCATAGACTGGGGCGTTGAGGGGGCTGAGAGGCTTGCAGGCCTCCTAAGGGAGGCCGGAGTTAGGGCGGAGGCGTATCACTCCAAGAAGCCTGTTAAGGTCCTTGAGTCCTTCCTAAGCGGGGACCTAGACGCCCTTGTCGGAGTGGCCAACTACTATGGCACCCTGGTCAGGGGGCTTGATTACCCTGAGAGGATCAAGTACGCCGTGTTTGCGGGGCCGCCCAGGCACAAGTTCCCGGCAGACGTAGGGGAGCCCCACCCGACGAGGCTCATAAGGCTATTGTCAGTTCTAGCGGAGACGAGGCTAGACTTGGCTGAGGAGGCCAGGAGGCACCTCTCAGCTGTGAGGAAGCTCACACGGAGGCTGTCCCCAGCAGCCCTTCACTACATAGCGGAGAAGGTTATGGAGGGCGACGTTGAGGGGCCAGGCAGCCCAACCAGGATAGTTGCTGAGGCATACAACTTCCTACGCCAGGCACTAAGCGATGACGAGGTTTGGGAACACCTCGCGGCCAGGAGGGATATAGGAGTTGTGGTGGAGGATGGTAGGAGGTATATGCTGATCGCCGATCCCGCCACCTATATACAGGCCAGTGGTAGGACGAGCAGGCTCTACGCTGGGGGCATAACGCTCGGCCTAAGCATTGTTGTCGTGGATGATGAGAGGGTGTTTAACGGCCTGGTAAGGAGGACCAGGCTTATGGTGGAGACCGAGTGGAGGAAGCTGGAAGACCTAGACCTAGACATGGTAATAGAGGAGATAGAGGAGGACCGCAAGAGGGTCAGGAAGATACTCAGGGAGGGAGGCCCCGGGCTAGGCGACCTGGTGAAGACCGCCCTACTAGTAGTGGAATCTCCCAACAAGGCAAGGACAATAGCAGGCTTCTTTGGGCAGCCAAGCATAAGGCTCCTTCCCAGCGGTGTTAGAGCCTACGAGGTGGCCACCGGGGGCTACATACTGACGATAACCGCCAGCGGGGGCCACATCTACGACCTAGCCCCAAGCCACGGGGAGGAAGATATACCGCCCCAAGCCACTAGCAGGGTTGAGGCCGGGATTTTCGGCGTCATGCTCCTCAATAATGAGGACGGCAGAGAGTACCTGCCGGTCTACACCAGCATCAAGAGGTGCATGGACTGCGGCCACCAGTTCACTGCAGACCGTGACACATGCCCTGTATGTGGTAGCAGGAGGATCAGGGATACGAGGAGCGTGGTTGAGGACCTGAGGAGGCTAGCATGGGAGGTAGACATGGTACTAGTTGGCACCGATCCCGATACCGAGGGAGAGAAGATAGGTTGGGATACAGCGGTGCTCCTCAAACCATACAGCAGGTCCTTAGCCAGGCTGGAGTTCCATGAGGTTACTAGGAAGGCAATACTGGCAGCGCTATCCAACCTGAGAGACTTCGACCAAAGGCTAGTTGACGCACAGATCGTGAGGAGAGTAGAGGACCGCTGGATCGGGTTCTCCCTCTCACCCCTGCTATGGTGCCACTTCTGGCCCAGCTACTACTGCCCCACACTATCCATATCCCGAGACGAATCCGGGGGAAGATTCATCAAGTATGAACTCGAGAGGTGCAGGGCCAGAAGGTACTATTACAACCTAAGCGCCGGCAGGGTGCAGACGCCAACACTAGGCTGGATAGTTGAGAGGACGAAGCAGGCGAAGGAGAGGATAAACGCGTACAGGCTTGAGGTCAACGGCCTCCGGATATACTTCAGGGAGGACCAGATCGACCCCAAGCAGGCAAGGGAGCTAGCTAGTATATTCAGAGGGAAGAAGCAGGTAAGACTACATGTAAATCTAGAAAAGGTGGATGAGCGGGATGAAGAGGTCAAGCCGCCCCCACCATACTCTACGGATGCCCTGATAGCTGATGCCAGCAGGTACCTCAGGCTAGGAGCCCCGGAGACTATGAGGCTGGCCCAGGACCTCTTCGAGTGGGGACTGATCACGTACCACAGGACAGACTCGACCAGAGTGAGCGATAGGGGGATACAAGTAGCCAGGCAGTGGCTAGAGGACAAGTACAAGGACCTTGCTCTAGCCCTATTCAAGCCTAGGACATGGGGGGAGGGTGGAGCCCACGAGGCTATAAGGCCGGTGAGGCCGGTAGATGCTGATACCCTTAGGCTCTTAGTGGAGGAGGGGGCCATCGAGCTCGCCGGGGAGCTGACGCTAAGGCATCTCAGGCTCTACGACCTAGTCTTCAGGAGGTTCATGGCCAGCCAGATGAGGGAGGCCCTGGTTACTAGGGCAAGGTACAGGGTAGCCATAATTGAGGCCGAGGTAGCTATTGATGTGGACGTTATTTCCGGTATAGGTAGGGAGGGGGACCCGGCCTCCAGGGGCTTCGCACTAGTCTGGCCCTACCTGAGAGAGCAGATGGTGGCTGGAGATGCTAGGGATGTAGAGGTTCTGGTGGAGAGGCTGAGGATATCTAGGGTGCAGCCCTACACTCAGGGAGAGGTTATACAGGTTATGAAGGAGAGGGGGATAGGGAGGCCTAGTACCTATGCTAAGATAGTGGATACCCTGCTGAAGAGGAGGTATATAGTGAGGCCTCCCAGGGCTAGGGAGGACTACGTGGTCTCGACTATCAGGGGCGAACACGTCTACCACTACCTCACAGGCCACATAGCTATGGTGGAGGACGGGCTCTCCGACTGGATAGATCGGAGATACCTCGAGGGTATACCCAGGCTGGTATCGGAGGAGAGGACGAGGAGGCTAGAGGAGTATATGAGGGAGATCGAGGAGGGTAAGCGTAGCAGGAGGGACGTGCTTGACGATATCTATAATGAGATCCGGGGGCTAGCACAGCCTATAAATGACGCCATCCATAAGGCTATGAGGGGGGCGGATACTTCCCCGATCTCAGCCTGCATCCGCAGAGCCTACGTGATAGTAGGGACGGGTGGAGAGGTTGAGCCTGAAGATAGCGGTGATGCACTCCAAGGTTAAGATCGGGGCGAAGAGGGGTAACCTGAGGAGGATCGGCCTAGAGCTGGGCAACATAATGGATAACTGGAGCGACATAGACTTGGTAATCCTTCCAGCCTACCCCATCACTGGCCCCCTAATAGGATACTATCCGCCCAGCAGGACGAGGCAGGCTATGAAGAATATGGCCGAGAGGATTAGTAGCAAGGGCACCGCGCTGGGGCAGAGCATAGTCACAATATCCAAGTGGAGCGAGGATTATGGAATCAACATTATAGCTGGCCCGATACTGGAGAGGGCTGGGCCGAAGCTATACTCAACCATACTCCACATAGCCCCAGACGGATCCATAGAGGGGAAGTATAGGAAGATCACGTTGACACGCAAGGAAGTGGAGGCTGGTCTTAGCCCCGGGCGCAGTGTTGAGGTATTTAATATAAGGGGGAGGGGCCTGGTGGGCGTATACATAGATGAAGACCTGACGCATCCCGAGATATTCCGGGTAATGCAGGCCCGGGGCTCAAACATTATCATAGGGTTCATGCTCCCATACGAGTCAGACTACTTCAGGATGGCGAACTACCATGACGGGAGGATACTTACAATGGAGCTAGATCCGGTTGTGGAGTTTCTATCAGTGAGGAGCAGGGAGAC
Source organism: Desulfurococcales archaeon (assembly GCA_015523445.1). Lineage (GTDB taxonomy): Archaea > Thermoproteota > Thermoprotei_A > Sulfolobales > Acidilobaceae > S012-22. Next base: position 27 of record WAKG01000085.1, on the reverse strand, counting down.
GGGGCTACCCATCATACTGGTTGGGGG
>WAKG01000084.1 GCA_015523445.1 Desulfurococcales archaeon | reverse complement strand
GGGCACCCTGTCCAGGCTCCAGGGGTTCCTGGTTGGGCCGTAGTAGCTAGTCTCTGTGGTACTACCCATTGCGAACTCGTCAAGGTTAGTCTTACCATGCACTATAGCCCCGGCCTCGAGTAGCTTGGAGACTGTTGTTGCATCATAGGGTGGTGTATAGCCGTCTAGCATCCTACTCCCGGCAGTGGTCACCGTGAAGCTGGTCGAGATATTGTCCTTTACGGCCACGAGCAGGCCCTCCAAGGGGCGGAACCTCCCCTCCCTGTAGGACCTAGCCGCGTCGAGTGCCATATCGTGGACTAGGTCCCAGGAGGCGATTTCTATGAATGCGTTTACCCTGGATTCCCATCTCTCTATCCTCTCGTAAACCCTTCCAGCATGCTCTACTGGATCCAGTTCTTCCCTACGAAACCCCTGTAGGATCCTCCAGGCCTCCTCCCGGGTCAACGCCTGCCACCCCTCCATGGGGCCTTCACGTAGCCGTCATCAACGTCTACTGGGAGGCTTGCAAGGTCTACCCTCCTATTAGGGGAGTCATCGAGGAGCCTAGACTCCTCCTCCCATACGTGGTAGAGGGGCTCAGCTTCTACGATCCCTGGTATCTTGGAGACCTTCCTGAGGTACTCTGCGATCCTGGGTATGCTCCTACAGATCTCTTCAGCCTCCTCCCTATCCAGCTTCAGCTTAGCTAGGGACGCTAGCCTCTCTAGAAGGTCCTGGCTACACTCCACTCCTTAGACCCCCACTAGAGGGGGCTAGCCTCCTCCCCGCATTAATATTATCTTAACCTTAGGGCATAGCTGGGGATCTGCGTATATCTCTATCCTACACGTCGAATATTCTATGGGGCCTATCCTACCGCTGGTGCCCTGGCATATAGATGCCTTGAGTCTTGAGTGTTCAAGGGTTATGCATTCTTTAGAGCTGGTTATTCTAGGCTCGTCTACCAGGCGGAATAGGCTCTCGATAACGTCATGGAGATTGCAGAACCAGGCCTCCCCCTCCATGCACCTCCTCAATCGACCACCCTGTACTCCCTGAGTATGGGAGGCCTCTTCTCGTTGGCCCGCCTCCTAGCCTCCTCTAGGATCTCGTCTATCCTATCCAGGAAGTCTGGGGGTAGCTTCTTGAATAGGGGCTCTACACCTCCTATTAAGGTCCCGGGCTCGATAGGCTTATCCAGGTGCTCGTCCCATATAGCATTGTGTACGCTGCCCTCCATGCCCAGCATGCTCCATAGCCTCTCTGCAGAGTCTGGGGTGTATGGTGCTAGTAGGTGGGCCAGCATCTTCGCTATGTAGAGGCTCAGCCATAGCACTGTCTTGGCCTCCTCTGGGCTCTCCTTGAGCAGGCTCCAGGGCTGCCTCTCGTTGAGGTACCTGTTCCCTAGCCTAGCTAGTTCCAGTATGTACTCGGTGCTCTTTCTAATGTTTATCTTGTCCAGCTCCTCTACGGCTTTCCAGGCCAGCTTCCTCGCCTCCTCTAGAACCTCCTCGTCCACTCCCTTTAAGGGGCCGGGCTGGGGCACCCTAGAGTCTAGCCTCCTCGAGACCATGCTTAGCACCCTGTTAACGTAGTTCCCTATATCATCGTTTAGCTCGCTGTTAACGATCCTATAGAACTCCTTCCAAGTGAAGTTCTGGTCCCTAGCCTCAGGCCTCATCCTGGCCAGCGCCCATCTCCAGTAATCCGCAGGGGCTATCTCCAGCGCCTCATCTATCCACACACCGATCCTCCTGCTCTTGCTGAACTGCTGGCCCTCGTACATCAGGTACTCGGTGGCGCTTATCCTCCACGGGAGCACGTAGGGGTCCCCGGTCGCGAGGAACATAGCGGGTAGTATTATGGCGTGGAAGGGTATGTTGTCCTTACCAATGAAGTATAGGGTCTTGGTCTCTGGGTTGAACCAGTACTCCTTCCACTTCTCCCCGTCATCCTCCTCCCTGAGGAAGTACTCCTTCGTAGTGCTCACATAGCCTAGGAGCGCGTCGAACCAGACATATATAGTCTTATCCTCGGCCCCTGGGAAGGGCGCAGGTATCCCCCAGCTGGTGTCCCTCGTGACACTCCTAGGCTTAAGCCCCTGCTGGACCCAGTTCACACTATACTTCTTCACATTATCCGGCAGCTCCCTATGCTCCTGGAGCCACTTGAGAAGCTTATCCCTGACCCTTGACAAGTCGATGAACCAATGTGTAGTCTCCCTGAGTACCGGGCGGGCCCCGCAGAGGGCGCACCTAGGATTAACGAGCTCCGTGGGGTGTAGCAGCCTACCACAGTTATCACACTGGTCACCCCGGGCCCTCTCGTAGCCGCAATAGGGGCAGGTGCCCTCAACGAACCTGTCAGGCAGGAACATCTTATCGTTCTCACAGTAGGGTAGAACCTCCTTCTGGCTGAATATATACCCGTTCTCGTATATCCTCATCATGAAGCTGCGTACGAAGTCCTTGTGAACCGAGCTCTCGGTCCTGCTGTAGAGGCTGAATGAGAGCCTGTACTCGCTGAACAGTTTCACGTCGTACTCGTGGACCGCATCGGTGAGTTCTTTGGGTTCGACACCCTTCCTCCTAGCCTCAAGCTCTATCGGTGTTCCATGCTCGTCACTGCCAGTAACGAAGACGACGTCGTGGCCCCGCAGCCTTAGGTACCTGGCATATATGTCTGCGCTCAGTAGGGACCCGATCAGAGTGCCTAGGTGTGGGACGTGGTTGACGTATGGCCATGCAGAGGTCACTACGTACCTGGCCACGCATCTACACCCCCGCGAGGGTCATCAGGCTAGGCGCGCTCTAAACTTTAATTAGCCTCACTTTTCGAGAGGACAGATACCACTATCGAGTATAGGTCTGGGTCCTTGTCCTTGAGGGTCTCCAGCCTCCAGGGGAGCCACCCGCCCTCTTTGACATGTCTAAGAACATTCCTTATCCAAGACCTGTAGATCTTCCCGCAGTTACCGTGGTTCTTGCAGCTATTCTCTATGAATTCCTCTACAATGTGTATGGCAGATTCCGGGTCTAGATTCTTAACGTTGACTAGGTACCTGGAGATTATATAGAGTATGAGTCTAGATCTGCCATCGGGCACCCCACTCCTTATAACCTCCTCCACCCATGAGTACCTCTCAACTAGTCCTCTCCTGGGCTCCCTGCACATTGATGGATCCCTGCACATGTCTTCCAAGAACTTTCTTACAGCCCTCCTACACTCCTCCGGATCCTCGCTGCAGGCCTCTAGCACCCTAGCCCATCTATCCCCCATTATCTAAGACCCGGCGATCCCACGGGTGTATGGGAAGCTTTATCACCATCCCTGGCCAATAGGTGTCCCCCGGCTGTGTGGGGAGTTGTGGGGCAAGAGGCCGATATATGGAGTCATGTGGTGGAGCTGGCTGTTAGGCTGAAGAGGATAGTGGTGGCCCTGATAATCTCTACCCTAGTACTCTCATTCATACCAGTAAGCGTGGACCCCTATATACCAGCTGTGAATGTGCTCCCTAAGAAGCTTATAGAGCACGCAGTGCCCCCCACAATATCGTTCCTAGGCCAGACATACGAGGTGAGGCTGGCCCAGTTCAACCCCTTCGGAGGCTTCAACGTGTTGTTTAAGAGCGCCCTCATGTTGGGCCTCCTAGGGGCTAGCCCAGTTATAATTAGGGAGACATTTGCCTATATCAAGCCAGCTCTCTATCCTCACGAGGAGAGGGCTATAAAAAAGTATTCCATCCTGGCATTCATACTCTTCGCCGCTGGCATCCTCCTGGCTTACTATGTAGTTATACCCATCGCGTTCCGCTTCATGTTCATGACCTCCATTATGGTTGCTGGCGAGGAGGGGCTTGTAGCCTTCGCAGATATAGAGAAGTTGTTCACCCTAGCAGTACAGCTAATACTAGCAACCGGTCTACTCTTCGAGGTACCACTGGTCACATACATGCTCCTGGCAGCAGGCATACTGGAGCCCGGGTTCTTCACGGGGGACAGGATGAAGTACGCCTTCATAATCTCGCTAGTAATAGGGGCAGTGATAAGCCCCGACCCCAGCGGCCTAGGCATGCTGGTCATAGCAATACCATACTATGCCCTATTCTACATTGCTGTAAAGCTGGGGATAAGGAGCTATAAGAGGAGGATAGAGAAGACCGCTAGGGAGGAGTTCCTAGAGGTGGAGGAGCCGATCACCGCGCCAGGTCAAGGGGCCTAACGGGCCCTTTCCAGCCCCGCTCCCTCGGGTCGCCAGGGCTCCAAGCCAGCTCTCCAGGAGCCCCCGGCTCGATCCTGCCTAGGGCAGCCACTGGCCCTCCACTAGCCCTAGCAGCTTCAATAGTGTAGAGCCTTATGGCATCCCGGGGGCTGAGGTCCTCGCCTATCCCACACCGCCTAGCGCCACAGTCACCTATTGCTGCTAACATAGTACTCCAAGGCCTATGATCCTCCACCGGTGCATCAGTGGAGAGCGCAAGCCTAACCCCGCGATCTAGCATTGTCTTGAACCTATAGGCTAGCCCGACCCTACCACCCAGCCTCTGGGCAAGCCACCAGTCACTCACCCTAAACCTCGGCTGCACAACCACATAGACACCTAGGCTGGCGAGCTCCTCCACTTGGCTATCCCACGCCATGCTGGCGTGCTCGACCCTCCCCTTGGCCCCAGGCGAGATCCTATTATAGGCCTCAATCACCTCATCCAGAGCCCTGTCCCCTATTGCGTGGACCGCAATCCTATACCCGGCCTTCAGGGCATAGCTGCCTATCTCCGCTATATCACGGGAGGTGAGGAGAAGCCTCCCCCTGTTACCACTATCATCTTCGTAGTCGTCTCTGAGAGCTGCGGTCCTAGCCCCGAAGCTCCCATCGCTGAAGAGCTTCACCCCGACAACCTTGAAGCGTGGAGCCTCTAGGCCCAAATGGCTCTTATAGTTCTCCTTGTTGGCATAGCAGGCAATCCTTACAGGGAGCCCACTGCTCCTAGCAATGCTGTAGAGCGACTTGATCTCCGAGTCACTACAGGCCATAGAGGATGCACCTACAACACCTGCTGAGTGGAGGGATTCTAGGCCTAGCTTGACGAGCTCCTTATTATCCAGCTTATCCAGTAGCTTATTAACGGCGTAGTAGACAGCATCCTCAACAAGTATCCCACTCTCACGATCAACATGGCTAGGATAGAGACGCCAGGGCTCTACCTCCTCCAGTGCACGGGTATTGAGAACAGCTAGGTGGCCGCATACCCTTATAGCAACGGCCGGCCTATCGGGAACATACTTGTCTAGGAGCCTCCTATCAGGCAGCTTTGGATTCTCGAATGCCTCCTGGTCCCAACCCCTCCCTACGGCTAGGGGGCCTTTAACCGCGGCCAGCCTCTCCGCCACCTCCTCCGGGCTCCTAGCCCATCTTAGGTCTGCGCCATACAGGCTAGTCCCCAGCCCCTTAACGTGTAGGTGTGCATCCACGAAGCCTGGGAGTATGTAGCCGTCTAGCCTAATCTCAGTTACATACCCTGGAGCTTTCCCTAAGCCCCTAACAACCTCATCTTCAACAAGTAGCGAGTCCCCTATAAGATCCCCGTGATGGTCTATAACCCCCCTCGAGCGGATTAGGATTGAGGGCAACCCAGCCAGCCCCGCCTAGTGTTAGGGCCTGCCCTGGCACTATATAATACTACTCAAAAACCTGTGGAGGCATAGGTAGCATGGGTGTAGGCTAATGGACTCCCTGCTAACAGGTATGCTGGCGACCTTCCTGCTTAACCTGCCTTTTGGCTACTGGAGGGCCCATGCCAAGTCTATGAATAACAGGAAGGAGTGGTTCCTAGCTATACACGCCCCCGTGCCCCTAGTTATAGTGATCAGGTTGATAGTTGGGGCTGGTATAAGGGATATCCCTCTATTCGTCGCCGCGTTCTTCCTAGGACAGCTAGTTGGAGGCAGGGTTTACAGGATGGTTAGTAGCCAGCTGGATTCGGTGTCTAGGTGCATGCCATGCGACCTAGCTAAGATGTATAGGGGGTCAGGCTGAGCGTCTCCACCCATTACTCTGAGCGTTTCCCAGGGTTTTTCCCCTGTCGGGGTTACAGCCCCTTCTCTAGGTGGCCCGGCTTCGCGATGCTATGCCCGCTATACATGGAATCCTAATTCATAAATATGTTAGAAATATTATACTAGGAAACCTATATGGGTTACTTTAATAGATGCGTAGATACGGGGTACTCACCTATTCCTAATCCCTATTATGAACTCCCTAAGCCACTTATGGGCGTCCTCGTCACTGGGTGCCTGTAGTGGGGGATGCTTGAAGAATGGTGCTGATACACTGTATATAGGGCCTCCTATGCCCCTATCCATTGCTATCTTGGCTCCTCTTATTGCATCTATCATAGCCCCGGCGAACATGCTCTTATCATCGACAGTTAGCTTGGCCTCGAGGACTAGGGGGAAGCCTGCGAAGCTTTTCCCCTTAACGTATATGTATGCCACCTTAGTATTGCCTAGGAATGGGATGAAGTCGCTTGGGCCTATCCTTACCTTTCCATCATCCTCCAGCCTTCCTCCATTGGGCAACATGCTAGTAACAGCCCTCGTCTTGCTGACCCTCTTGCTGGCAAGCCTCTCCTCAGCCAGCATATTCTCAAAGTCGGTATTGCCACCTATATTAAGCTGGTACGTCTCCTCGACGAGGACACCCCTAACTGCCATAAGCCTGACGAGGGTTCGATGTAGCACAGTAGCTCCTAACTGGCCCTTAACATCGTCCCCCACCAGGGGGAGCCTCCTCTCCTCGTATAGCCTGCCCCACTCACCTGAACTGGCTATGAATACGGGTATACCGTTAATGAAGCCTACCCCAGCCTCTAAGGCAGCCTTAGCATAGAACCTTGACGCCTCCTCGCTGCCCACGGGTAACAGGTTGACGAGCAGGTCTGCCCCTGAGGACCTTAACACGTCTATAACATCTCCTAGGCTAACCTTGATGTTGTGGGGATTGAATCTATCCCTCATGTGAGGCGCTACACCATCAAGCACAGGGCCAGGACTCACCTCAACGCCCAGCCTTCTGGGGATGTAGGCGAAGCGGGGGGTAACATTATGGCCTGCAAATATAGCTTCGGCCAGGTCCTTCCCAACCTTGTCTCTGGATACATCGAAGGCTGCAACCCACTCTATATCGCCTACATGGTATGGGCCTAGCCTAACGCTGGTTAGCCCTGGAACCTCCTGGCTATCCTCGGCGTTCATGTAGTAGAATACCCCTTGGATGAGTGCGGAGGCGCAGTTGCCGATGCCGGCTAGCGCGACCCTAACCCGGCCCATATACACCACCACAAATATTTACAATTATAAATATAATATGATTGGGAATAAAAACCTAATCTAGGGAAAACAAGCACTGGGGAGCAGCGATTGGGCGAGCCACAGCCACTAGAAAGGTTGAGAAGGAAGCTGACAATAGAGAACCTGTGGCTATACGTAGTGTCGGCAATACTAAAACACGGGCCAACATACGCCTATGATGTAAAAAAGAAGATCGTTCAGGAATACAATATAAAACCAGCTACAATAACAGTATACACAGTAATATATAGGCTAGAGAAGGAGGGTATACTAGAGAAGAATCCAGACGCAACCTACAAGGTTACACAGAAAGGCGTAGAGGCTTACAGGAACGCGATACAATTATTGAAAGATGTTATAGAGAAACTGGAGGCCCCTCTAGGGAAAAATCGTGATCCACGCCTATAAACGGCCTCCAGCATTCCTAAACTATATCAATAATACAGCCTAAACACAAAACACCTCCAGCACTCAGCCGGGGGCTGCCCAGGCTGGCTAATCCTTATCTCCTCTTTTCTTGGAAACCCACGTTGGGTCTATATCTAGCCTCTCGTCCTCCCCAGGACCCATAGCATCGTATCCAAGCTGCTCTCTGGGGTTTAACATGTTCTCCTCCAACTCCCTTATCCTATAATCATCGCTGGCGTCAACATTCAGCACGCCTACCCTCTCACCAGTCTCCTCATCGTATACATATCCATGCTCAACCTTCCCTATTACCCTGTGCTCCTCATCCCTAAGGTACCCGGCCTCGTCTATGTATGAGGCTACTGCCTCCTCTTCTCCATCATACGCCCTAACCCTTCCCTCATCGTCTACGTAGAACTGTGTGTCAGGGTAATCTCTATACTTCTGTAGCCTGCTCCTCCTCTCATCCCATTCATCATCATAGCCACTATCCTCAGCCTCGTAGGTGTAGTCGTCGTAGCCTCCCCCCGCATAGCCGGTATCGTAGCCTCCATAGTCCTGGTAGTCGTCTCCCCATGTGTCGTAGGTGTCATAACTTGTGGAGTAGTCATAGCTGTCGTAGCTGTAAGAGGATGGTGTAGGCGTGTAGCTGGGGCTGGGTGTTCGCCTGAACGAGGAGCTTATCATCTTAGACGTCCTGACAGTGTCTCTCAGAACACGCTTATACCACTCCTCATACACCTTAGCGTGTGCCATGATTACGAGGAGGTGGTTCAAGGCGTCTCTTCCAGTAGCTATGGCATAATGGGCACCCCACATTATAGACTGAAGACCAGGCATCTGGTATCCTAGCGTTGATACCCATCCAACCCCCTCGCCAAATGCTAGCACAGACGATATCCCGATCCAACTTCCATGCATCCTATAGGCCAGGAGCTCTGCCACCCTGTGGGATATCAGGGGGGGAGGCCAAGACTCCACCAATCTCTCCCAGCCTGCTAGGCTGGAGGCGTATGTAGCAGCATCAACATACTCCCCCAGCTTATACCCCATCATGGGAGCCTGCTGAGCCAGAGCCCAGGCAAAGGGGCCGGAGGCGTGGAGGAACCTATCGGTACCCACGGTAATACTGGCTCCATCACCCTCGAGCTTAGCTGCAACATCGAAGTTCTGGGTGAGCCAGGCTGATCCACTCCACGTGGATGGTGTGAGTATCGAAGCCGCGGGGACTCCACGTTGGGGGTCAATAACATCCACCCTCCTCCATGGGGCTCTCTCTGCCGGTTCTATTGATGAGGCTGCATCCTCCAGTAGCTTTGGGTCTTCACTCCCCTCCATCAGGGTATAGTACCTAGCTATATACCCGTCCTTAACGGGATCTACCACGATCCTAGCAATAAGCCTAGAACCGCCTAGGCTGTAGACAGCAGTGTACCTACCACTGCTTGCCTCAACTCTGGGACTCGCCGAGACGCCAAACCCGGCTAGAACACTCGTGATACGGGTTATAGTCTGCCTAACCAAGGCCTGGGGATTCCCTCTGAACCTCGCAGCCCCGTAGCCAGTGATGGGCGAGCTTGACTTAACCGCTATAGTGTAGATCCAGTTACTGCTCAGGCCATAGCCCTCCAGGAGCGGTATCTCCAGCCCAGCTATATAGTCCCGGACCCTGATAGTCCCTGCCAATATAGGGCACTCTCCATAACAGGGTTATAGGGCCACGTGAATACTTATGCTAAAGGTTTTATGCCAACAGTCAAACCACAGCCCGGAGGAACTACTGGCGTTAGATGCCATATCTGGTATGGTCACCTTAGGTGGTGGGCCCTAGCTTCCAGGGTGAGGGCTGGGTATACTAGGGCCCTTTGGGGGTGGTCGAAGAACACGGCCTTCCCCAGGTCTATGGTTATAAGGCCGTTCCTGAGGCCACCCGCGATCTCCCTAGCCTCATCCATGCTCTTACAGTAGATGTAGGCTGAGTCGATCCTCGTCTCCCTGCCATTCGTGCTGATTGAAAGGGAGGATCTAACCCTGTATGGGTAATCCTTGTAATGCCAGCTAGCATGACCCTCGTAGACGAGTAGCCACAGCAGGATCACGACTATTAGGCTGAGGATGTAGTAGCTCCTCGAGGCGATAGCCGTGGGTAGTAGGATTAGGAATAGTATGGCTGCAAACACTAGTATAGAGCGCCTATTAGACTCCCTCACCCCCAAACTCTCTACCCTAGCCCAGTAAACCCTGGCAACTCTAATCCTAGGCTCCATAGTGTACCACTCCAGCAGGGTACCCTACATAACTTTATTATACGATGATGTAACAATAAATATACATGTAGTCACTCGGGGTAGTACATAGCATTGGAGCGGGTGGGACCCCTAGAATCGCTCCATGAATTCGCAAAGTGGTTGAGGTCGCTAGGAGGGCTAAAAACGTTCTGGACCAAACCCGTCGAACAATTATATATACGGCCCGGGGACCCGGCTAGGCTACTAGTCCACTGGAGAGCCAGGAGGGGATGTAGAAGGGCGGAGATACTCCTACAAGCGAACCCCTACGTGGTTGACGATCTTCTAGAGTATAGTAGCGAGTGCACACTGATGGTGGCCAGCGGCGCCTGGGAGGAGCGGTACCCTAGAAGCATGGTATATGTATACACCATGAGTTCGAGGCTGCTCGAGCCCAATACAAGAGTCGAGGTAGAGGTGCATGATGCCAACAGGAGGGTGCTGGAAAGCGTGGAGAAGGTGCAGAGGAGGAGCTGGGGCTTCTACATGCCGCCACTTCCAGGGTCTATAGTAGTCCTGGCAGGCTACACAGCGAGCCAGTGGGAGCTGCATACTACAACCCTGCCAGCAGCAATATCGACTATGGTGTTCACGTTGATAGGAGGTATTGGAGGATGAGGATTGGGACAAGGATACTCCACGAGGCTAGAAGGCTAGCCGCTAGAAATGGGAGGAAGTGGTTCACTGTAATAAGAGTACTCAGGTCCAGGAAACCCGCGGCCCAGGATAGGAGGGCAATGGCTTTCTATGAGGCAAACAACCCCGCTATAAGCCTTAGCATCTACAGGGTGCGATAGACGGTGTTTAAGGGTTGATCTCTGGGGACTGTGAATGGTGGCCCCTTCATCCTGGGGGATGTCGTTGTGATGGGTGAGGATGATAAGGGTGTGGGGGAGGGTGGTGTAGATAAGGGTATAATAGTTAGGGGGCTAGAGGACCTTAGGGGCGGTATACGGCTCTACCTCATTAGCATTATACTCCTTATCGTAGGCTCGATATTCATACTGGTACTACTCGTAGGGCCATCCATAGCATCTATATGGATATCTGGGGGCCCTGCCAGGATAACCAGGTCCACAGTTGTGGCACTAATAATCCTCATGGCGATACTAGTGTTGGCTGTCTCTACCATAGCCATATTCGCTGTGATGAAGGTTAGGGACGGCATGAGGGAGCTGGTCAAGGCCTATAAGGATGCTGATGTAGGCCTCCTGGGAGCTAGGCTTATACTCTACGGCACGATACTGATTGTGGCGGGGATTCTAACGCTCCTGATAGTGGTCGGGGCTATACTGGCAATAGTCGGAGTCCTAGTTCTGATCGTGGGTAACATACTCTTCGGCGTCGGCATAGTAAACCTGGACAAGTACACCCGCGAGGACCTAAAAACCCCGGGAATACTATACATCGTAGGAGTAGCAGTATCCCTCCTAGGAAGCGTGGTACCAGGTCTATCACTCCTAGGCCAGGCACTCGAGCTCGCTGGACTTATACTACTCTACGTAAGGCTAGGAGGCTGGATAGAGGATTTAAAGGTCACAATCCAGACCGCCACCGTACGACGACCCTACTAGAGAGCCACAGGATAGAGCGATCGCAGCCCATACACCTATTATCCAGGGGCCGCCTAGTACGCCATAGCCTAGCTCAATGCTAAATAGTGTCATAGAAGCCAGCAGGTCCTACTCCAGCACATACCTGGCCAGTATAAGGGATACTAGGATGAAGCCTAGGCTAAGGATCGTTAGTGGAATAGGCCAGCCCGGCCGGGGCATATAGCCCTGGGAGATCACGCCCACATGTACTGCAGATGACTGGAAGAAGGGTAGAGATAGAAGTAGAACCAGGACCGGAGCTAGTGTCCCCCGGGCCCTACTGTAGATCATCATGGCGGAGGATAGGCTGGAAACCCCTCCCATGTATAGGGAGGATAGGAGTACCCAGGCAGTTAGGGGTGCTAGGGCCACATTTATTGGCCAAGCGAAGAAGAGTAGTGAAAGGAGGAATAGGATGGTGAACGCGAATATGTTGATGATTGAGTAGATCAGCTTAGAGGCGAACACAACCTCAGGGCCGACTGGTAGGAGGCGGAGCCCATCAATAGTCCTAGACTCGGCCTCCCTCAGGAAGCTATTATAGGAGGCAAACACGGCCTGGAAAACAAGTACTATAGGGAGCGCCGCGGGTATAAGAGACCCGGCAGGCCACACGCTAGACCTATAAACCAGCCCGACCAGCACACCCGATCCTAGCGAGAATATGAGCTGGGTTGATGCAGATAAGGGGTTCCTATAGTCCAGTAGAAAATCCTTCCACAACAGAGTATAGATCCACCTACCAGCCCTACCCGGCAACTTCCAGCACTCCCTCCTGGATCCGGTAAACCCTGGTAGCCAACTCTAGATACATGCCCTCCAGGCGTGGGGAGGTCATAACAACTGCCACCCCCCCTCGAGAGACCTCAAGGAGGAGATGGCCTAGGCTAGAGGAGGCCTCCTCGTCAAGCCCTGTAAAGGGTTCATCTAGGAGGAGCACCCTAGGCCTATGAAGTAGGGCCCTAGCTATGTCTACCCTCTTCCTCCAGCCATAGCTTAGCTGTGATACCCTTAGACCCTCAACCTTGTCGAGGAAGAGGAGAGACCATGCAAGGGAGCTAGTTGCCTCCCCGGGATCTACGCCGTATAGAGATGAGTAGTACCTAATATTCTCGGACACAGTTAGATCCTCATAAAGCAGGGGATAGTGGCCGGAGTATCCTATGCACATCCGGGGGAGCCCGCACAGGTATTTCACCTCACCCTTGCTAGGCAATATGAGTCCAGCAATTATCCCGAGTAGCGTGGTCTTTCCAGATCCGTTAGAGCCGTAGATGAAGATCCTGTCACCATCTGAAACATTTACGCTAATCCCTCTCAGAATCCAGCGCTTGCCATATCTCTTCCACACGTCCATAACCCTGACAGCTATAGGCAAGGCTCCACAGCCACTACACCAAGCGTCATGGCAGGGTTAAAGCGACTATCTACATTGGGACTCATACGCCATCTTTAACTTATCGTATGCCTCCTCAGCGCCTGGCATACCTACTATCGTTATGCCATCGGGGCCCCTTATCGTTATTGCCTTGGAGACGTCCTTCCCAGTTATTATCATGTAGGCGCTCAATCCATCCTTCGTCTTGAAGTAGCCAGCTGCTAGCCCCGTGGTAGGATCGCTTATACCATTAGTCCTTATCTTTATCATGTCCAGGGCTTCCTCCTTGTCCACCAGCCCCACCTCGACCTGGCATAGGTTATACTTGACCTCCCTGTCCATGTAGAATACCACCTTGATGGTAGAGTCCTCTAGGTATATGCCGTACTCTACGCTGGGCTTTATTGTGAATGCGTAGGCCCCGACTATTATCACGGTGACTGCGAGGGAGGTTAATAGCATCCCTATCCTCCTCCTGGCCGAGCCCCTCTTGGATACTATGTATGCTAGGGATACCAGCCAGGCCGCGGCTAGTACCACTATTGTCAGGGGGCTGGTGAGTTGTGCCTCGAGTAGGGTTGAGCCCTGGACTGTTAGGACTTCCATAGACTACACCTCTAATACTTCGGAACCCGTGGTATCTATGATTGTATTGCTATGTTTATATACTTTAGCTGTAGATATGCTTCTATATATGGATAATACCACGGAGCCCGTGGTATGGGTGGTGTGCATGCAAGCCTACACACACAAGAGCCTCCTAGTATACCTAGCCGTAGCCTTCATCCCAGCATACACGATAGACTACACTATAGTACTAGGCAGGCTAAACTCCGAGGCCCTAGAAGACATGCTAGTGGTACTAGTAGCCCTGGTAGCCAGGATGTGGCTCCCCATGCTAGGTAGCCTAGCCGCCCTCCAAGCCTCCAGCCTACAGGAGATAAGGAAGGCCCTACGCACTCTAGGCCTCAAGGACCTAGCCCCAGGCAAGGCTATAGCCTCGATAGCGGTGCCCCTACTAGGATACACGCTATCAATTCCAGCATCACTAGCCATGGGAGCCAGCCTAGCAGACCCGGAGGAGAGGATAGGAATACCCCTAAAAACCATCCCCCTGCTACTAGCCGTAGGAGTCCTAGCCGGGGCAACGATAAACGCCCTGGTAGCGCTGGGCGAGGAGGCTGGGTGGAGGGGGTACCTGATCAATGCCCTCAGCCCCAGGATAGGGCTCCATAGGGCCTCGCTGGTCATAGGCATAATATGGAGCCTATGGCACGCACCCCTAATACTAGCAGGGTACAACTACGCCACGCCCCTAACCGGGGTCCAGGAAGTTGGGGGGCCCATGGCTCTCCTAGCCTTCACCCTATACACCACCACCCTGGGCCATGTGCTAGCCCTACTCAGAGACATCTCCGGCTCGATCAAGGCCCCAGCAATAACTCATGGCGTGGTCAACGGCGTGGGAGGCATATACACGGCGCTCACCGAGGGATCCACCCTTATAACCCCGCCGGCAGGGGTTGCCGTCTCCCTAGGC
>WAKG01000083.1 GCA_015523445.1 Desulfurococcales archaeon | reverse complement strand
CTCGGAGATGTGTATAAGAGACAGGGAGAACCCGATCCAATATATAGATCCATCCCGCTTTAAGGCGTATAAGGAGCTATACATGAAAGCTGCCAAGATGGCCCTAGCCGGGAGGTGGATAGATGCCATACCGATTAACAGCCTAGCCACGATCCACGCCGCCGGGCTAAGGGACCTTTGGGCCCCGCTAGAGGAGGCCTTATCCATTAAGTGCACCTGGACAGCAGGTGTATCGGGCAAGGGACCCGCCCTCTTCTCGATCACAAGTTGTCCATCCACGATAGTGGACCTATGGAGGAGGCAGGGCGACATAATAGTCACTGAGACCAGGGGAGATGGGACGTGATGGGGGAGATAGAGAAGCTCAGAGCCAAGATCGACGAGATAGACATGGAACTGATAAGGCTGCTAGAGGAGAGGGCCAGGATCTGTAAGGAGATAGGTGGATACAAGAGGAAGATCGGGGCCCCGATAAGGGTGCCGGAGAGGGAGGCAGAAGTCCTTAGGAGGGCCGGCCCCTTTAGCCATATATTCCAGGAGATTATCAGGCTCTGCCTCGAGGTGGAGGAGGCTGTTTAACATATACGAGTTCCACGCATATCTAGCGGAGAGGAAGCCGTGGGCCCGGCTGGATATAGGCAACCCCGACATACCCCCAGACCCTAGGATTATTGAGGCGCTCAAAGCCGCAGCGGAGAAGTCGGGATACTCCACATTCAGAGGCGAGAGCGATCTAGTCGAGGCAATAGCACAGCTCCACGGTGTTGAGAGGGATGAAGTCATAGTTATCCCTGGGGGCAAGTTCGGCATAGCGGCCTCCACATACAAGTCCAGAGTCGTAGGTGTGATAGCACCCTACTGGCCAGCCTACAGGCTCCAAGCCTCGATTAGCGGGTTCAAGCTGGTGACTGTAGCAGAGACAAGGCTAGAGAACAGATGGGAGCCGAGGGAGTATAAGCTATCCGGTATAGACACACTGGTACTCAACTACCCCAACAACCCTACCGGAGCCCTTCCCCGAGGAGCGTTGAGGGACCTTATAGGAGATTCGACATCTAGAGGCATCAGGATAGTCTCAGATGAGGTCTACAGGGACCTGGTCTACGATGGCCCAGAGTGGAGCGCCTTAGACTATGGCCTAGATAACACTGTGGTAGTATACAGCTTCTCCAAGACATTCTCTATTCCAGGCTATCGTATAGGCTATGCTGTGGGCGACAAGGAGGTTATACGTGAAATAGCGAGGTATGTACAGGCCGTCTACACCAGTACCCCTAAGCCGGTGCAGGCCGCTGCACTGAAGGCACTGGAGATAAGGGAGGATGTTATAGATAGGGTAAAGAGGATCTATATGGATAGGATCGCTGCATTCGAAAAGCACTCAGGTGGTGTGCTAGAGTTCGTTAGGCCTGCGGGTAGTATGTACCTATTCACCCGCGTAAAACCCCCGGTTGACGACGTGGAATTTGTATACAAGCTAGCAGATCAGGGAGTTGGGGCCTTCCCAGGCAGTGCCTTCGGTGACAGATACAAGGGCTTCCTGCGCCTAACCCTAACAGTAGAACCCCACACTGTGCCTGAGATTATTGATGCTATTAGAAGGGCTGCAGAGTCATGAGGCTAGGCATAGTCGGAGTAGGAGGTATGGGCTCCTGGCTAGCCAGGCTAGCGCTATCCAAAGG
Organism: Desulfurococcales archaeon; assembly: GCA_015523445.1. GTDB lineage: Archaea > Thermoproteota > Thermoprotei_A > Sulfolobales > Acidilobaceae > S012-22. Next base: position 7,752 of record WAKG01000083.1, on the reverse strand, counting down.
CATAGAGGTACACGGCTACGATAAGGATCCTGAAAGGACTAGGGGCATAAAGGGGCTAAACCCGGCCGCCAGCCTCGAGGAGCTACTAGTAAGGGTTGATATTATACTAGTGGCAACACCACCCGCCACAACCCCAGCCGTGCTAGGCCACCTAAGGATGGCAGCCACCAGATCCGGGTGGAGCGGTGGAATAGCAGACATATCAACATTCAAGAAACACGTCATACCAATCCTACAGGGCTACCCGGCCAGCATTAGTGTAGCCTCGCTCCACCCGCTATTCGGCCCCCGGGCCCGGAGGCTGGAGGCCCACAAGGTCCTAGTGGTCCCAGTACCTGGGAGAGAGAATAACATCTCTACCTTCACCAGGCTACTAGACACACTCGGCCTTCGCTGGGAGACCATTGATCATGAGGCCCATGACAGGCTAATGGGGCTTGTGATAGGAGTACCCTACGCCATAGGCCACGCCCTAGCCAGAGCCGCGGGAGACTTGCTGGAGAAGGCCCACATGGTCTCCGGGACCACCTTCAAGGCACTCTACCTACTCCTAGCCACGCTAGGGGACCCTGAGGACCTAGTGAATTACATACTAGGGGATCCTGATACCAGGGCCTGGATCCAGGCGCTGGCCCAAGAGCTAGGGTCTAGGGCTCCAAGGAAGGATACTAGCCTCTACGAGGACCTCTACTGCCTAGTGGAGGAGTGCCTCACCCGAGGCTAGCCAGCTTATTAGCTGCTCTATTAGCCCAAGCCAGGGCCTCCTCGTAGAGGCTACGTGATATAAGCCCTGAGGCGTAGGCCTCCTCCAGATGGTCCCTGTCGATAATCCTAGGCCCCTCCCCCGGCTTCTTGACAACGTCTATATAGAGGTCTGTATACCTGATCCCGGAGAGGCTAACCTCGGCTGGGGTGTTTATGTTTGCATAGTATCCTAGCAGCCTGCCTGCATGATCTATATATGTGTGGAGTGTCATCCAGGAGCAGGTGTCTACATCTGTCAAGCCCTTATCCCCTGGCCTCTTCTCGACACCAAGCCCATCCAACACACCTGGACTGCGGAATACCCTGGATAGCCTGAGCCTCACACACCTTCCAGACCTGGATACAGATTCCATAGTGAAGGGGCCTATCCTCAGGGCGCCCCCATGGGGTAGCATGTGGCTAATGTAGATCCTTCCCCTCTGCCCCATCCTAGATGCTATGAAGTATACTGCATCTAAGCCTGCCTCCACCGTGCATGACCCCGACCTGACAGCCTCCTCAGTATAGTCCACAATCATTGACTCCCTGTCGCCGCCAGCCTTGAGGGAGTGATGCATGTCAATTGTAGGATAGACCTCCCTCCTCGCCCCGTCCAGCCTCTCCTTAGCTGGTAGGGGGAGTCCAAGGATAGATATGTACTCGCCCCTCCTAACTATGCCAGGCTTGCCGGGAGTAGAGCTTGCTAGTTCTAGGACCTTTCCAGCCAGGTCTACCGCCTCCCTGATCACCGCCTCCAGGTCTCCACTCCTCGCGCTACTCCTAAACCTAACATGCACCCTTCTCGTGTCAATCCTCTCAAGCGCCTTAACAGTGAGATCCGCCCTGAGCTCTCCACTCCTTATATGCTCGCTGAAGCTAATCCCGGAGCCTGGTGACGAGACTATTACGTATTCGCCCACTATAGAGGCTCCGGGTCTGGCCTTCACCTCCTCGCCCCGGCCCAAGGCCTCCTTGACTATCGTCACCCTAACCCTCTCGCCCTCTCCGGGGCACCTCTCGGCCTGAAGCCTAGCCTCCACTCCCCCAGGTAGGAGGACCCTGCATCCCCCCAGACTCTCAGCATCTACAACCGTGTAGATGCCATACCTGCCCCTTCTCGAGTAGTAGTAACCCACCTCCCCAGCTATCGCCTCCTCAACCCACACACCGGCCTCCCAAGGACTACCCAGTATAAGAACCTCGTCAGGATTCTCCTCCAGGCTCTTCACCGTTACGTGGGGGGCAGCGTCGCTAGTTGGTACCCTGACCCTCGACTTTAGGACCTCACTGGCGTCGGCCAGTATAAAGCCCCGCTTGTAGAGTATCATGGAGAGTGCTGTGGCGTATATCCCCCTAACCCTTACCCTATACAACCCAGCGCCCCTTCGATGAAGCCACTCTGCCTTCTCATTTAAATATCCTGCAGAGGCCAGCACCTACCCGAGGTGCTAGTATGAGGCGAGCACCCCTAATACTACTAGCCCTACTCGCCCTATCTGTAGCTGCTCCCCTGGCAGCCCAGGCCCAGGTTAAAGCAGTTATTGCAGTAGATCTCAGCCATGGGCAGGCTACGAAGGGCCTAGATACTATAGTTAACAGCTGCCAGGAGTGTAGGTGGATACTGATCCTCCAGAACGAGGAGCAGAAGGCCAACATCGAGCCCGGGTATCTCCAGATCTTCGATGAGGTGAGAGTCGGGGGCCTAACACAGGAGAACCTGATGGATGCTCAGATCCTACTCATAGGCCAGGCCACCACTGTGTTCAGTGACGAGGAGGTCAACACTGTAGCTCAATGGTTCTCTATGGGGGGTAAGGCGATCTGGGTCGGCGGAGACAGTGACTATCCAGCCCAGGGCAGTGAGACGGCGCAGGTAGTCATAAACCAGGTGGCTGAGGCTATAGGTAGCATCATAAGGAGCGACTACATCAGCGTGGAGGACGACAGGGAGAATGCTGGAGCGCCCTACAGGGTCTTAGGCATAATCGATCCTGACCCCGCAATAGCTGACTTCATACTAAACGGCCTACAATACAAGAGGGTGCTATTCCACGGTCCTGGTGCACTATACATCCTAGTCGATGACGAGCCCGTGAACCCTGTCAAGAGCCCCGAGATGAAGCCTGAGAACGTGTACATCATAGCCAGGACAAGCGATCAGTCCAGAGCCGTAGAGCACCAAGCTGACCCCATGCAGGGACAGCACCCTGCCGAGTTCTATGACCCCCTAGATGACACCGTCAACACAGGCCCCTTCCCGTTAATGATGGCTGAGATGATGGGAGATAACAAGCTATTCATAGTTTCGAGCGAGACCCCCTATGGCGGCTACGAGCCTATGACAGCGCCTAGCTACAAGGACAAGCCTCTGGACGGCCCCGTATTCGTGGCCAACATGATTAAGTTCATGGTATCTGTAGTCACCGGTGCCCCGATTCAGGTGCCCCCGACCCAGACAACCGTCACTATAGTTCAAACTACTACCGTTGAGAAGACTGTTACAACCACGCTTACGCAGACCCAGCAAGTCACACAGACCGTTACACAGACAGTGACACAGGAGATGCCAACAACAGTAACCTCGACAACAACAGTAACTCAGACTCAAGCCGACTGGACTATCAGCGTTGCGCTATTCATAGTAGGTATACTCCTAGGTGCAGCCGCAATCTATGCTACCAGGAAGTAGCATCCTCCACCTCCCTTCTTTCTATACAGCCTAATACCACACCTTCTCTAAGAGGGCTCAGAGAGGGTGACATCCCATCACACTCCGGATTCAGAGCCGTCACCACTCATCATGGCCCTTAATACTTGATACACAGGGAAAATATAGGTCTTAAAGGATTGCCTAAGAAACAGTGTTTGGTCCCATGGAATAACGCCTCCGTATACTAAGGGGGCCCCTTCCTAGCCTAGAGTGGACATAAGCTGCTAGCTTACTACCTTGATGGCCTGGTTGGGCTGCATAGATTCTTATTACTATCAAATAGCCTAGCGCTGGGATTGGCCTGAGGCGTGCCACCCTAAAAGGGTGTATGGGGTTGAAATCCGGGGAAAGCGTTGAGAAGACCCACATGGACTATGCCTATGAGCTCGACCTAGCTATAAAACCAGACTCCACAGTACCACTACTAGACAGGGAGTATGGGACCTTCTCAGGAGCCGGGATCCCGCTCTTCAGCCTGGGAGGAGGCGTGTTCAGATGGGCCCTATTCGAGATCCTTACAAGGCTCCACGCCCTCAGGGGATACTACATAGCTGAGACCCCCATTATTGCCAGTAGCGAACTCTTCAAGGTATCTGGCCACCTGGACTTCTATAGGAAGAACATGTTCCTCTTCGATATAGAAGGTCACGACTACGCTATTAAGCCGATGAACTGTCCATACCACATACTAATCTTCATGAGCCAAGTAGCCCGGTTCAGGAGCAAAGTGCCCCTGCCCTTCAAGATCTTCGAGGTAGGCAGAGTGCACAGGTACGAGCCTAGCGGTAGCCTATACGGCCTCCTCAGGGTCAGGGGCTTCACTCAGGATGATGCCCATATAATTACCCCCTCCGAGAAGGCTATAGATGTGATAACCGATGTGTTCGACGAGATGATAATGGTTCTGGGCAATGTGTTCCTACTCGACCTATCTAGGGCCGACATACACCTCCGCCTCAGTCTCAGTGATAAGAGCCTCATTGGCACAGAGTTCATGGGATCCAGGGATGAGTGGGACCAGGCTGAGGGTGCGCTCGAGGAGGCGGCTAGGAAGCTAGCCAGGAAGTATGGTGTGTCCTATTCAATGGAGGAGGGGGAGGCTGCATTCTATGGGCCGAAGATTGACGTGGTTGTTAAGCTTGAGGAGGCAGGGATAGTTAAGGAGTGGCAACTAGGCACTATTCAATTCGACTTCAACCTGCCCAGCAGATTCAGGTTGTACGAGCTTGTGAAGAGTGTTTATGGAGACATGGACGTCTTCATAGTCCACAGGGCACTTCTTGGCTCAGTGGAGAGGTTCCTGGGCATATACCTAGAGTATAGTAGGGGTAGGATGCCCTTCCCACTAGCCCCCTTACAGGTGGGTATTATAGGCATACAGACTGGCGGAGAGCTGGACGGGGAGATAGCTAGGGCTTCCGAGAAGCTTGCTTCAGCCCTCACCGGGATGGGGTTTAGAGTAGGGGTGAGGATGGCCAATAAGACTAGCCTGTCAGGCGAGGTTAGACAGATAGAGTCTACAATCAAGCCTCCAGTCCTAGCCTTCATAGGGGAGAGGGAGGTACGCGAGGGCAGGGTAACCCTCAGGGTCTACGACCACTCCACCCGGAGGAGGAGGACAACCGTGATGGGCTTTGAGGAGGCAATTAACGGTGGCTTCGAGGACCTAGCACGGAAGCTGGAGGAGGGAGTGAGACGCCTGATAGGCTATGCACCTCGTATACCTCTTAGGCTTGACCAGCTGGCTTAGAGTAGCTGCGCCGAGAAGCTGGCTACACCTGTAAGGTCCTCAGCCCTACACTCAACGCTACACTCAACACCGGTCCACTCGCCTCCAGCCAAGTCCTTAACAGTATCCTTAAAGACCCTGCGGCTCATCCCCACCCCGATAAGGATCCTTGCCTTACCCTGCAATTCCAGCAGCTCGCTTATCTGCCTAACCCTGTATAGTAGCATTAATACCGCCAGGGGCTTACTCTTGACCCTCAGAGATCCCATGCCAGCCAGTTCTTCTGCATGTAGTACTGCAGAAGCCAGCTCACAGGGATTATACTCTCTATCCACCCCTACCAGGATCCCGTTTATGCCCCTAGCCTTCTTGGCCACCTTACCAGGATCCACTGGCCTGTCTAGCCTGGCGTATAGGACCTCTACAGTGCTAGGGCCCGCCTGCAGCTTATAGATGCAATAAGCCCTAGAGGCTACCTCCAGTCCTCTCCACCTCTCTGGCGTACTCGTGCCTCTCCCACGGGAAGATTATCCACTTATCCGTAGTCTTAGAGTAGTAGTCTGGGTGCATCCTGGTCCACGGCTTCACGTATAGTGTTGCAGTGGATATGGAAGCAGGGTAGTAGAGTGAAACCGCCTCAACGGCTAGCTGTAGGGAGAGGCCGCTATCGCTTATGTCATCCACGATGAGGACTCTGAGGCCCCTCAGCTCCCTTATGATCGGGTACTTTATGTATGGCTGGGCCGACTTAACCCCTATCGACTGATACAGCTTGATCTCCATTGTAAGTATCTCTTGGACGTCCAGCGAGTCGGCTAATAGCCTGGCCGGTATGATCCCTCCCCTCATTATACCTATTATGGCGTCTGGCTTGAGTCCTGAAGCCTTGATCTTGGCAGCTATATCGTCTATAGCATCCTCGACATCCGCCCAGGTTACGATTTGTATCTCCACACCACCATGGTTAACGGGTAGAATAACTATCTCCCTAGCCTCTCCCTCCTCAGCTATCCTGGAGTCTACCCCGTCTATGAATACTAGTATCCCGGGCTTGGGGGTTCCGTCCCTGTTGATAGCCTCCTCTAGCCTCGGGTTCTCCTCGACTAGCCTTGATAGGGCCTCTCTCCAGGTTCTAGCCTCTACTAGGACCTCCCGTCTTCCCCCTGCCAAGTCCTTTAGTGATGCTAGGAGTTTTACCTTGACCTGCATCCCATGTTCCCCTGGGGAGGAGATGTTACTGCTGCTCCTCCTTCTTCCTCCTCTCCTCGATCTTTACTAGGTGCGTTATGTAACCTGCAATCTGATTCCTAAGCTTCTTGCTCCTATATTCTATCAGCTCCGAGACTACCCTCTTGTTGTGCTCGAAGTCCCTGGTAAATAGGTCCCGGTACTCTGCGAGCAACCTCCTAGCAGTCCTCTTAACTAGCGTGGTCCTCACCTTCCCCATGCTCTTGCACCCGTGTGGGTCCCAGTGCGGGACCCCTAATTTAAGTGATGGTGCACCCACACGTATTACCGAAATCCTTATATAGAAGCGGCCTCTACATGTTTCTGTGGAGAATGAAGTGGAGCAGGTGACAAGAGATGGCGGCAATGGCACCAGTCGCGGAGCCAACCGGGGTCCCCGTAATCATACTCAAGGAGGGAACCCAGAGGTCCTACGGTAGGGAGGCGGTCAGGAGCAACATAATGGCAGTGAAGGCTATAGCAGAGATACTCAAGACAACCTACGGCCCCAAGGGCATGGACAAGATGCTGGTGGACAGCCTAGGAGACATAACAATAACCAATGACGGCGCAACCATACTAGACAAGATGGACATCCAGCACCCGGCAGCCAAGATGCTAGTACAGATCGCTAAGGGCCAGGACGAGGAGGCAGGTGACGGGACCAAAACCGCAGTCATATTCGCAGGAGAGCTGATCAAGGAGGCAGAGAAGCTACTAGACGCAAACATACATCCAACCCTCATAATAGAGGGTTACAAGAAGGCGCTCAACAAGGCCCTAGAGATAATCCAGGAGGTAGCGGAGTCCGTAGACATAAACGATACCGAGAAGCTCCTGCTAGTAGCTAGGACCAGCCTGAACAGCAAGGCAGTCCACGACACCAAGGACTACTTCGCCCAGCTGGCCGTGGAGGCGGTGAGGGCCATAGCAGAGAAGAGGGGAGACAGGTACTACGTTGACCTAAACAACGTGCAGATCATAAAGAAGCATGGCGGCAGCCTGAGGGATACTATGCTAGTCAAGGGCATAGTGCTAGACAAGGAGGTAGTCCACCCAGACATGCCCAAGAGGGTGGAGAACGCCAAGATAGCGGTGCTAGACACCCCGCTAGAGATAGAGAAGCCAGAGATCGACATGGAGATAAGCATAAACAACCCAGACCTTATACAGAAGCTGCTAGAGAAGCAGGAGAAGATACTTGCAGAGAAGGTGGAGAAGATTGCTGCTACTGGGGCTAATGTGGTGATTACTCAGAAGGGTATTGATGATGTTGCTCAGCATTTCCTGGCTAAGAGGGGTATTCTGGCTGTTAGGAGGGTTAAGAGGAGTGATATTGAGA
>WAKG01000082.1 GCA_015523445.1 Desulfurococcales archaeon | reverse complement strand
GTATAGGCCCTTCTCGATGAGGTAGTTATAGGCGCTGTAGGCTGCCACCGCTCCCATGGCGGCTGCAGTGACTACCTGGCGGAAGCCTCTCCATAGGGTGGTGGCGTCTCCTGCAGCGAAGATGCCGGGCTTGTTGGTCCTCATCCACTCGTCAACTCTCAGGTATCCGTCATCATCGGTCTCTAGGCCCATGGAGTGATACCACTCCCTGGGTGGCTGGAAGCCTATCTCTATGAATATCCCGTCCACCTTGAACTCCCTCTCCTCCCCCGTAACCTTGTTAACCACCACCACGCTCCTCACACTCTCATCTCCACGGATCTCCTTCACAACACTGTCAAGGATGAACTCAACGTTGGGCTTGGATTTCAGCTCTTCAACGTAGAAGGGCTTAGCCCTGAACCCCCTCCTCCTGTGGATAAGGTATACTTTCCCCACGTACCCGCTCAGCAGGAGGGCGCCCTCGAACGCTGCATCCCCGCCTCCCACGACGGCTACCGCATCCTTGCCCTTGAAGAATGGGGCGTCGCAGACGCTGCAGTAGCTGACCCCCTTGCCGGAGAATTCCTTCTCACCCGGCACTCCCAGCTTCCTCCTCTCGCTACCCACCGCCAATATCACGGTCCTAGTCCTCACATCTAGCCCCCTAGTGCCCTTGACCCTGATCCAGTCCTCCCCGTCGGGGCCCTCTACGCTGGTAACCTTGACTCCGTCCACGACCTTCACCCCAAACATCTCAGCGTGGCTCTTGAAGCCCGATACAAGGTCACTGGCCCTAACCTTCCCCATACCCGGGTAGTCATCCACCCAGTCGGTAAGGTTGAGCTGGCCCCCTACATCCACGGAGACGACTACCGTCTTGAGTAGGAACCTTGCTGCGTAGATAGCCGCGCTGAGCCCGGCAGGTCCAGCCCCGACTATGACCAGGTCGTAGTCCTCGCCCCGGGGAACCCTAGCAGGCCTTTTCAGCCTCAGCCCCATGCAGCCAACCCCTCCAGCCACCTGGGCTCTAGCGTCAATAAAATCTTAATACGGCGCCTAAAGACCAAAAGGGGTTGCTGGGAAGGAGAGAGTGGAGAAGGTCCTAGTAGTATCGCCACCCACCATAGACCTCATAGACGGGGAGCCTAGGCCTGGAGGCCCAGGACTCTATGCAGGCCTATCGCTCAGCATGCTTCGGGCCAGGCCAATACTAATAGGACCAGTCGGCGTGGAGACACTGGAAACCGCATGGGCCGAGAGGCGGTTAGGGCTGGAGAGGATAGGTTACCCTACAGTCGAGCCGGGGGCAGTGTTCAAACTCTCCTACCAAGGGCCCGAGAGGATCGTCAAGGCCATCCATAGGCCGCCTCCAATAGACCACGTGAAGGTCCTAGAAGCCCTATCCCGGGAGTTCTGGGACGCTGTACTACTCTCACCATTGTCTGGAGAAGAGACGGGCCACCTCCTAGCGCTACTCTGGCAACATGCACGGCTAGTTGTAGTGGATGCGCAAGGCTACCATAGATCGGGGCTGAAGAAGGTCCTCAACGCCCGAGGCCTATACCAGGTGGTCCACGCCTCCGGCCCAGAGGCGGCGGGGCTAGGTGCCTGGGGGCTACTAGTCGAGACTAATGGAATGGGCGAGATCAGGCTATCCTCGCCCTGGATCAGTGGTGTAATCAACCCGGTAGGCCCGAGGCTAAGGGATCCCACGGGGGCAGGAGACATCTTCACAGCCACCCTAACCCTAGGCCTCCTCAGGGGTGCAACGCCGCTCGAGGCTGTTAGGGAGGCAGCAGCCATAGTACCTGAACTACTGCCCAGGATACAGGAGGCGATCGGTAATGTCTAGGTGCTGCCCCAGGGTGGTGCTACTAGACCTGGATGGAACCGTGATAGACACGATGGAGCTCTACACTGAGGAGGCTTCTAGGCTGATAAGCGAGGCTACCAGCATGGAGCTAGGGGAGGCTAGGAGGCTGTATAGAGAGACAATGGGTATGCCCTTCAGGAGGCAGCTCCTCGAGGCCGGGACTCCCCCAGGGATAGTTGAGGATGTGGCCCGTAGGTTCGAGGAGTGGAAGAGAAGGCTCCTCTCTAGAATCCAGGTCGATCCCAGGGTTGTGGAGGCTGTGCAGATGCTCAGGTCTAGGGGGATCAGAGTGTATCTCTCAACTAATAATGAGTGTACCGTGATCAGGGGCCTCCTACCCCAGGGCGTGCTGGATGGAGTGCTATGTAACGATCCTGGTAGGGGGTTTGAGAAGGGGAGGCCTCACCTAGATGAGGTCCTGGCTAGGGAGGGTGTTAAGCCATGCGAGGTAGCGTTTATCGGTGACAGCGTCTACGATCTGAACCTATATGAGGGGTTGGGGGTTAAGGTCCTAGCAACCCGGGGGCTATGGATAGACTGGGATCCTATCTATAGGGTCCTAGCTTGGAAGGAAGAGTGCGAGGCTGGCGAGGCCGACTAGGGCCTGTAGGAATAGTATGAATAGTACCACCCTGACCTCCGTGGCCCCGATCGTCCTATCGAGCACAATCAGGGCTATGTGGGTAATGCTGTAGGCCCTATTGTAGGGCGGCTTCATCCTGCCCTCCCTCAGGGAGGCGAAGTTCTCCTTATCGACTCCGTGGAGCCTCCCTCTGATGTAGAGGGCGAATTCGATGAAGTAGAGGGCGAATAGGGTTAGGCCGAACTTCTCGAAGTTACCTATGATTACGAGCCCCGCATAGTAGGCTCCAACGGCGTAGGTGAGAGTGTTCCCTGGGAACACCTTAGCGGGATACCAGTTGTAGGCGAGGAAGCCGGCTAGGGCCCCCGCCATAGCCATGCTAGCGTAGAAGACGTGCACTAGACCCTCAGCCATGCTATAGTAGGCGGTGAACAGCATGAGGAGGAGTCCCATCCCAGCCTCCAAACCATTATACCCGGCTATCATGTTGAAGGCGTTAGCCGCGCCCATAACACCTATAGGGACTAGGACTAGGGGATAGAAGAGGCCTAAGTCGATGGTGCCCAGCAGGGGTATACTCATCTTGGAGACGCCAGCCTGAATCACAACCAGGGGAAGTGCAATCGGGATCGTGGCTAGTATCCTATACCTCCTTCTAAGCCCTTTCTTCCAGCCCAGGATATCGTCTATCAGCCCTATGAAGCCAGCCATGAAGAGGAGTAGGGAGAGGCCGAAGAGTTCGTAGCCGTAGAACACCATGCCGTGGAGGTACCGGTACAGGGCGACGAGGACGAGGAGCCCGAAGACGGCCCCGTTAATAGCCCACACACCACCCATCTCGGCAACACGCCTCTCCCCCGGCTTATTCTTGTCAACCCCCACATAACCCCTGGCATAGGCGACCGGGACCCAAGCACCAACCAGTACAACTGTTGCTATCAGCGAGACGGCGAGGGACACCGCCAGGTATAGGGGCTCCACGTCGCTAGGCAACACGCTCCTCCATCAGGGGAGTATGAGGTAGAAGGGATTATAAGGGAGCCCAGGCTACACTACTAGTTATGGAGCCGATGACATCATCGCATAGAACCCGGGTCTCAAGGGGATATACCCCCGGTGAAGACAAGGCCCGCATGAGAGGCGAGAGGCGGGTAACCCGCCTCAACAAAACAATGCTCCTAGCAATCGTTAGGCTCCGGTATGGGGTTCCACGTTTAATATTCATAAATGGTATTATCCAGGGGATCAATGGGTGCCAGCATTCTTGATGGTCAAGGTGCTAGCAACCCTGGGCCCCTCGTCTATTGACCTAGTCGAGGACCTAGCCCGGGCTGGTGTAGATGGGTTTAGGATCAATATGAGCCATGGATCTAGGGGTTTATGGGACAGGATGGTAAATCTTATCCGCGACGCGGAGGAGAGGGTGGGGAGGCCCCTAGCAATAGTTGCAGACCTGGAGGGGCCACGAGTCAGGCTGGGCTCCTTCACCCCTATACAGGTTAAGCCTGGGGACGTGGTAGCCCTGGGTAGTGAAGGGATCCCTGTGGACAGGGATGAGCTTTTCAAGGCCTTAGAGCCGGGCGATAATGTCCTAGTGGCAGATGGCAAAGTCGTGCTCAGAGTTCTAGAGGTCTGGAGCGGCGGGGCCAGGGCCAGGGTGGAGAGTGGGAGGGTTCTAGAGCCTAGGAAGGGGGTGGCAGTTGCGGGCAAGGACCTGCCGCTCCCCCCGCTAACCAGTAAGGACCTGGAGGATCTGGAATTCGCAGCATCCAGGCCGTTCAGCCACGTCATGGTAAGCTATGTTAGGGATCCAGGTCATGTGGAGAAGGTTAGGGATAGGCTGAGGAGCCTAGGGGCCGGGCACATAAGGGTGATAGCCAAGATCGAGACCCCATCGGCTGTGAAGAGAGTAAGGGAGATAGCGAGGGCCAGCGATGGGGTGGTTGTGGCCCGTGGCGACCTGGGAATGCACTACCTCCTGGAGGAGCTGCCTAGGGTACAGGCTAGGATCATAGAGGGGACCCGGGCTGAGTTTAGGCCAGTAATACTGGCCACCGAGCTGCTGCCAAGCATGATCACTAGCCCAACCCCGGCAAGGAGTGATGTGGTGGACGTCTATACAGGGGCCAGGAGTGGGGTGGATGCAATGATGCTGACCGGTGAGACCGCTGTGGGCGAGTACCCGGTTGAGGCTGTGAGGTGGCTTAGGAGGATAGTGGGTGCAGCCCTTCAAGGCTACCGGCCGAGTAGGCCTGAGGCCCGGGGAGTGGAGTACAGGCTGGCCCGCGGCATAGTGGAGCTGGTAGAGAGCCTGGAGGCCACCCTAGTAGTCTATAGCAGGACCGGCACGTTTCCGGGTAGAATAAGCTCCTTCAGGCCTACGAGGCCCTACAAGGTTGGTGTACCCACCAGGACTGTAGCTAGGGCAGTATCAATACTGTGGGGCGCCGAGCCACTGATAGTACCGGCTAGGGATTACCAGGATGGCCTTGATGCTACTGTGAGGATGCTGGAACCGGAGCTGGAGGGATCGGTAGTTATGGCTGCGTGGAGCCGGGAGCAGGACCACTATCATGTGAAGATCAGGATTGACCGCGGAGCAGGCTAACTAGGCTCTCCAGCCTCTCCTCCAGCTCCCTGAGGGTATCGAGCCTCTCCTCTAGAGCCACCCGGGCGGAGCCTAGCCTTTCCTCCAACACCGCCTCCATCCTAGCCTTGCTGCAACCGGCCCTCCTAGCCTCAGGGACCCTGGCCGGATCTAGATCGTGTTCTCTTGCTAGATCCTCAAGCCTCCCCTCCACTATTGCCTTCGCCACAGTGGAGTATGCCCTCCTTAGAGGGATCTGGGTCCTGATGGCTATGGTCTCAGCCAGCTCGCTACTCCAGGGCCTCAGCTCTCCGACCAGCCGGGCCCCCATCTCGGGGTCCAGCTGTACCCCGTTCACCACGCTGGCAAGGGCCTCCAGCACCAGTGTTGCATCGTCTAGGGCTTGGTAGAGCACAGGATTGGCCTCCTGAAGATCCAGGTTATAGCTGTATCTAAGCTTCAACGCAACCCCCAGCCCGGCCTGGGCTAGGCCCAGTAGCCTGGAGCCGAGGCTCCTAACGATCTCCAGGGTAGCAGGGTTCTCCTTATGGGGCATTATGCTGCTAGTGGCTATATGGCCCCGGGGGAGCCTGGCCACCCCTAGCTCGGCTAGGGCTATAAGGTCCTCAGCGATCCTAGTAGCCTCAACCCCCACCACGGCTAGAGCGGCTAAGGTGGACTCTAGGAATAGCCTGGAGCCCGAGGCGTAGTAGGGGGAGCTGTATATGTGGGTGAAGCCTAGTAGCTGGGCTAGCCTAGCCTCGTCCAGGGGGGCTATGCTCCCCGCCCCAGCCCCTGCTCCCAGAGGGGACTTATGGGAGGCCCTGAGCGCGGCCTCTACGAGCGTCTCCGCCTCAGCTACCGCCTCCTCATAGGCGGTGAAGAGGCAGGCACCGGTAAGGACCTGGCTGGCCTGGCCGTGGGTGAAGCCTGGCAGTATGACGTCTCTATGCTCTACCGCCTTCTCGGCTAGTGCAACCCTCAGCTTGGCAGACTCGGCTAGAACCTTATATCCAGCCCTGAGTGTGTAGAGCCTGAGGGCGGCTGCCACGTGGTCGTTCCTGCTCCTGCCCAGCCAGATCCAGCCTGCATCATCTCCTATCGCCTTCGACAGCCAGGCCTCGACTGCCTCGAAGATGTCCTCATAGCCGGGCTTGAGAACCTCACCTGGCTGGATGGAGGATAGCTGGAGGAGCGAGGACCTTACCCTATCCCATACACCCTCGGGTATGAGCCCCTTCTCCCTCAGGTGTAGAGCGTGGGCTATGATGACCGTGACTACTTCACGGTAAATCCTGTGGTCGTGGCCAATACTGGAGGTGTACCTGTAAACCTCACCCCCCTCCAGGTTCCTAATGCTACGGTACAAACCCAAACACCACCAGTCAGCGGCTCTGGGGAGGGTACAGGGTGAAAATGTGTATGTACCAGCACAGGCCCTAGAATCCACCGTGGCCTAGTGGGGGTGTAGCAGGGGTGGAGGAGAGGTATGCCCTGGTCATAGGGGGCTCCAGGGGCATAGGTAGGGCCACAGTTCTTGAGCTAGCCAAGAGAGGGTATGCGGTCGCACTGACATACAATACTAGGGAGGAGGAGGCTAGGAGGACCGCTGAGGAGGCCATAAGCCTCGGCGCCCCGAGGGCCTCTGTCTATAGGCTAGATGCATCGAGCTGGGATAGCGTATCCTCGACAGCCTCCAGAGCCGATAAGGACCTTCCCTGGCTAAACGTGCTAGTATACAGCGCTGGAATCCTACAGGTTGGAAGTGTCGAGGACCTGGAGCCGGGCGAGTGGGACAGGGTCATAGCGGTCAACCTATCCGGTGCCTTCTACAGTATTAAGGCACTCCTTCCCCTACTGAGGAAGGCCCCATGGGCGTCGATCGTGGCCGTCTCTAGCATAGCGGGGCAGACTGGGAACGTTGTTGCGGGGGCAGCCTACTCCGCCAGCAAGGCTGGGCTCATAGGCCTGGTGAAGAGGCTGGCAGTTGAGCTGGCCGGGTATGGGATAAGGGTTAACGCGGTGGCTCCCAGCTTCGTGGAGACTGACATGGTTAGGGGGTTCATAGCAGACCCGGTGTCTAGGAGGAGGGTGGAGGAGATGCATCCCCTAGGCTTCATCCTGGACCCTGTGGATGTTGCTAGGGCGATCATATTTCTGGCCGAGCCTGAGTGGTCCCGGGGCGTAACAGGGCATGTGCTACAGGTTAATGGGGGCCGGCTGACCTAGCATTAACAGCGTTAATATACTATTATATAGGTTTATACATAATAATCCGGATGGACATAGTAGAAGAGGCGGTGTAAAACTCCTATGCCCCACAGGGAGGTACTAGCGGAGCCGGGCACACGAGTTGTCATGCTCGGCAACGTAGCTATAGCCCGAGGAGCCCTCGAGGCAGGAGTTGCATACGCATCAGGCTACCCTGGAACCCCCTCCTCAGAGATACTAGAAGCCCTAAGCGAGGCGTCCAAGAAGCTGGGAGGTCCCCACGTTGAGTGGAGCATCAACGAGAAGGTGGCACTGGAGTCAGCCTATGGCGCGTCCCTAAGCGGAGTCCCGGCAATGGCCACTATGAAGCATGTTGGGGTGAATGTTGCAGCGGACCCGCTATTCAGCCTAGCCTACACAGGGACCCCCAGCGCCATGGTGGTTGTATCTGCAGATGACCCGGGGATGTGGAGTAGCCAGAACGAGCAGGACAACAGGTGGTATGGTGTGCACGCATACATACCCGTTGTGGAGCCCAGTGGCGTGCAGAGTGCTAGGGAAGCTGTGATCGAGGCGTTTAACATAAGCAGGAGACACGGCCACCCGATCATACTTAGGACTACGACTAGGACATCGCATACCCGTGGTATAGTAGAGGTGGGTCAGATCAATGTTGAGGCGGTGAGGGGCAAGGGCAAGTTCAGGAGGAATATAGAGAGGTACACACTAGTCCCTAGCCACGCCAGGAGGCTGAGGATAGAACTCCTAGATAGGTGGGAGAGGATAGAGGAGGAACTATCCAGGAGTAGCCTGAACAGTGTGGAGGGTGATGGAGAGCTCCTGATACTGGGGGTAGGGCTGGGCTACAGATATGCAAGGGAGGCGGCCAGGCTACTGGGAGTCGAGGCCAGGATAGCTAAGCTCCAGACCCCGGTTCCCCTCCCCAGGACCTTCATCCACAAGGCTCTGGAGGGGATCGACAGGGTCCTGGTCCTAGAGGAGGGGGACCCAGTCGTTGAGCAGATGCTCAAGGCGTTCCTACACGATGAGGGTGTAAGGGTGGAGGTCCATGGCAGGGAGGATGGCTATATACAGCGCTGGGGAGAGCTAGGGCTTGATAACGTTGTAGAGGCCCTCTCCAAGCTAACAGGGGTAGAGGCCGGGCTCCCCAAGCCTCCCAGGGTGGAGGCCAGTCTACCCCCAAGGCCTCCAGCGCTATGCCCTGGATGCCCCTATAGGGGCGTATACCCAGGGCTGCGCAGGGCAGTTAGGAGTAGTAGGGTTGAGGTGGTCTATAGCGGGGATATAGGGTGCTATAGCCTCGGTGTCCTACCACCATTCAGGGTGCAGGATACGATAGTGGAGATGGGGGGTAGCATAGGGCTGGCTAACGGTATGGCCAGGGTGGCGGAGGGCCAGGTCCCTATAGCTGTCATAGGAGACTCCACATTCTTCCACTCAGGCATCACTGGCTTAATCAACGCTGTCCATAACAGGAACCCGATGCTAGTCATAATCCTGGACAACAGGACCACAGCCATGACGGGCCACCAGCCTCACCCGGGCGTGCCAGTAGATGCCAGGGGCGGGGAGGCGCCCCAGGTGGACATAGAGGCGCTGGTGAGGGCGATAGGAGTCGAGCATGTTGAAACCGTGGATGCATTCACAATCAGGGGTGTGGAGAGGGCTGTGAGGAGGGCCATGGACTATGTGAGGAGGGAGGGCAAGCCGGCCGTGCTAATAGCCAGGGGATCATGTATATTGGTGGCCCTAAGCCAGGCCAGAAGGCTGGGCGTTGGATACCCGGTTTACAGGGTTAACCCTGACAAGTGCATGGCATGCACGGTATGCTACACGGCATTTAACTGCCCCGCAATATTCAGCCTAGAGGACGGGAAGGCTAAGATAAACCCGGTGCTATGCACTGGCTGTGGAGTCTGCGTGGAGGTCTGCCCATTCAACGCCTTCGAGCCTGTGGAGGAGCCTAGCGAGGAGTGGATCCTACTCATGAGGACTGCAACTCCGGGGTGATCTGTGGTGGATAGGAATATAGTGATAGCAGGAGTCGGGGGCCAGGGGATCATAACCACTGCCAAGATACTAGCCGAGGCGGCCCTGATAGAGGGGAGGAACGTGCTGGTCGCTGAGACCCATGGCTTGAGCCAGAGGGGCGGTTCCGTGGTGGTTCACGTGAGGGTGGGGGATGTAGAGGCCCCCCTAATCCCTCCTGGAATGGGGGATCTCCTAATAGGGCTGGAGGCTATCGAGGCAGCCAGGTACGCGAGCCTACTAGCCCCTGGAGCCAGCGTGGTTATGAATGAGGACCTACAGCCACCCCCGCTACCAAGGGTAAAGGCGCCGAGCCTAGGCGACGTCCTGGGCTCCCTCAAGGCTGCTGGCCTGAGGGTGTATAGTGTAAACGCTGTGGAAGAGGCGTTGAAGCTGGGTGATGCCAGGAGTGCTAATACGCTCCTCCTAGGGTACACAGCGGGCCTAGGCCTCTTGGAGGGTGTTGCCAGGCCTGGTGGCTTAGAAGAGGCTATAGCCAGGGTGATAAGGAGGAGTAGGACGGCGGTGGAGGCCTATAGGAGGGGCCTGGAGCTTGCTAGTGTCCACTAACTGGCCACCCCTAACATTTAACACGTAATACAGTGGTCACGCGCTAGTATAATACACAGAAACGGTCTCGAGGAGGTGTATAGCCTATGTCGAGAAGGGATGATGTAGAGGAGCTGAAGGAGGTACTCTCCGTAGTTGCAGATTTCCTAGACCAGCTAAGCTCCAAGCTGAAGATGATACTAGACTCTGTCATGGAGACCCTAGACGGGGCTAAGATAGGTAAGGAGGTCGGGGACATGTACAAGAGCCTAAAGGAGGCAGGGGTCCCAGAGGAGGTTGCAATCGAGATGACCAAGGAATTCTTCAGGAAGAAGATGGAGCTGGCCCCAAGCCTATCAAGCTTATTCCAATCCATAGGAGGCGGGTGGAGGAGTGGAGGCAAGCCGGCTAAAGAGGCTCTAGAGGAGGCGCTAGACCAGGTTGAGGAGGCACTAGAGGGCATGCCAGAGGATGTCAAGGCTAAGGCCAGGAGGAGGATCGAGAGGGCGCTAGAGGATATGAGGAGTGGAGAAGGGAATGAAGAGTGAGCATAGAGGAGAGGCTAGAGAGACTAGAACGACTGCTACGAGAGGTACTGGAAAGACTAGATAAGCTTGAGAAGACGGTTGCCGGGGAGGAGGCAGAGACAGTTAGGAATGCTGCAAGACTGGTAGCGTCTAGCATAGCACCTGCGGCAGTGGCCCTGGAGGCTGCTAGAAGGCTGATAGAGGCTGTGAAGAGGGCCGGGAGCCTAGACCCCATATCTAGGAGTATAGTTGAGGCGCTCTCCACCTGCGAGGACCTGACCACTATGGAGATCACGAGGAGGGTGAGGAGGATAAGGGGCACCGCCTCTAGGAGAATCATAGCATCCAGGCTGGAGATGCTGGAGAGGAGGAGAGTGGTTGAGAGGATACAGGGTTCAAGGCCTAGGTATAGGCTGGTGCTGTGCCGTGAGGAGGCTACTGGCGTGGATAGTGGTGGCGGCCAGGCTACTAAGGATCATATTTAAAACCCTTTCTCTATATCTACTATTCAGATTAAAGCTATGGGCCAAGAGCCAATGGTATAAGGCTAGGTTCAAGATTGCCCTTAGAATATACGGGGTTCCGGGCAGTCTCCGCAGGGAGCTGGGGAACCTTTACGGGTCCAAGCTTAAGGACCTGAGGCCGCCCGGGATTAGGAGGCTTATATCATCTCTGTTCAAACACCGTGAAAGAGATTGATTAAGAGGATTCTTAACTGCTTCAATTCTCAGTGAAGCATCAATAATGCATATATACATATATCTCCAGAAGAATATAAGACATGAAAGGTTAGTTATAACATGGAGGTGCACATGCTTGGACCCTACAGGTAATACAAAGGAGATAAACCTAACAATCCTCTACGAGGACCCGGATAGTGATGAGGGTAAAAGAGAGGTACAAGAAGCACTGGAAAGAGTCGAGAAAAGCCTAGATATGAGTATAGAATCGTACCCAGTCTCACGTGTAGAATCAGTAAAACCAAAGAGCATGGTATACCTGCTAGCCGTGCTGAAGAATCCACAGACCGTCAAGGCCCTAGAAGAGATACCCAGGCATGGAGCCCAGCTCCTGGGAAAACTGCCCCTAGAACATATTGCTGGGAAGGCTGCGGATAGGGCTAGGACCTCAGGGTGCAGGGAGCTAATACTCTTCTACAGGAAAACCCCGGGAGTTTATAGGGAGGAGCAGGACGATGCGTGGAGGCTGGCTATGCTAATAGAGAATCTCTCAGGCATACCGGTGACTCCGAGCGATACGCCGGAGCTAGGTGGAGACTGCATAATTGTGGCGACGCTTACGAGGGGGAGGCTAACTTCTGAGGCTAGTGTAGCAGCGTCTATGTATGGGAAGAAGATCCTAGTAGCTAGCATACTAGACCTAGTCAAGGACGATCTACCCCAGCTGGTCAAGAGGGCTCTCAGGGCTTCAGGCATAATAGTCTAAACCCTTATCCCAGCCATTATTTTATGGAGGCTCACGGCAGTACCTGCAGTCGTAAATCTGTACCCATGCTCTAGGTAGTAGAGCACAGCCCTAGCCAGGGGATCCTGTCCAGGCCCGCCTAGGGGCTTAGAGGCTGAGACCCTGAAAACGACTAGCCTAGGCGGGGCCTTATGGAATACCCTCTGCATACCCCACGGCATCCTAAGTAGATAATCCCCGTGGGTGACGGGTAGCCGGAGCACGCCCTGCTCAACCCTGAGACTAGGATTACCAACTATATGGAGCCTAAGGCTGGAGTCCACCAGTATGCCCTCCCTAGACAGTAGGGGTAATAGGTTGCGGGGGAGCCTCATGTAGGGGGCTCTGAAGGACCTAACAGGGTATAACTCCCTAAGGACCTTGATCCCCCGAGCTACATTCCTCTCCGCCTCCTCTGGACTCATCCTATCCAGCCTAGAGCATGTATAGCCCATGCTTCCTATCTCGTGGCCCCTACTAACCAGCTCCTCTACGAGGCCCGGCTTATCCTCTACCAGCCTTGCAGGGATGAAGAATGTTGCCTTCACGCCTAGCCTATCCAGCGTGTCCAGTATTCTCTCAAGAACCCCGGCCTCGATGCGGCCTAGGTCTATAGTTAGGAAGGCCGTCTTTCCCGCTTCGTGGTTCATGCCAGATCTACTCCCTCTCTAGTCCTAGGGCCGGGCACGGTGCTGGTAGGGGTTATATAGTCAACGGGGTCCTGCATAGAGGGCTAGATGCTACCCTCATACTTATTGTAAGGCTTCCAGCTACTCGCCGTACTCGCCTATCTGCTCCAGCACGAATTCGTAGTAGTCCTCCCGGGCCTGCTCCAGCTCCTCCTTGCTAGCCCTTGTCCTCCTGGCCTTTGACACAACCTTAGTTGATATAACCTTAGCCTTCTCATCAGGCCTAGACACATTCTTGTACGTCTCCAGCTCCTTCTCGCTAGGAACAAGCACGTAGCCGCACCTCTGGCACTTCAGGACCACCTTACCCTCCTGACGTGCAGGGAGCATTATGCCGCCGCACTTAGGGCAGAACCTCACATCACATCACCTCGCCATCCCACCGGTCTTGGCCGTGGACGGCCATAGGTGTAATAACGGGCACCTCTAATAAGCATTACAGCTTGCACGGCTATACCTGGCAGAGTCTCCTGGATAAAACCATATCAATAAAGGGGCTCCCTACGCTAGGTGTGTTAAGGAGGTGAGGTAGCAGTGGACGAGGAGATCAGGGAGATACTGGCTAAGATGAAGCTCCATATACTTGAGGAGGCGGAGTCAAAGTCTAGGTGTTGCAGGCTTACCCATGCATTCGAGCCGGGCCATGATATAGGTGATCCTAGGGAGCTACTCGAGGTCCTAGAGGGGTGCAGGGTTGCCTTCGTCATGTTCTACAGCCCAACCTGCCCGTACTGCAGGGCTCTAACCCCGATCTTCCTGGCACTGGCAGAGGAATACGGGGGCAGGGCCGCCTTTGTAAGGGTAAACACGTATAGGCACCCACAGCTTGCCGCATACTACCGTGTCATGGGCGTGCCCACGGTGATCGTGTTCATAGATGGGAGGCCAGTAGCGGGCTTCAGCGGGCTAGTTGATCCAGAGGACTTCGAGTCCCTGGTAATAGATGTGTTGAGAAGGGCTGATTGCCCCCTCCAGGCCCAGGCCCCAGCGTAGGTCCTAGGATCCCGGGAGGCACCGGGTGTTGAGGGTAGCTGTGGTTGGCGCGGGGTTCTCCGGGCTTATCTCCGCCTTGGCAATGCTTAGAGCAGGGGCCCGGGTTGACCTATACGAGGAGCATGGTAGGGTCGGGTATCCTCCCCACTGCACGGGGCTGGTGTCGGAGTGGGTTGTAGACGCTATAGGAGGCCCGGCTAGGTCCTCAGTACTAGACAGGTACCCTGGCCTAGAGCTGAGGGTTGGGGAGGAGAGAGCGTGGATAGAGCCACGGGGCGGCGTGTATAAGCTTGACAGGATCAGGCTGGAGGAGGAGATGCTGGGTGAGGCTGATGGCCAGGGGGCTAGACTCGTCATGAACACTAGGGTCTCCAGGGTGACGCCTGAGGGCATGGTCCACTACCAGGGTGAGTCGAGGAGATACGACTTAGTCGTCCTGGCAGACGGCATCCACGGTGTACTCCATAGAATGCTAGGCCTCAACAACAGGCCAAAGACCGTTACAGGCCTGAATGCACACTACTCCACCGGCCCCAGGCCGAGAGGCATAATAGTGGACTTC
Source organism: Desulfurococcales archaeon (assembly GCA_015523445.1). Lineage (GTDB taxonomy): Archaea > Thermoproteota > Thermoprotei_A > Sulfolobales > Acidilobaceae > S012-22. Next base: position 1,352 of record WAKG01000082.1, on the reverse strand, counting down.
ACTCCAGGCCTCCACAAGGACCTATTCGCATGGATCCTGAGAATAGGCAGCACAATACTAGCTGGCACCGGAGGGCCGCCTGGCATGGCCAGGAGGCTCCTATCTAAGGTGGAGGAGGTATACGGCCTAGAAGGGAGGGATAGCGTATACGGGGGATCCGTTATCCTGGGCCCACCTGAATCCAGGCCTTGGAGGGGCAGGGTAGTTGTTATAGGGGATGCAGCTGGTATGAATAAACCCCTCACGGGGGGAGGCCTATACCCGTCAACGCTAGCCGCAACCCATGCAGGGCACCTGGTAGCTAATGGAGTCCCGCTAGTGGAGGCGTGGAGGAGGAGCATATCCAGGGTTACGGGTATGCTGAGGAGGCAGTATAGGGTGGCAGAGGCTCTACGCAGCGACCCTAGGCTACTTGAGGAGGTCGTGATGGCTCTGGAGTCCAGTGGATTGGCCCGCGGGCTGGCTGGGAGGATAGATTATGATAGGCATGACAGGCTCCCCTTAGCAGTGGCCTCAAGGCCCCTAGAGGGGGCCCGGTTCCTTGCCGAGATCGCTCTGAGGCATCCGCGGGGCTTGGCTAGGGCGCTGGCTAGGATACTAGCCTCTAGGGGTGCCTAGACCACGGTATAATCTATGATATTATAATCTTACACGCGCCCAGTAGATGGCGGAGTACGGGGGAGTGGTAGGCCTTGAGCGGCGACCCACTGGGGCTGAGGAATATAGTTGAGGAGATGGACACATACGCTGGTAGGGTTAAGCTATACAACATATCTAGGATAGGCGAGCTCGGGCTAGGGAGAATAGAGGAACTCCCCTACAGTATAAGGGTCGTCCTGGAGAACCTTGTCAGGCACTACGACGGCTTCGTGGTCAGGGAGGAGGAGGTCAAGGCTGCTGCACAGTGGAGGAGCTATGCGGGGAGGAAGGAGATACCCCTGCACCCGGTAAGGGTTGTAATGCAAGACTTCACCGGTGTCCCAGCCGTGGTGGATCTAGCAGCCATGAGGGATGCTATGAAGGAGTTCGGCCTTGACCCGGGCAGGGTTAATCCGGTCATACCAGTGGATCTCATAGTGGATCATAGTATACAGGTGGACTACTATGGCACAGGATACGCCTTCAAGTACAACCTGAAGAAGGAGTATGAGAGGAACTCGGAGAGGTACGCCCTGCTCAAGTGGGCGCAGAAGGCGTTCAGAAACTTCAGGGTGGTCCCGCCGGGCAAGGGGATCATACACCAGGTAAACCTAGAGTACCTGGCAAAGGTCGTATGGATCGGCGGGGATGGGGATAAATATGCGTACCCCGACAGCCTGCTGGGCACGGATAGCCACACCACCATGATAAAC
>WAKG01000081.1 GCA_015523445.1 Desulfurococcales archaeon | reverse complement strand
CCCTGAGACCCCTCCCCCCAGCGTCTATGGCTAGGTAGCCGTGCTTCCACGCAACGTAGAGCTCCACACTCAGGCCACCAAAACCATAATCCCCATGGCCAGGCTATTAATAGCAGGGGCAGCAAGGGTGGAGTGGGTAGTACTGGTCAGGTACTCTGAGGTCGCCGTTAAGGGAAGGGCGACGAGGATCAGGATGGAGAAGCTACTAGTATCAGGGATAAGGGAGATGCTGGAGAGAGAGGGGCTCAAGGGCCGCCCGGTCAGGGTGGAAGGCAGGATCATAGTAGAGGAGCCAAGCAACCCCGGAGACGTTGCAGGAGTCCTAGCCAGGGTAATGGGGGTCAAGAGCGCATCCCCGGCGGCCAGAATATCCTTTAGAAGCCTAGAGGATCTGGTTGAGGAGGCTACCAGATTCTTCACCCCAAGAGCCCGGGGCAAGGTCTTCAGGGTCAGGGCAAGAAGGGCTGGTAGCCACAGCTTCACCAGCAAGGACGTGGAGAAGATGCTAGGAGCTAGGTTGCTGGAGGAGGGGGCAGCTAGGGTGGACCTGGAGAGCCCCGAGTACACGGCGTATATAGAGGTTAGGGACAGCCAGGCATACCTCTACGACAAGGTACACTCTGGCCCCGGGGGCCTGCCCATAGGCAGTGAGGATCCAGTGCTAGTCCTATACAGCGGTGGCTTCGACTCCACAGTAGCAGCCTGGAGGCTATTGAGGAGGGGGAGCCCAGTCCACCTACTATACTACGACATGGGGGAGCCCAGGGCCCTAGAGATAGCGCTGGAGGCCGCCAGGCTCCTAGCAAGGAGGTACGCATACAACTATAGACCCAGGCTCTATATAGCAGCCTTCGCCGGGATAGCAGGTATAGTTAGGAGACAGGTGAAGCCAGGATACCAGCTCCTAGTCCTTAGGAGGCTTATGATGGAGAAGGCAGCTGAGATAGCTCTAGGAGAAGGTATAGAGGCGATAGCGACAGGCGAGTCAATAGGCCAGGTCGCCAGCCAGACCATCAGAAACCTCTACCTGATCAGTAGGATGATAGACGCCGCAATACTACGCCCACTAGCCGGGAGCGACAAGGACGAGATCATGGAGGAGGCCAGGAGGATAGGTGTATATGATGTAGTGAATAGGCAGATAGAGGTCTGTGGGAGAGCGCCCACCCCCACACCCCGGGGAGACCCTGGAACGTTTGAGGAGGAGTACGATAAGGTCAGGGATCTACCGGCGCCCCAGGTCAGGGCTATAGACTTGCTAGGGAGCTAGGAGTGAGGGATCCTGGTGGGCCCGGGGGGATTTGAACCCCCGACCACCCGGTATCTCACCCAGACTCGAACCCGAGCGCCCAGGGATATGAGCCGGGCGCTCTACCTAGCTGAGCTACGGGCCCACCCAAATCGACCTAATCGCCGGGATGGGTATATTAGCCTTACCCATAGACCTCAGCATACAACAGCACTCATAAAGGTATAGTATCCTACTTAGGCCCTCGGTAAAGTGGGGTCCTAGGCTTGATCCCGTTGTCTAGGAGGATCCTCAGGGCGGCATTATGCCCTGCCACCCCGTTAATTTCTCCACCAGGATAGCTGCTAGCCGATGCGTGGTACAAGCCAGGTATGTCTGTAGTGTAGTCGTGCCAGCCCGGAAGAGGCCTTCCATCCATTATGAATGGATCCCTCAGGGGTACATGGTCGGGATGTCCAGTGGTATTGCCACAGCACATGGCCTGGGTTTCAGGGCCCCTCTCCCACCAGGCTATTATATCGCCCTCCTCCACGCCCGGCGGGGCAGGGTTTAGGGGCTTCGAGGAGCCGCTGGCCTGGACTATGTGGAGGCCCATGTCACTGTAGAGGCTTGGAAAGGTGAATTCCCCGCCAACATCCTGGACCCAGTAGGATATTATTGGATACCCCCTCCACCCCGGCTCCCTAGGGGGCCTGGGCGGCCTGGATAGGAGATAATCCACCCTCCTAACCTGTACTCTATACTCTTCTAGCCTACGTAGAGTCTTGATCGTGTCCTCGCCCAGGAGGCTAGCGGGTGTAGGAAGGTATGGTAGAGTGTAGATAGGGGCTGAATATACTACTGCTAGCCTAGCCCTCACACTTCTCCCACTAGCCAGCTTCACCCCCTTTGCACGGCCATTCTCAACCAGTACATCAGTAACCCTCTCGCCTGTGAATAGGGTTACACCCTCGCTCCTGGCAAGTGCTGCCAGCCTCTTAGAGAGGCTACCCATACCCCCTATAGGCTGGTCCCATACTCCCCCATTCTGTAGGTAATAGGCCAGTGCGAAGCCGTTGGATTGAAGCATTGATGGATAGATTATCGTGGGCCACCAAGAGGGGTCTAGGTACCTCCGGAGAATCGACTCTACACTCCTCTCCAGCAGCCCCGCAGCTTCTGGACTACACTTGTCAATCACCGCTGCAGCCTCATCCGGGCTAGGAGGATTGGGTGTATAGTAGAGTCCAGCCGCCTTATAGCACGTCCAGAACTGATCGATCAGTCGGATCAGGTGTGGAAGCCCCGGGACCCCGGCTTCCCTAGCCTCTAGGCTGAGCCTCTCCCTAGATCTCCACCATCTGAGCGTGACCTCTCCGTCCTCGATTTCAACCCAGCTGGGATCAGGTTTATGTAGTAGCCCCTTGAGGAGCCCGAGCCACTCGTCAAGCTCCCTAGGGACGAGGCCCACTGCGTAGGCGTAAAGGGATATAGGAACTCCCTGGGAGAGCCCGCTGGCTAAGCCGCCTAGCCAAGGATTCTTCTCGATAATAGCTACTCGGAGCCCGTGCCTAGCTAGGGTTACAGCTGTGATTACCCCGTTATGGCCGCCACCGACCACTATTACATCCCACAACCTATAGGGCACACCTCGTGGATGGCTCAGCCAGCTGTTCACTTAAGGCATTTGTATTTATTACTAATATGTACTAGATTTTAATCCTTTACAGGCTCTCCACGCATATATCTATTTAGGGGCAGCGTTATGGTGGGGAAGAGTATCGGCATCGTGGAACTCTTAACCAGAAGGTTCTTCTCTGTAAGATCCTCAACACAGGCAGAGTATGGGCATGATGGGTGCATATATCTTCTAAGCGATTTGGGGGGCTTCATGCAGTTGTGGAGGCTATGCAAAGGGTCCATCGACCTGGTATTCCCCTGGGAGAGGAGAATCGGGGATTACAGGCTAGGGCCCCAAGGGCTCATAGCATTTACCAGTGACTTCGACGGGGACGAGAGGTGGGCTATATACGTGTATGACGGGTCCAACATAACTAGGATTGCCGGCGGCGATGGTAGTGTCAACATGTTAGGGGCCTGGGGCCCCGAGGGGCTGGCCTATACTAGTAACGCCCGTAATGGAGTTGATTTTGACCTCTACATCTGGGAGCCGGATAGAGGCTCTAGGCTTGTAGCCAAGCTGGAGGGGATCAACTATGTTGCAGAATGGGTGGATGAGGGACTAGTAGTTGTGAGAAGGAATAGTAGCCTTGACTCTGATATATGGCTCTTCAACCCAGCCACCGGGGAGGGCGTTAACCTGACAAGGCATAGGGGAGAGGCCCTTAACGTTAGCCCAGCATACCTAGGCGGTGGGAGGCTAGCCTTCGCCACAAGCATTGACAGGGAGCTCCTAGGCCTCGCAGTATACGACCTAGGGGCTGGCCGGTGGAAGCTAGTAGCCGACCATGGCTGGGACGTGGAGCTAGTTGAGGCAGGAGACCGGGTATACTATACAGTCAATGAGGATGGGGAGAGCGTTGTATACACGTGGGCCCCTGGGGAGGGCTCTAGGCTCTACTGGAGGGCCCCCGGCACGGTGTCATGGCTGGACTGGGGCGAGGGCCTACTGGCCAGCGTATCCTCCCCGGTGGCTGGGAACGAGGTCTTCATGGTCAAGAGTATGCTTGGAGAGAGGATCACCTGGAGTCCGAAGGCTGGGATCAGAGAGGATGCCCTGGCATACCCTGACAGGTTCGAGTATGAGAGTTTCGATGGGTTAAGGGTCAGGGGGCTCCTATATATGCCGCGCAAGCCAGTATCAACGCCCCCACCAGCGGTAGTATGGCTCCACGGCGGGCCGGAGAGCCAGGAGCGTGTTAGGTTTAACCAGTTCCACCAGCTATTCCAGAGTCTAGGGGTGGCTGTTGTTGCTCCCAACTTTAGGGGAAGCCTGGGGTATGGTAAGAGCTTTGTTCACCTGGATGACGTGGATAAGAGGGAGGGTGCCGTCCACGACGTCTACCATGCAGTTGAGAGTCTAGCAGGCCGGGGGCTTATAGATAGGAGCAGGCTATGCGTTATGGGGGGTAGCTATGGCGGCTACCTAACCCTGATGAGCATGGCCCTATATCCAGACCTGTGGAGGTGCGGGGTTGAGATAGTTGGGATAGTAAACCTAGTCACCTTCATCAGGAACACTAGTCCATACAGGAGGAGGTATAGGATAGATGAGTATGGGGACCCCGATAGGCATGGGGAGGTAATGCTCAGGCTATCCCCGATAAGCCACATCCACAAGATCAAGGCGCCCCTAATGGTTGTACACGGCGCCAGGGATCCCAGGGTGCCCGTGAGCGAGGCGGAGCAGCTGGTGGAGGCCCTGAGGGGTAGAGGCGTGGAGGTCGAGTATATAAGGCTCGAGGATGAGGGGCATGGTATAGCCAAGATCCGGAACCGGGTGAGGGTATATACTAGGGCAGCCCTGTTCGTGCTCCGTCATCTAGGGGTTGACGCATAGTGGTTAGGAGCCCGGCGGTGGTGGCCCTACTCTACGCAGTCTCCATTGTAGTGGGGATAATAGCAGAGTCCAACATAAGATACCTGATCGAGATGTGGCCCCTCCTCCCGGGGAGCCTAATAGTGGTAACTGTGGTAGCAGCCATAGCATCCCTAGCATCCGCGACAATCCTACTATACACGTCCCAGGGCTCCGTAGAATTCCGGGCCAGCCTAGCCCTAGGACAGGCTATATGGGGATTCTACCTCATAACGATCCTCTACTACTCTATAGGTGAGGCCCTGATACCTGAAAACATGGTGCTAGGCATAGGCCTTCTCCCCGGCCTGGCAGGCCTCCTAGTAGCAGGTCCTCTAGCCTCGTCAAGGCATGGTGCAGCGTATGGTGTAGGCCTAGCGGCGGCTGGGGGTATAGGGGTGGCTGCTGTCTCAATGTTCATAGGCCTAGCCCTCCTAGGCCTAGAGGAGGAGTGGGATCAGCTTGCGGGTACAGGGATCATACTCGTATCAACCTCAGCAGTGATAGCGGGGCTCACCCTCTACGTGATACTAGAGCGTGAGGGGGCTGGTGGGGCTGAGGCTCCAGGCGAGCATTAGGGTGTTCATTCTCCTATCCCTAGTCTCCATGTTCGCCGATATGGCCTATGAGGGTGCTAGGAGCATTGTCGGTCCATACCTCAGGCACCTAGACGCGGTCCTGATAGTGGCCGCAGCGGTGTCTATAGGGGACCTTGTATCATACACAGCTAGGCTTGCTGGGGGACTGGTTGTCCATGCCATCTCTACCAGCAGGGCTTACTGGGGAATGGTTATGTTGGGCTACGTGATCAACCTGGCAGCAGTTCCTCTCCTAGCTCTGGCACGCAGCTGGGAGGCTGTCTTCGCCCTGGTCATGGTCGAGAGGTTGGGGAAGGGGCTGAGGGCCCCGGCTAGGGATACGATCCTAGCTGAGGTTTCCCGCGGGATAGGCAGGGGCCTAGCCTTCTCGATACACGAGGTCCTAGACCAGGCAGGCGGCGTGACTGGCCCCCTGATAGTGGGCCTACTAGCCTCCAGGGAGGGATACAGCTTCAGGGAGGCCTTCCTAGCCCTCACCATCCCTGCAGTGGTGGCCGTAGCACTACTCTTGGCAGCATACAGCCTCTATCCTAGGGTTAAGTCTGCCCGGAGGGGGCCGGGAGAGGGTGGAAGCCTGAGCCTGGGCTTTGTGGTTGTGGCATTGTCTGGTTTCCTAGCAATGGCTGGGTTCGTTCACTGGGTTCAGGCGTCATACAGGCTATCCTACCTAGGCCTGGGCGAGGTGGCATACCTCTACTCCATAGCCATGCTTATCGACGCCGTCTCAGCCCTAGCCCTAGGAGTGCTCTATGACAGGCTAGGCCCGGCCACTGTAGCGCTAGTCCCAGTAATGGCCTGCACGGCGACAATCCTACTATGGCATGGGAGCCCCGTAGCCTTCGCAGCCGCCTGGGGCGCAGCCATGGGCGGGTTCGAGTCTGTATATAGGTCGCTGGTTGCAGACAGCCTAGAGCCCGGGGCCCGGGGGCTAGGCTTCGGCGTTGCATACTTCTCCATGGGAGCTGGCTGGGCCGTGGGTAACCTGCTCATCTCGGCCTTAGATGCTATGGCCCTCCCCATAGTTACATTGTTAGAGGCCGGATCCATAGCCCTGATCCTAGCTTACTCTAGGCTCCACTCTTAACATCCTTCAGGAAGTCGGGACAGAGGCCTAGGTTAGGGTTGTAGAGTATGACCTCGCCGCTGGGCCTCATGTAGATGCCGATGGCCCTCACCTCCACACCACCCCTTATAGCCTTAGCCAGCTCCTCGTAGAGCCTAGGATCCCCTTGCCTGTACGGCTTGAAGCATCTAGCCCCCGGAAAGGCTGCCACCATTATTATAAGGGGCTTCTCCCCCTGGCTGGCACGATTAGCCAGCTCCATCACGTGCCTAACCCCCCGGTCTGTCGGGCAATCCGGATACATAGACTCGGATGCAGGGCCCTCTAGTACAGCGCTCTTCACCTCTACTAGCCTCTTGGTAGAGCTGCACTCTAGCTCATAGTCGAGGATTGACCCACCGACCCTCGGGTTCCTTCTAGCCACTCTGCACCCTTTGAGCCAGGGTATTAGGTCCTTGGCTATAGCCTCCTCTAGGCTCTTCATCTGGGTGAGGGTGTCTATAAGGGCGTAGCCGCCCCGGTGCATGAGGGCGAGGATCCGGTAGCGGAGCTTTTTACCTCCTATCCTCGTGGCGAGGCAGGGCCTGCCCGGGGTTAGTAGCTCGTGTAGCCTGCCCGTGTTTGTTAGGTGTGCCCTCACAGTTGAGCCTTCTAGCCTGATCTCTACGGTGAATCTGTTGAGCCTCCTAGTGAATGTGCAGGGGATCGGGTCTAGCTTGAGGATGACTGCTTGAGCCTCTTGAGGTAGTCCTTCAGAGCCTCCACGTTCCATGGATGCACGCTCTTCCTCCTCTTGTCCACTCTTATCCCCAGCTTCCTCGCCTGCTGGGGGCTCAGCCCTGCCTCCCTTAGCTCGCCTAGGCTGAAGCCCCTCCCCTTCCTCGTCCCGGGGTCTACTGGGCCCTGCTTGACTAGCCTCGGCTTCTTCACTATCGCCACTGGGGGCTCTGGCTTCTCCGTCATGTCTGCCACCCTCTAGAACCGGGGTCTGCTGGTCCTGGTTAAAAGTGTTGGGCGCCTGAGGGTGTATGCTGGCTTCTCCACTCCTGCCTCCTCGAGTATCTCGCATAGCTTGCATATCCTCCTCCCGTAGCTCGTGGGCTCTCCGCACTTCTCGCACTTCGGCAGCTCCTCCCTCTCCAGCCTCCTCGCGGGCTCCTCTAGGAGGGTGTCTAGGTTCTCTAGGATCCGTAGGAGTGTCCCGGGCCTCTCCGCCTCCAGCCTGTATAGCTCCTCCCTAACTCTAGCCCTTAGGGTGGGGAACCTGTTTATGAACATGCACTCAGTCTCCTGTAGGGGGTATCCCTTCTGCACCGAGTATACAGCGGTTTCCCACTCGTAGATCTTGCGTAGGGGCTTGATCCTCGGTATTATATCGCTGCTGACAGGCGGGCTGAGGGGGTGCTGGCGTAGGAGGCCTACTATGTCGCCCCTGAGCATGTTCACCACCGCGGTCTGGGCCTCATCGTCTAGGTTGTGGGCTGTCGCTGTCTTATCGACTCCATACATCCTGGCATACATGTTCAGTATCCGCCTCCTGCTTATTCCACAGAAGGTGCAGGGGGACTGCCTGGAGCCCCGGGATCTGGATCTAGCCACGATCTCGTATAGACTGTGGCCCGTATACTCTCTTATGCTCGTTATCACTACATCCACACCCAGCCTCCTAGCGTGGCTCTTGATCTTCTCTATATCCTCCTCCCTGTTGTAGCCTGGTATACCCTCTATTATCGAGACCCCAACTAGCCTGGAGGGGTCGTGCATCTCAGCCAGTATATCTAGCATCACATAGCTATCCTTGCCACCGCTGAGCCCGAGTAGGATCCTGTCCCCAGGCTGGATCATTCTCCACCTCTCAATCTCCCTCTTAACCCTATCCTTAACGTCCTCCAGGAAGCACTCCCTGCAGAGGCTCCTACCAGTGTGGGGCTGGTAGACTATCGCCCTCCTGACGCCGCAGACGCTACAGGTCCTGGCCACCAATAATACACCCTCAGCACAATCCAGAGAGGCGTGGATGTACCTGGAGGTGATAACCCTATGCAAGTACAGTGCTCCACCT
>WAKG01000080.1 GCA_015523445.1 Desulfurococcales archaeon | reverse complement strand
ATTATGGCTAGGGCTATTAGGATCGTCACCGTGGAGAGGGGCAGGGATCCCCGGCAGTATACTATGTACGCCTTCGGCGGGGCCGGGCCCCTGCACGCTATAGAGGTTGCAGAGGAGATCGGGGTGGAGAGGGTCGTGGTACCCCCATACCCGGGCGTATTCTCCTCTCTTGGCCTCCTCCTCTCGGACTACAGGCATGACTACCACAGGTCGATCCTGGGTAGTGCTGGTAGCAGTGAGACCTGGAGGAGGGTTGAGGAGGCGCTTGGGGAGATGGTGGAGAGGGCCTACAGGGACCTGGAGGAGGAGGGTATAGGGAGGGATAGGGCCATGGTCGCTAGGTTTGTAGAGCTCCGCTACAAGGGCCAGTCGCTCTCCCTCAAAGTCCCCTATAATGGCGGCCCCGGGGAGGCGGTTGGTATGTTCGAGGACCTGTATAGGGCTAGGTATGGCTTCACCATGCCGGGGGAGGAGGTGGAGGTGAGCCTGGCTAGGGTGGTGGCTTGGGGCTTGGTGGAGAAGCCTAGGCTACCCCAGAGTAGGGTTACACGGGGCAAGTCCAGGGCTATTGGGTCTAGGAGGGTCTATGTGGATGGGGGTTGGGTTGATGCGATGCTGTATAAGGTTGAGGACCTGCATCCTGGCCATAGGGCCTCGGGGCCGGGGCTAGTTCTTATGCCCGATAGCACCCTGTTGGTACCACCTGGCTACGGCTTCACGATGCTCGAGGACAGGTCTATAGTGGTGGAGGCGTGGTAGCTTGGTTGATAAGGTCACCTTGGAGGTTATCAGGAGCGCAGCTATCTATATCAGCGAGGAGATGGGGGTTGTGTTGAGGGATACCTCGTTTAGCCCGAATATAAGGGATAGGCTTGACCACTCCTGCGCTGTCCTCGACCCCCAGGGCAGTCTTGTGGCTCAGGCGGAGCATATACCAGTTCACCTGGGGAGCATGAGCGTTGCCGCCCGGGGCCTCATAGCATATATGGAGGAGGTTGGCCTGGACCTGGGGCCAGGGGATGTTGTTGTCTCTAACGATCCCTATATTACTGGCACCCACCTGAATGACGTGACTGTGATCAAGCCAGTGTACCACAGTGACACGCTCCTAGGCTACGTCATGAATAAGGCGCACCACGTCGACGTGGGGGGCCCTGTGCCTGGGAGCATTAACCCCGGTGCTAGGAGCCTCATGGAGGAGGGCCTAGTGATCGAGCCTGTCAAGATAGTGGAGTCCAGGAGGATCAGGTGGGATATAGTCAAGATGCTAGAGGCCAACGTTAGGACCCCTAGGATGCTTAGGGGCGACCTGGCTGCCCAGATAGCAGCGTTGAACGTGGGGGAGTCCAGGCTCAGGGAGTTGGCCGAGAGGTATGGGGCCAACGTATTAGTGGAGGCGTGGAGCGAGATCCTAGACTATACAAGAAGGTACACAAGGGCACTCGCCTCCAGGCTGCCCCAGGGATCATATACAGCCGAGGATAGCATCGAGACGTCCAAGGGAGAGGCCGTGTTAAGGGTAACCATAACAACGGGCCGGGATGGGGTTACAGTGGGCTTCACTGGGACCAGCCCCCAGCTGGAGGAGCCCTTCAACGCCGTCTACGGCGTCACTGTATCCGCAACCGCCTACGCCCTCAAGACCGTGCTTGACCCCGGGATGCCGATGAACCAGGGGTTCCTAGACGTGGTCAGGGTTGAGGCCCCGCCGGGGAGCATGGTCAACCCGCGCAAGCCTGCCCCTGTTGGAGGGGGTAACGTTGAGACTAGCCAGAGGATCGTGGATGTCGTACACAGGGCCCTAGCCAAGGCCCTCCCCGGCAGGGTACCCGCTGCGAGTTGCGGGACTATGAGTAACCTGATACTCTCCGGCCCTGGGTGGGCCTTCTACGAGACCATAGCCTGCGGCTCCGGAGCCCGGCCTTGCTGCGACGGTGTGGATGGAATCCAGACCAATATGACTAATACACTGAACACCCCAGTTGAGGTGATCGAGAGGGAGTACCCCCTCCTTGTTAAGAGGTACGAGCTAGCCCCCGACACGGGCGGCCCCGGGAGGTATAGGGGAGGCCTGGGCGTGGTTAGGGAGATAATGGCCCTCCAGGACGGTGTTAGAGCAACCATACTCGCCAGTAGGAGCCGAACCAGGCCCTGGGGCCTGGAGGGCGGCCTTCCCGGAGCCCCCTTTAAGGCGGTACATCACAAGCATGGAGGCGGCGCCGTGGATCTGCCGCCTAGGGCTACTGTCACCCTAGCCCGGGGAGATACTGTGGAGATTAGGACCCCCGGGGGAGGTGGGTATGGCAAGCCTTGTACGAGGAGCAGGGAGCTGATAGAGAGGGATCTTGCCGAGGGGAGGATCACTCCTGAGGGGTTAGAGGCGTACAGGTGCTAGCTCTTGCCTGAGACTATGGCTAGTACTGCCCCCGCCAGGCCGGTGTCTAGGAGGCTTGTGGGGACCCTCTTGCCTATGAGGCTCCTATCTATGGGGCCGCTGGAGTACATTGCCTCGCTTATCACCTCCCCGAATAGCCTGGGTGGTAGTATTGCTGTTGCCCTTACCTGGCCCTCCCCTATATCCCTTATGTTGGTGACTATGCTTAGCACTATCCTGCCGGTTGTGGCTCTGGTTGCGTATAGGCTGGGACCGAGCTCCTCGACCCTGGTTACCTCCACTCCTACAACATCCACCCCGTACTCTGGCTTGGGCTCGTCTCCTAGCCTTAGCCTGGCGGCTAGGCCGCCTAGTATGTTTATGGCCCACCTTGCCTCTGCCAGGGTGAGCCTCTGGCTTAGGGCCAGCTCCGCCCCTGGGGGCGGGTTTAGGAGTTGCCCAGCTAGCCCTCCTGCGATATCCCTTAGCCTCTCTACTTCCCCTGTTGATGCGAGTATCCTTGGGGGCGTGTAGCTATATCGTAGCTGGTAGACTATCCTCTTGGCCTCCCTTACCAGGGAGGCTGTGTTTTCCTTGTCCAGCCTCCAGGGTAGCCTCCAGCCTGCTAGGATCCTCTCGAGCCTCCTTACCGCCTCCTCGGCCACCAGCAGCCTTGGGTCCTTGCTTACATCCACCGCATCCACCCTGGGGATGTGGTTAGCCGGGCTGGGGCTTTATCTTGGTGCCATGCTAATTGATTAAATCCTCGACGCTACACGCTCCCAAAGCGGGTGATCCTAGCATGAATTTTAGGGAGAAGATTATAGCATGGCTGGTTGATGAGGATCATGAGGTGAAGAGTGAGGCGCCCCCGGCTGGGGCTCCCGTGGAGTGGCTGGTCAAGGTATCTGTGAAGGCTCCCTTGAGGGTTAACGTGCTGGTCCAGCAGCCCAGCTCTAAGAAGGATAGGGTGGTGGTCTCCCTGGGGGTTGCACTTAGCGATGTGCACCGGCGCGAGCTGATGAAGCTCGGCGAGAAGGATAGGCTCCGGATCGTGTCGGATATCTATAGGGACGTGCTCCTTATGTGCCCTGACTGCATAGCCATAGTCCAGCCTAGCCTCGTGGAGCCGCAGGGGATAGCGGTTAGCAGGGTGATATACCATGAGTCCCTGACTAGGGAGACCATAGCCTCCACGGTCAGGCTTTTCGTCAACATTTTCGCCAGCATTGTCGCGGCGCTGAATGCAAGGCTGGGTATGGTGGGGGAGAGGAGGCCTGGGAGGGATAGCAGCCTCGGCTTCATATAGGCCCAGGCCCGCGGTGGTCCTGGCTAGGTCTGGGAGGCTACTGGTGGCTGCAGCCCTCACTTCAGGCCCTATACACCGGGTCGCCGCTGGGGAGGCGTTGAGGGTTATACGTGAGGGTGGGTGGCCTCATGGGGACCCTGTGGTTCAGGCCATAGCCTATGCCAACCTATACGGTGGGATGCTCCTCCTCCATGTATCCCCTGAGGGGGTGGTCACACCTGTATCCAGGATTCTCGTCTCCCTGGGTATAACTGTGGAGCCGGGGGGTGGCGATCCCGTTACTGTTGAGGATTCTCTGGTGCTGGATGTGTGGGCTAGGGTGTATAGGGGTGAGGAGGGTTCCTTGTCGCTCTTGGAGGGGCCCCTGCACTGGCCCCGGGGGTATGTGTGGAGGCTAGGGGGGGAGGCTAGGGTCTCTCCCTCTGGCTTCTCTGGAGTAGTTGTCGAGGAAGTCTAGTACTATGATGATCCTCTCTCGGGCCAGCCTCCTCGAGTATTCTAGATGGAGCATTGAGGGTAGGCGGATTATCTTCTCCCTAATGTGCCTAACGCTATCATCAAAGCTCCTATCGTGCTGGCAGCCGTGGTGGAATACTCTTGCTATCCCCACGGCCCCTAGGGCGTCCAGCTTGTCGGCGTCGCTTAGTATCATCGCCTCTATGCTTCTAGGCTCAACCCCGAGGCTGTAGCTGTGGGCCTCTATTGCATGTACAACAGCCTCTATGAGGTCCTCGCTGGCGGCGTGGAGCCTGAGGAGGGTTTTGGCGTAGAGCGCGCTCTTCACGGCGTGATGCCCCTCCCCGGGGAGGTGGCGGCCCACGTCGTGGAGGATTATGGCTAGCTCCAGTACCTGCCAGTCTGGGGTTAGGCCTTCGCCATCCACTATGGCATGGGCTAGGCGCCTGACCCTCTCTACGTGGGGCCATCCGTGGGCCGGGTCGCTACCCATTACCCTGCGCGCCTCTACCTCGATTTCATCGATCATCAGATGCTACACCGCCCAGCTCAACTGCTATAGTCTTCACGGCGCTGAGGGCTATAGCCTGGTATGCGGGGTGGAGCGCCTCCAGCTTTAGGTGGAGCTTGCCGTCCCTAGCCTCATCTAGGACCCCTGCCTGGGCTAGCATTCTTAGGGTTGCCTGCACCCTCTGCCCCGTGACTAGGGGCCCGTTCCTACCCCTCCCGTACCTCTCGGCGAGCTCTAGGATCTCGCGGGCCCTTCTAGGCCTAGCTGCTAGTACTCCTAGCGTGAATTCTAGGGGGCCTAGTATCCTAGCTTCCACCCGGGTCCACCCATTATGATCCTAGGCCTCTTATGAGTACCCCCTGTTGGGCTGGTATAAACCAGGTAACTCCTAGGTTATCCGCGTGATCGCTCTTGAACCCGTGGATCTAGTCTCCGGGTTTTTGGGTTTGGATGTACTGGATCCTGGAGTATGTAATTCGGCGTAGCATTTATTTTTCCCGGCATGTCTATATAACGTTATGGAATGGTATAGTATTGGGCGTTGGGACCTTGAATACGGGGGCTGGAGGAGGCGCGGCCGTAAGGACTAAGATAATAAAGGATATAGTGCATACCTTCATCAGGCTGCCGGAGGACTTTGTGGCTAGCATAGTTGACACACCCCTACTCCAGAGGATGAGGAGGATCCAGCAGCTCAGCCTAGCCCAGCAGGTCTATCCCGGGGCTGTGCATACCAGGTTCGAGCACAGCCTGGGGGTAGCGTATACCATGAAGATGGCGCTGGAGTCCATAAGGCAGAACCTCGAGGAGATCATTATACCCTCGATTTCTAGTGTGGGGGGTGTAGATGAGGGGGTGAGGTCTGGGCTTAGTAGGTTCCTGGATAGGCTTGGCAGGGAGCTGGGGGAGCTGGAGAAGGAGGCTGTTACCGCCGCTCTCATCCATGATATAGGGCATATAGGCATGGGTCATGTGGCTGAGATGGGGCTCAACGATAGGCTCCTAGTATACTATCCTAGTAGGCCCGGTGTTGTGGCCCCCACGATGGGTATGCATGAGGATATAGTGATCTTGATGGCAAGACTCATGTCGTGGAGCGGTATGGAGGTCCTATACTCGGGTAGGAGGGTTGACCTAGAGACTGTGTATGAGATCTTGGAGTACGCGTACTCCGAGAATAGGAAGCCCTTGTGCACGCGGGAGGTGGAGTTCTCCAGGCCTAGGTCTGGGAAGCTGGATAAGGTCCTGGACTTGGAGTTTAGGGATGATAGCGTTAGGAGGGTTGCCCTCTGCATCATAGCCAGGCTCCTCGACTCTAATATAGATGTGGATAGGGCTGACTATATCTTGAGGGATAGTATACACACTGGCAACATAAGTGGTGTTTACGATATTAACAGGTACTATGCTGTCATCACGGTTGTCCCCAAGGTCCAGGGTGCAGGGGCTAACACGTATAGGGCCAGTTTCATGCTTGGCATACTGGATAAGGGTATTAGTGTCGTGGAGAACATGCTCCTCTCCAGGATATATATGTATACTGACGTGTACCTCCACGACATATCAATGATCTACTCAGCCATGGTTGCAAGAATAATGGCCATACTCTACCTCGCCAGCCTCAACCTGCTACACGACAGCCAGGAAGACCCTAGGGCCAGGGATATACTGGATAGACATCCATACCTAGACGCCCTTGCCAGGTTCATGGTGGCTATAAGGCTAGGGGACGTGGATGACCGTGGCATATACTCGGAGCTGGCCAGGAGGTATGGGAGCCTACGGGACCTGGAGCCCCTACTAGTCCAGCTGACGGATGACGCCTTCTACTCGACACTAGCCTCCATATACACAGGCAGATCCAGGGACCTGCTCGAGTACATATCTGGCATGGATTCATGGGGCGGGGAGGCATGCCTGGCCACGGCGCTCTATACACATGGAGTCATAGCTAGGAGGCATGCCAGTGCATTGATAGCAACAGGGGAGAGGACGACTAGGCTAATATCCAGCATAGAGGGCTATGAGGCGCAGGCCGACAACGTGTTGAGGAGGGGCTTGAGGCCCCTGATAGTTGTGAACTGGGCTAGGCATAGGCCCTACAAGGATACGGTGACGCATAGGATCCACGTGTTCAGGAGGAGGCAGCCGCTGAGCCCTGTCGAGCTGCACGCCGATGACAGGGCTATGGTTACTAGGAAGATCAGGGATGAGGCATACTCGAAGATACTTATAGTGTTCCCGGGGAGGCTGGGCGAGGCCCGCCCTCCGAACCCGTGGAGAGTGAGGGGTGGAAATCTGGCCCGGTACATCGAGGGCGGCCTCCTAGACGGGATTGCCGGACCATGTGGGGTGGGCCGGGAGGAGGCTGTGGATATGTTGAGGATGGCTGCCCGGGGGGCTGTGGAGCTGGCTGACACGCTTATGTCCCTTGTCTAGACCAGCTTCTGGGCTAGCCTAGAGAAGTACCTCCTGTATACTATCACCAGGGCTATGCCCCTCCCGGTAACGTCTATAGCCATGGAGAGCCAGGCCCCTAATACGCAGAGGCCGGGAGGCATGAGGCTGGGTAGTATTGTGGCTGGGAGGACTCTGAGGAGGTAGAGGCTTGCCAGGTTGACTACTGTGGGTACAACAGTGTTCCCGGCCCCCCTTATTATCTGTGCAATAGTCATCTCCACGCCAAGCGCTGGCTCGGTGAGGCCTGCTATGACCAGGTAGATCCCGGCCAGCCATGCAACCCTCGGGTTATCGGTGAAGGCGTGGGGCACTATACTCGATGCTGCCAGTAGGATTATGCCTAGGAGGCCGCCGAATAGTATGCTTGCCTTAGCAACCTCCCATCCAACCCTTCTGGCCTCCTCCACGTCTCCCCGGCCAACCTCCTGGCCTACCATAGTGCCCGCGGCGGTGGCTATGCTGAACATTGGGAGGAATGCTAGGGACTCGACCCTAACACCTATGGTGTGTGCAGCCAGAGACTCTTCCCCGCAACCCGCCACGACCCCTATATATGCGACGTTCCCCAGCACGAATACGACCCTCTCCAGCATGCTGGGGAACCCTACCTTGGCGGCCTTCAGAGCCCACTCTCCCGGCCTAGCCGGCCTGATCTCAACCCCGATCGCACGGGTATACCTGTAGAGGAGGATCATGCCAACCACGGTAGCTACCACGGAGGCCCAGGCAGCCCCTGCAACCTCCATACGGGGCGCCGGTCCCAGGCCGAGTATCAGCACGGGGTCGAGGACGAGGTTTACCATAACAGCTGCGGCGGTGGCCTTGAGTACCGGCCTCGTGACCCCGGTGGCCCTGAACGCGGCGTCCAGAACCATGTATGCGTAGACAAGCGGTAGCCCCACGCTCCTAACCCTAAAGTAGCTGGTAGCCTCATCCAACGCCTCCCCCGCATTCAACAACTCGAGCATACTGGGGGCTAGTACGTAGCCCACAATAGCTAGGGGGACCGCGAGGAGGGTATTAGAGACGAGAGCCTCCCCTACGACCCTGCCAGCCTTCCCCCGCTCCCCAGCCCCTATAGCCTGGCTAGCCAGCACCAGTGCCCCCATATACATCATGGTGGAGCCAACGAAGAACAGCCAGCCAAGATAGCCTCCAACACCCACCGCCGCTACCGCAATATCACCCAGCATGGAGACAAACAGCGTATCGATAATCCACAATATACTATCAAGACTCTCCGCAATCATCAAAGGCCACGCAATCCCCCACGCCCGCCGCACTACACCCCTATCAATCCAGCCAGCCAGCCCCACGCACCCTCCAAAAGAAGGGACCCCCAAAGCCAGAGTAATAACTGGACTTTCGACTTCCATAACGAGAATCCAACCGTGCGAAGCCCCAGAACGATATAGCCTTTCTATTCCATTTGCGGGAATTCTCACCGGCCTTAGAGTATAGTGTATGTCTACTTGTGAGCATGTTTCTATTCCCTTTGCGGGAATTCAGTGTGGGAGGTGATAGTCAATCATACGATTACCAAGGGTATACTTTCTATTCCCTTTGCGGGAATTCCTGCACGTGTTACCAGGTGGAGGAGGGTGATGAGGAAGAGCATCTTTCTATTCCCTTTGCGGGAATTCGTGATATGTAGTACTTGTTGTGTATGTAGGCGTGTTTTGCCTTTCTATTCCCTTTGCGGGAATTCTTTACGAGGTTCATGCCTGCACCACCGC
>WAKG01000079.1 GCA_015523445.1 Desulfurococcales archaeon | reverse complement strand
ATACTCTTGCGATACTAAGATTATAGGGCAGTTCTCCTCTACTATCTCATACCTGCCATTGCCTAGCTTCCTCCAGCTGGCCAAGTAGCCCTCCATACTCCTCATCCTAGCTAGTTCTCTAACCCTCTCCTCTCTCTCCATAGAACGGAACCTACCGCCATATCTCTTAGCAAGCTTTATACACCTGGCATTAAGAATCTTAGCTACATGCTCCCTCCCCATGAATCTCTCAATATACTTTAAAGATTCCACAGCAATAGATGCAATCCCGTGGGCGCTTTGGAGGACGGGCTCGCTGGAAGCCTTAAAGATTAGCACGGGCCTGCCCCTACCCCTCTTAACGTGGGACCTCGAAACTAAACCTTCCTCTTCAAGTTGTTTAAGATGTTTTAAAGCCGCTGTTTTAGATATTCCGAGGGTTTTAGCTATATCCTCTAAGCTCATGGAGCCTCGAGACCTTAGTAGAGCTAGGATCCTATACCTGCGTGGAGGCGACTCAGAAGACATGGTCCCTACCCTATGCAGTGAATAGTATAAAGATGTTTTATAAACTATATGGTTTATAAATTTTATAAAAGGGGGCATCGGAGGTGCAATGCATCTAAAACCAACTTAAGCTTCTTTTCAAAGCTTCATTATCCTAATTAAAGATAGTGGCATATTGTGGATATACAGAGAGTATTAGCTATAGTGTAAAGCTATGAAGTTCTTCTCATGCTATATGCCTAAACAGTGTTTGTCGATTCAGGTTAATATTTATTTCTATCATATTTTAAGGCTTGATAATTCATAAAAATAAGTTATAGTAATCCACTATAGGAAATCTATTTCGTCAAACATAAGCATCTAAATTGTTAGAAATTTGTTATAGTATAGTAGTATTTTATGTAATATAATATGTTTAATTATTACTAGTATCATCTATTGGAGTGACGGGTTTATAATTTATTATATGGTTTCAATTGAGTTAGTTATAGACTATTTTATTTAAATATTGATATATAAATTTATTAACTATATGTATATGGTGTGTCGTTATGCGTAGAGTGTATCTGGCTATTTTACTGGGAATTATGATAATGTTACCTTTATTATTTATCTTGTCATCTAGTGGAGGTTATGTTGATTCTATTGATATTATTATTGATTATAAGAACCTTGGCTACGAGGCTCCCCCTCAGATTATTGCCGGGGTTACTATACCTGGTGTGGGCACATTCACCCCTGTGGTGGAGGTTAGGAGGGATCTCAGCCTATCATTCACCGGCCTAAGGGACGGATTTGGGTTGTTGGAGGACGGGTTTAATAGTGGTAGGGTTAAGGCTGTGCCATCCATAACGCTGGGACTCATCGATTATATCCAGGGAGGTATGCGTGTGAAGCAGATAATAATAACGCCTAGCGCCTTAGCCCTGCTCAGGGATGGCCCCGAGTCGCTCAAGAAGGCTAGCATGGATCCTCTGAGCGTGTACAGGTCGAGGACGGGCGAGTTGACTATACGTATCGACTCGTCTAGCATGAGGGCGATAGAGGGGATGAGTCTTATCAAGGAGGTTGATATCCCGCGGGGCTTTAGTGACTTGGTGGACTCTAGGCCAGCCTATAGGACCAAGGGGGGCTTTGACGACTACATCAACATACCCGGGTGCGTAAGATGGGATGGCACTCTAGCCTACTATGACGTCTCGCTATCCAGGGCGGCATACAAGCTCCTGGACGAGTATAGCCCCTTCTACGGGTATCTCACTAACAGGAGTATGCCGTACTTCTGGGCGGAGCACGTTGATATAAACCCCGAGGATAGCTGGCTTGGCCTGGTCTCCAGCGTCTACGCGGCGGAGTATATGATAGAGTACAGGCAGGGCGATGACATTGACTCGGTACTAAGAAACATGCTCCCCGGCGTGACCGAGTATATAAGAGTGGGCATGGGAGGCCTCAACGAGTTCGAGCCCCCACCCATCAAGAAGCCCACTGGCGGCGGGTACCTCTTATATGACACGATGGACTACTGGCTGGGCTACGAGGGCGCCGACCCTTGGATCGATACCAAGGACCTTACAGGGATCAGCAGTATAGATGCAAACAACGTCATACTTCTCGAGATGGAGTTTGACGCCAGCAACTATAGTGGAGACCCGGATATACTGTGGTTTAGCGGTGCCGTTACAATTTTCAACGTGAATCTCTCGATAACTGGCTACGGGGTTGCAGGAGTCTACACGAGCTCGGTCAACCTGTATAGGTCAGCTGCTGGGGCGGGGCCTGTACCAATTATCCCAGGTCACACGACATACATCTACGGGGATATGGTGTTTCACCTTGGCAGTGATGCGGGTGTTATACTGTACGACGTCCTGGGTATAGGCGTCGATGAGTGTGGTGATGAGTGGATTGTTGTAGAGCCGGTGTTCCTCTTCTATGTAGACGTGATCCCCGAGGTAATCAACCTGTCCAGCGTGGTGGACGTGAGGCCGGTGTCGAATATAGAGTTTATGGACGATCATATAGTGGATTATATGTATTACCATGATGTCTATACTCTTGATGAGTTTGATAATAGGATAGAGCTGCTAAAGCGTTGGAGTGTAGATGATTTTTATAGATTCAACTCTGCCTATTACATAGGAGCATCCCCCGTACTAGATATACTCGAGCTACTACTAACGAGCGTGCCCGATGGACCTCGGGCCTTCTTCCTAAACCTCATAGGGATATTTGCCAATATAGCCTACGAGGCGTATAACGTCCAGGGCGTGGGCATATACCTATCTGCAACACTCTACGACACCTACACGCCACCAACAGTGGCGGCAGAGATAAAGTGGAGCGCCTCCACCACGAAGTACTTCCGCTACACCCAATTCCAGGACGAGCCGCTACCACTGATAGGATCCAGGATGAAGCTGGTATTGCAGGACTACAACTGAGCCCCTATGCAGGAGCCACCATGCCCCCCTCCACCCTGTATACCCTATCTGAGGCTTTTATTAGCCATGGGTCATGGGTTGCCGCTATTATAGTGTACCCCGCCTCGGCCAGTGCTGCTAGAGCCCTGGTTACATTGGCCCTGTTCACAGGGTCTAGGGCGTGTGTCGGCTCGTCTAGCAGGAGTATCCCCGGGCCGCTCGACGCTACCACTGCTAGGGCTGCTAGCTGCAACTCCCCGCTGCTTAGCGTGGCTACTGGCTTGTCTAGAAGATGCCCCACTGGCAGGAGAGGCTCCTCCCCCAGCTCGTCCCGCAGCCTGGGGCGGCTGAAGACTAGGAGGGGATTTGCAGGCAGATACCTCCTCCTAGCCCTTGCCCTGAGCTTGCCCCGTAACGGCTTGAGGAGGCCTGCTAGGGCTCTTAGCAGGGTTGTCTTGCCCCCGCCGTTTGGCCCGGTCAAGGCGACAAGCTCCCCCTGCCTTGCCTCCAGTGTTACCCCCCTTAGTATGGGCGGGGCGCCGGGGTAACCTACCTCTAGATCATCCACTTCTAGCATCCTCTCCCCAAGGCTCCTCTTGTGCGGGGGCTGGGGTTGGGGGTGGCTCCAGGCCCCAGTGTTAACCCCCCGGTTTACAGTATACACTCTATCCGACACCCTCACAAGCCCCCAGTCATGGGTGGCAACGAGCAGCCCCAGGCCCATGGATGAGAGACGGCGTAGGAGGCCTCTAACCACCTCCCCCGCCCACGGGTCCAGATGGCCTGTAGGCTCATCCAATAGCAGGTATCGGGGCCTACACGAGGCTACCCCGGCTAGGGCTACCCTCTGGAGAACCCCACTACTAAGTAGGGGGGTGGACTCCCTCTCCATACCTCTTAGGCTGAGGGATTGAAGAGCCCAGGCTGCTCTAGCCAGCGCCTCGCCTCGAGGGAGACCCTGGAGCATTGGGCAGAGACTGGCCTCGTGAAGCACGGTCACCCCCACGACCTGGACCGTGGGGTCGGGCTGCATATACACGGCCAGTCCCGGATTAACCCCCAGCCTGGGATCATGGCCGTCAACCTCAACCACGCCCTCGACACGGGCGGGGTAGAAGGATGGGATAAGGCCAGCGATGACCCTTAGCAGGGTTGTCTTGCCCCCGCCGTTTGGCCCGGTCAAGGCGACAAGCTCCCCCGGCTCCACCTCGAGGCTCCGGGCCTCCACAGCGACCCCGGAGCCGGGATAGGCGACTCTTAGCCCTTCAACCCTGATAGTCATCCCCGGGCGACCCTGTAGGAGAGCTGGCAGTATGCTACATTAATGTTGGCGCAGTTTATATCTAGGGCTAGGCAGATTAGTAATGTTTATAATCTATACGTATAATCTACATGGAAAATATATATTAAATATGATAATAATATACTATTAGTATCATAGTTTATATGGTAATAGTAAAAACCCCCAGGGCATCACAACTCTACTCAGTAGAGAGTGAGACTGGATGCATGAATACACCACGAAGCCCCAAGAGCTCCCACCAGTAGAGTTCAGGCGACTACTAAAATCTGGCTACGAATCAATAGCCACCAGAGCAGAGCTGAAGGAGCTAATCCTAGCAACACTGGATCAGTTAAACAGCCTATGCATCAAAGCGGGGGAGAAGTGCACCCTCAGACTACTCCTAGACGCTGAGACTCCTGGGGCGGGCACGGCATCCTATGAGGTGAGAATACTGGAAAAGACGCCCAGCGACTACTACACAATACAGAACATTAATGGGAGTGGCATAGGCAGAGTGTACTCAGTGCTCTACGAGATCTTCCTAGTATCAGATGATATAATAGAGGTGGAGACTAGCAGGGCCCAAACCATGAAGCTAGAAATCAGGCATACAGGCAGCATACAGGAGACCCTGGAAAGCCTCCTAGCAGCCCTAGAATACGTGCATACATCCACCCAGATACCAAGGCAGGAACAGTCCAAGGCGGATGAAACGGGGCCTAGGGATAAGGGGCTCCGGAGGGCATTGGAGGCATGCCTAGAATATGCTAGGAGCCATGAGCCATCGCCGAGCCAGATAAACATGTTGCTGGAAGCCGTGGTGGAGGGGATAGGATATCATGAGACTAGTGATGGAGAGGTGCATTGCCTTATGAACACGAGCCACCTCACACATTGGAGCAGCGGCGAGTGTAAGTACCTACTGCTAACCATAAGAGAGGGAGAGGTTCAGGGCACAGAGTGCTACACCGACACCACCCAAATACTGACTACAAAATAATGGAACACGATACACTCGATAGGCTTCGGGCCCCTTAAGGCACACAGAGCGTATTTACTCAGACCTATGCTGCGTTATCCAATATCGCCTGGCATAATCCCTCTTATGCAGTCTGGCCACGGCTTGTCTGTGGCCCTTGATATAACATCAATCTTGTATGTGGGATGTATCTCCGTCCACATCCCGTGGTCTGTGTCTGAGACGTAGACCCCTGTTATTCTGACGTGGTCTCCTGGGCACACGCCCCCTCCTATCGGGTCTAGAACCTTGTAGTGGTCATCGGGGACGACTTCTATGTGGAGGCCTCCCTTCCTGAGTATGATGTTCCCTAGCCCGAGGGTCCACCTGTACTCCTGGCTTGGCTCTATGTCGAAGACGTAGTCCCCGTCATCAACTATCCTGGGCGCCCCAACTACTACTCCCTCCACAGTCATGCAGGTGTCTATGATCCGGAGCCTCTCCGGGGAGTGGGTGGCGTTGAACACGTTCCCAGTCTCGGGACACCCCTCCCAGGGCTGGGTCTGCATCCACCTCTCACTGCCCCAGCTGGAAGGCTTGAAGGGATACAACGCCACGGAGGCGTTGACCCCTACCACGGAGTGGCCGAGTAGGATGCCTAGGATGGCTACCACTATACTGGCTGCCGCCACCCTAGTGCTGTGCTGCCTGGCTAGTAGCAGGAGGGGGGCTAGTAGGCCAGCGGCTATTGCGGGGAGTGAGGGGAGGACTATGCTCCCTAGGTATAGTGCTGTAGCTCCCAGGATGGCGGCCACGGGCCCTAGCAGGGCCTGGGCTCCGGGTGCTTGTGATAGCTTGTATGCGACGTAAACATGTGGTGCTAGGAGGAGCTCGTAGATGGTTAGCGCTGTGTGTATACCGTCGTCCCCATAATATAAGATGGCGATGGACAGGGCCACAAGCTGGTCTAGAGCGGCTAGTGCAAACCCCACACCAGCGGCGCCAAGCCTATCCCTAAACCTGGCAAGAACATAAACCACGGGAGGCCTGAGGAGGAGGCTAGCGACAACAACTATAGTGAAGGCTGCCTTGGAGCCGATGAGTATTATAGAGGCAATGCCATGGGATAAGCTGAAGAGGAGTGCTGCAACACCAGGCGGGTAGGCTAGTATCGCATAGTACGCAGCTGCATACACGAAGCCATAGCCAGTTAGGATCGCCGGTGCATTCACCATAAGCGAAATGCCTATAGTAGAAGCGATAATGTATACTATGGCACCCCTAAGCAATGGATTGGATTTAGCTAGCAATGCCTCCCTCCACCATCCTAATATACATATTGGCGGAGGGATGATAAAGGGAGCTTCTTCCAGGCTACCCAAGTAGCATGTATGTACTGGACAGTAGCTTCTATATGTAGAGCAGACTAGACCTATCACTGATACGGGTGATTAGATTTGACTTTAGAAGGATTGTTTGAGCAGAAAGGAAGAATAATAACTAGTGGGTATAAGAAAATGAAACTTAATGATATACTAAATAATAATGAATATAATACTATAAGAAATCACATACTGTTATCTAATAACATAAATGTTTACAGTATGATCCTGGATATGCCTGACATGCTCTACAATATAAGTTATGAACCTTACGGGGAGCCGGTTCTTCAAGCTAGAAGTTGGGGGTAGCCTAGAGTCCACGCTAGACAACCTAACCTCCAAGATCAAGCCCCTCCTCGAGGGCCCAGGCCCCTACTACATCTACGCCGGGAGCCGGGACGGGATCTCCATCAGGGAGCTCCTCCACGACTAGAGAGTAGTAGCGATCGTCCTAGAGGAGGATAGAAGGATCTACAGGGATATAGAAGCCCTAGAGCAGCTAGCCAAGCTCCGGGGGAGCTACAACGCCTCCACAGGCCTGGTTAAGACCCGGATAGTCGAGTGGAGCCCGGAGTATAGCGTGGATGTACCGGTGCTTGATAAGCAGCACGCCACATTCTTCGAGATCATAAACAACATATTCGAGTCCATGGTAACCGGCCTGTTCCAAGACCGGGGGACGATATAATGAGGAAGCTAAGGATGTACACCCAAGGCCACTTCAAGAGCGAGGAGCATATAATGGAGAAGTACCACTACCCCGAGAACCTATACGAGGGCCACAGGAACACCACAACCTCTTCAGGGGAGCAGTAGACTCCTACTACGAGGAATACAACACGGGTAACAGGGTAGCGGTGGCGGCGAGGCTATTCGAGGTCACCAGGAGCTGGCTAAGGGACCATATACTAGGCATGGATAAGAAGTATGGGGAATACTTCAAAATGCTTGGTATAAAATAGAAGAGTAGTAAAGAATTTAAACTTATGTAAAATATTACTTTCATAAGGGAAGAGGCTTGAACAAACCTCTTTATGAAAATGTAGGTATAGGTACTATAATTAAACGTATAGGCGAATGTAATGCACTCTCAGGTGACTATGGCCTATCCATATTACTAACACAACAAACACCACGTGAAGATGAATGCAAAGATCTATGTATAACAGAGGGCTCCAAGCTTATTGTTATCGACTTCAAAGCACCGGATGACATAGATTATCAAAAGAGACACTATAAAAACGTACGTATAAGAATAGGAAAACTAGGAAATATCATAGGTTTTAATAACGTATTTTTAGGATTACTTCATGCCGCACTGAGAATTAATATTCTATATTCTATTAGCCATAGCAAGGGTTATTTTATGCATATAGCTACTCCATTGTCAACAGTTTTCATACCATTAAATGAGTTTAAAGATGCTTTATATATCTCTCAAAAAGGTACCTTATATTTTAGAAATATAGATGTTAAAGAGATTAGTTATGATTGTGTATTTTGTAATGGATTA
Organism: Desulfurococcales archaeon; assembly: GCA_015523445.1. Lineage (GTDB taxonomy): Archaea > Thermoproteota > Thermoprotei_A > Sulfolobales > Acidilobaceae > S012-22. Next base: position 54 of record WAKG01000079.1, on the reverse strand, counting down.
TTAAAAAGATATCTAGAGTCTAAAAGTTTAGTTATTATAAAATCTATGATATCT
>WAKG01000078.1 GCA_015523445.1 Desulfurococcales archaeon | reverse complement strand
CTATTATTTTAAGTGTTTGTAAATCAATATTGTATATGATTATTATTTTTCTATCAAGTATTTTCGTATATGTTAGTATTTGTATTATACTATCTTTTATTTTTATATCTAGTATGTTTACTGGTACTGTTGTATTTATGTTTAGTGTTTGTCTTTGTTGTGTATATATGTCGTTTTGTTGTATTTGTATTATACCATCTTTTTTATATGCTATTATTATTTTTTCATCATATATTGTATAGTCTCCTTGTTTTATAGTTGTTGCTAGTTGCTGTGTATGTGCTATCGGTGCTGTTATTACTAGGAGAATTACTATTAGTATAATAGTTGCGCGTATTATAGGTGTTCTTTGTTCGTGACTGTTTTTTGTGTCCACTCTGTTGCTCCCGGGTTAGCCTTGTTCTTAGCCTCTTTTTAGTGCTTTCTCGAGTAGTATGCGTTGTTCTATGCTTGCTACTGTTCTCCTTACTCTTATTACTGCGTCTGGGTTTACACTTATCGAGTCTATGCCTTTCCTTACTAGGAATTCTACTACTTCTGGATATACGCTTGGTGCTTGGCCGCATATACTTGCTGTTATACCGTTCTTGTGTGCTGCATCTATTATCATCTCCATTGCTCTAAGTACTGCTGGGTCTCTTTCGTCGAAGTATCCCATTCTTGCTAGTAGCCCGCTGTCTCTGTCGGCTCCTAGTACTAGTTGTGTTAGGTCGTTGCTTCCTATGCTGAAGCCGTCTATTATTTTTGCGAACTCGTCTGCTAGGAATACTGTGCTTGGCACCTCTACCATTATCCACACTTTGAAGTCTTTGCCTCTGTATAGGCCTTCATCCTCCATTATTTTTATTGCTCTTTCTAGTTCCCATGTTGTTCTTACGAATGGGAACATTACCCAGACGTTCTTTAGGCCCCACTCGTCTCTAACCTTTTTTATTGCTCTTACCTCTAGCCTGAATGCTGGCTCGTACTTCTGTGATATGTACCTTGATACTCCCCTCCACCCGATCATTGGGTTTCTCTCAGTTATCTCATACTTCTCTCCGCCCTTGAGGCCCTTGTACTCGTTTGTCTTGAAGTCGCTGAACCTGACTACTACTGGTCGTGGATAGATTGCGCTGGCTACCTTGGCTATTCCTTCTGCCAGCTTGTCCACGAAAAATACCCCTCTACCCTGGTCTATTAGGTATAGTGGGTGATATCCTATCCAGCTTGATATTATGAATTCTATCCTCATTAGCCCGATCCCGTCGAATGGGAGGTTCTTATACCTATCTATCTCTTCTGGTTGTCCTAGGTTCATGTAGATCTTGGTTGCAGTCACCGGGTGTAGGTTTACTAGTATCTCGGCTGGTACCGCAGCCTCGGCGGGCCTCTCCTCAGCCTCCTCTCTGGCCAGCTCCCCGTAGTAGACTACACCCCTAGAGCCATCTACTGTGACTAGCACCCCATCCTTTAGTTTGTTGGTTGCATCTCCGGTCCCCACCACTGCTGGTATGCCCAGCTCTCTAGCAACTATCGCTGCATGAGCCGTCATACCTCCCTCATCTGTTACTATTGCCGACGCCATCTTCATGTAGGGAACCCAGTCTGGATCCGTCATTTTCGTGACTAGCACGTCTCCCTTCTCCATCTTCCTCTTAGCCTCGTCTACTGTTAGAGCCACCTTGACCCTGCCCGAGGCTATGCCTGGGCTGGCTGGCACCCCTCTAACCAATACCTCTCCAGTCTTCTCCTCAACCCTCTCCTCTTCAACCTGCTCCTTAGCCCGTCTACTCCACACAGTCTCTGGCCTAGCCTGTACTAGGAATATGTTATTACCCTGGGGCATGTCAGAGTCTATAGCCCACTCTATATCCATGGGCCTGGCGAAGACTTGCTCTACCTTCAGCCCCATTTCTGCCAGGGATTTTGCCTCCTCCTCTGTTATGGACGGCCTATCACTCCTTATCCCGTACTTCTCTACTATCCTTGCAACCCCTGGAGTCTTCTCCCTTATCCTTGCAAGGTCCTCCTCGCCGCTAGGCAACTCTACCTCAACATTTCTCCCTAGCATGTCGTCGTAGAAGAGGGCCCTATCCTTCTCCGAGATCCTAGCCTCTAGTATCTCCAGTGTCCCCTTGTCTAGGATAAAGGTGTCTGGAGTGACCTTGCCACCCACTATGAACTCTCCCAAGCCCCATATTGACTCTACAACGATCTTGCTCTCATCACCTGTAACAGGATGTATGGTAAACATGACCCCACTACTCCTACTATTAACCATCTTCTGGACGACCACCGCCATGTACGCCGCCTCATGGTCTATATTAAGAGAGTCCCTGTAGCTGAGGGCCCTAGCAGTCCAGAGGCTAGCCCACGCCTTCTTCACATGCTCAACTACGGCATCCTCGCCCTGGACATTGAGATACGTCTCCTGCTGTCCTGCGAAGCTTGCCTCCGGCAGGTCCTCTAAGGTGGCGCTGCTCCTAACAGCTACCCTGGGCTCCTCGAGGCCGACCTGGCTGCCTAGCCTTCTGTAGGCCTGTATTATCTCGCTCCTTATCCTTGAAGGCATTGGGGTCCTGATGAACTTGCTCCGTATGAGGGAGCTAGCCTTCTCATACTCCTCTGGCTTCCCGCTGACTATAACCTCCTCTATTATGTGCTTTATGAATCCCGCTATTCCAGTCTCGAAAATGAACTGCTTGTATGCCTCGCTCGTGACAACGAAGCCGGGGGGGACCGGGATCCCGTTTGAGATCATGATACCGAGGCCTGCGGCCTTCCCCCCCACAAGGGTTTTATCCTGAAGTGGAATCTCGTCCAGCCATACTATGAGAGGAGCCTGAGCCACCTCCTAACACCAGGGAGACTCGTATCGTTTCCTGCTAATTATTTTACTGTTCTCATATACCGTTACATCTAAAACGGTATACTGTTAGGCATCCACTTCACCGCGGCTGGCTATGAGCTTAACATTTCCCGTGCAGCCTTACCAGCCTCGCCTAGCTTAACCTCTCTCCTCTCCCTAGATATAGAGTCGTAGATCGTGACTGTACCCATCTCAGCCTCCTTGGCCCCAACATATACCAGGAGTCTTATGCCCAGCTTCTGCGCCTTCCTCCTTTGAACCCCTGGGCTGGACATGCTAAGGTCTATCCTAGTCTTGACTCCGCCTTTTCTCAGAACCTTAGCCACTTTCCAGGCGTAGTTGTAGACTTCTTTATCGAGGACTATCACTATAGCCTCGGTTACGGTTTTCTGCTTAAGCGTGTACAGACCAAGCTCTAGGCCAGCATCTATAATCCTCTCTATCCCTATACTAGCGCCCGTTGCAGGTATCTGAGTGCCCGCGAATATCCCAATAAGACCATCATACCTACCGCCTCCAGCAACGCTTCCTATCCGGGGCTTATCTAGGACGACCTCCAGTATAGGTCCCGTATAATAGTCTAGGCCCCTCACAAGGCTGAGGTCCACAACCACGCTACTACTATCTACTAATCCTATAATCCTTTCGAGGTATTTTATAGCATCCCTAACGAGATGGTTGTCCCCATACCTCTTAGAGACCTCACCTAGCAGCTTGCCCGGGTCACCCTGTATGGATATAATCTCGACTATCTTATCCACAGTAGACTCCTGGAGCCCTATCTTCTGTAGCTCACTCCTAACACCATCAATCCCAATCTTATCCAGCTTATCTATGGCCCTGTAGACCGGCAGTATTGCATTGCTTAGGCCCAGTTCATCCTCAAATATGCCCCTAAGGAGCCTCCTATCGTTAAGCCTAACCTTGAAGCCGCTAGTGAACCCAAGTTCCCTGATAACATCTATGACGAGTTCCACGATCTCGGCGTCAGCCTCGGGGTGTGGAGAGCCCACTATGTCGGCATCGCACTGATAAAACTCCCGGTACCTCCCCTTCTGGGGCTCCTCATGCCTCCACACTGGGCCTATGTGGTATCTTTTGAACGGCATGGGTATATCCCGGTGGGTAGCCACAAACCTTGCCATAGGCACGGTTAGGTCATACCTGAGCGCGTACTCGCGCCCGCTCCACTTATCTGTAAACCTCCATATTAGCCGGTTCTCAGCCTCTTCCCCATACTTGCCAGCAAGCGTCTCCCAGTACTCTACAGCTGGAGTATCTATAGGATCGAACCCATACCTCTGGAATACGCTTTCTACCCTGGAAAGGAGCCTCTTCCTAAGTATCATGAGGTCTGGTGGGAAATCCCTGAACCCTCTAGGCGGTCTCGGGCTAGCCCCTGCCAGCTCTGTACACCCCACCGTACCAGGCTACTATCGGTCTGCGTTGCCTAGGTATAATAGCTGCCTCCTGGAATGGCTAGTCGCAGGCCTCCTCTCCTATTCTAGGCTTTCTATCCCTCGTGGGATACGACTCAACGAGCCTACTGCTACACCCCTCAACGCAATATCCTGGGGGCGCGTATAATAGGGCATCTTCACACATGGCCTCGACCCATTCCAGGGTACCCTCACCAGTCTGTCTCTCATACCATGCCCTATCTAGACTCGCAGCCCTCCTCAGCCGGTTCCTTGTTTGTATCGAATCCTTAAAGCTTGCTGGGCAGAAGTGGACAGGTATACCCGTATTCATCCTAGCCCATTCTAGGACCTCAAGAGCTGCCTCATAGGACCCCTCAACCGTGAAGGGCCTATCCCTGCTCTCCCTATAGCCCCTGGACAGTAGTCCTCTGGCATTGGGTTCTACGAACTCCATCTCGTTCAAGTTGACAAACTTGGCCCCAGATCTCCATGCAGCTAGTATAACCTTCTTTGCCCACTCCACTATCCTGGGAGCTATTGGTATCTCCACCCCCACATCCATTCCAGTATGCACTACTGCTAGCCTTATCCTATCCTCGAACCCATCCACCGTGGGGTGGAACCGTATCTCGTCAAGGCCAGCACGGTCTAACGCCCTAAGGGCTTCTATAGTAGCATACCTACCGCTAGTATAGAGGTGTATGTGGAAGCTCGGGCCCATCGCATCCTTAAGGGCCTTGACCACCTCCACCACTCTATCTAGGGCTATTAGGGGGTCTCCCCCCGTTATGCTTGCACCCTGGGCCCCTATCCTCTGGACTTCCACCACCAGCTCCTCTACCCCCTCCACCTTCTCCTCGTTGACGTAGAACACGTCATGGCCCAGTCTATCCCTACCGACTGGACAGTAGAAGCATGAGTCGTCACATAGCCCCGTCACGAATATTACCGCTTTAACTCCAGCATAGCACAGGCTACAGCCAGCCGCAGGCTCTGGCCTGCTATATAACCCCTTGACTGGAGTCCCTACCAGCTGCTGTATCCTTATAGCCACTGCCTCTAAACACCACGCCCCGGAGCCTGTAGCAGGACGTACCTATTAATATATAATGTTTATATCGGTTCGCAATATCTTTACATGTGGAAACATGAAGATCCGGCGCCTGGGGCATGGTTGCAGTGGAGGCCATGATAGAGGCTAGGAAGATACAGAAGCTAGGCAGCAGCTCCCTAATTGTGACACTACCTAGAAGCTGGGTGAAGAGGAACCAGGTATCCCAGGGCGATATAGTCTATATTATAGATGAGGGGCGCTCCATAAGGATAATACCCTCATCTACCAAGGCTAACATACACAATATAACAATGGACCTATCTAAACTCAAAGATGCTAGACTATCCGCTATGACCGTCAGCTGCATATACACCCTAGGCTACGACGAGGTCCAGCTACTATTATCTAAGGACGCTGACGTTTTATCCACGCTTAGCAATATAAGATCCAGTGCCAGTAGGCTTCTCGGCCTTGATATAGTGGATCATGATGACACGTCGATAAAGGTAAGGGTTGTAATAGACCAGACTAGACTAGATGTAAAGACAACTATCAAGGGTATGACTAACACGGTTGCCCTATCTGTTGAGGTCCTTGAGAGGGCTGTAAAGGGGGCCGAGCCCAGGCCTAAGATTCTAGAGGAGGCGACATACATCAGGAATGAGCTGTTTAAGAACCAGCACCTGATAATAAGGCTTATGATAAGCAATGGCTACATAGTGTCTGGTAACGGTGAGTATACGCACGGGGTCTTGATCGGGACCAGCCTCCTGGCTATAGTTGGAGAGAGTATGCTAGATGCTATTTACAAGATTACTAAGAATAACTTTACCGTTTCAAGGAGCACCGCATCACTACTCTGGGAACTCAAGAAGATAATCCCCATAGTAGGCTTCACTCTGTCAAACCCAAGCATAAAGAGGAGTAGGGAATCAATTTACACTATTGTAAAGCTAAGGGAGGAGATTGGACAGAAGATCTCAGAAGCAAGGGAGCCAGGCGACCTCATATTACTGACCAAGATCGATGATGCACTAAGGGTACTACAGATAATAGCTTATACAAGCTTCTGTGCAGCCACTTCTAGCTTAGTGGTTAAGTAGACATGGTAGACCTGTAATGTGTAAGAAGCGCCTCCACGCTAGAGTCGAGGTAAGGGTGAAGGGAGCCCAATGGAGACGTTATAGGGCTACTATTTACCTTCATCCTAAGGGGTGCATGAGTGCCTCCCAGACCCATCTAGATATACACTTTAACTCAATCCCAAAACCAATCAATGACCTCCTATTTCAGCGTGGACAAAAGGCTATATGTACCCTCTCCGATGGGATCCTCCTTGTCGATCTAGGCCTTGCCAAGGCCAGAATTACAGGTATAGCCCTAAGGCAGGATACATGGTCTACATTTAGATGTTATGTATATAGAAAAAGGGATGGGGGAGTCTACCTCTCCCTACCACCTGCCTTTCACGCTTAGCCCAGATTTACTTAGGCGGGAAGGGCAAGTCCAGCTTGATTAAGGGAGCTGACCCGTTTACTGCCCTGTCAAACCTGGCAGCCACGTCATCCCAGTTGACTACGTTCCACCAATTCTCAACGTAGCTGCCCCTATCATTCTTATACTGAAGGTAGTAGGCATGCTCCCACACGTCTATTACTAATATAGGCACCAGGCCAGCGGTGGCTAGAACATTGTGCTTCTCTATCTGACCTATCCTTAGCCCACCTGTTAGCGGGTCTACTGCTAGGAACGCCCATCCAACACCCTCAACCTGCTTAGCAGCTGCTGAGAATAGCTTCTTGAACTGCTCGAAGCCGCCGAACTGCTTCTCTATTGCATCTGCTAAGCTGCCCCCAGGGGTCCCCCCTCCCTTACCCTGGGGTGCCATGTTTGGCCAGAATATTGTGTGCATGATATGGCCTCCATAGTTGAATGAGAAGTCTCTTAGCACCGCCTTCACGTTGATCTCTGCCTCTCCCTTCAGATACTTCTCGATCTTCTCTAGGGCAGCGTTAGCCCCCTTGACATAAGCGTTATGATGCTTCTGGTGGTGTAGTTTCATTATCTCCTCTATTATATAGGGCTCGAGGGCGTTGTAGGCGTATGGAAGTGGGGGTAGCTCGTACCTCGTGAATCCGACCATTCCCAACACCTCCTGGTCCAGCCCCTAACATGTACTATAATCTAGCTTTTTTCCAGTGATATATACTATCCTCTCAGGAGCACCTGTTCTACACCTTAGACTCTTAATTACTCTAAGGCCTAGATGATCCTCCTTGGTGCTAGTAGTTGATATCGAGAACTGTAGCCATGCTGCTGGCGACAGCCATACTAGCAATGATAGCCAACCAGGTATGGGCAGCTCAGGTTACACCCACGGTCCAGCCAATACCAGTAGGTGAAACTTTAGGTCCTGAGAATACCTCCAAGTATAACCTTACTGGCAACATGGTTGTGTATAACTGTAGTAATGGAGTGCAATTGTCTATGCCTGAAGACCTAGCAGGTCCTTCAGGAGAGGTTATAGTTGTGATATATTCTAAGGGAAGAGCTGAGGTTAAGATTAGGTGTACGCTCTCTGAAGAGCAAGAGCCAGTACTCGAGGAGGTTAAGCAGGCCACAATAGCGTCAAAGCCAGAATCCTTAACAGCTAAAATTACAACAACCGTAACAACTACGGAGCAAGCAGCAATACAGAGAGCACAGCCAGAAGCAGCTCCAGGGGAGAGAGAGAAGCCACGCCAGGAAGTACAGGTAACCGAAAATATTACACCAACAACTATACCCAGTGAAGAGCAGGCACAGACACCTACACAGGCTCCACCCAAAGATACGGTGAGGGAAAGACTAATGTTGACCCTACTTGGAGGTATACTAGCCGGGCTAGTAGCTATAGCTGCATGGAGGATACTGCTGGCATGAAGCAGGATAAAGATAAGGAGGGAGGAGACCCAATAGCAAGCCTGGCAGGAAGTAGCCTTAGAGTCTACATGCTCCTCCTAACATCCGAAGAGCCCCTAGGAGTGAGGGAGGTTCAGAGAAGGATCGGGTTCAGGAGCCCCAGCACAGCCAGGCACCACCTCGAGAGGCTGGTGGAACTAGGATTGGCATACAGGACGGGGGGAGGATACAAGGCTAGAAAGCCTAGGGAAGGCATGTTCGCAGCCTATATAATATACAGGGGCAAGCTATTGCCCCGCAACCTATTCATAGCCGCGTTCAGTGCAGGAGCCTCAGCAGCTTATACGTTGGCACCCGGCTCCGACCCTGTAGCCGCCATAGCGATGTGGATTATAACAGGTCTACTAACGATCGACTCCTACCTAATGTGGAGGACTATTAAAAACTACTATTTACAACTTGGGAAAGAGTAGAATATCCAGGCCCCACCACACTTAAACCCTAGGGTGCCCGGATTGAGGCTGAGAACCTCCAAGGCTAAACCAGTGGAGCCGGATGAGCTAGACGATACACATGGGGTCCTACTGGTCAGATTGGCCAGATCCAGTGTAGAACACTTTATGGACAAGGGAGTACCACCCAAACCTCCAGAGGGCTTGGATGAGCTCCTGACTAAGCCCGGTGCAGCATTCGTCACCATACAGAAGGTAGGTGCCAGGAGGGGGGAAAAGGAGCTGAGAGGTTGCATAGGTACCATAAGCCCAGTCCATCCACTATTAGAGACAGTAGTTAGGGTTGCGATAGATGCTGCATTCAGGGATCCACGATTCCCTCCCCTCACCAGGAACGAGCTAGATGAGGTTATATTCGAGGTGTCAGTATTATCACGCCTCAAGCCACTAGGAAGAGACCCTAGGGACAGGATCTCTGGTATAAAGGTTGGGAGAGATGGCGTAGTGGTAGTTAGAGGCCCTAATCAAGGGCTACTCTTGCCACAAGTACCCCTAGACTATGGATGGAACGAGCTAGACTTCCTAGGATACGCATGCATAAAAGCAGGCCTACCAGCCAACTGTTGGCTAGACAAGAACACCCTGATATACAGATTCACCGTGGCGTCTTGGAGTGAGGTGGAGCCTCGAGGTAGGATCACTAGGACCCTTTAATCCTCATTGCTATAATGATTAACAGGGTTGATGTCAACAGGATCCAGACGCTGACCGGGACGCCTAGGGGTTGAGATATGAATGCAGCCCTGACAGAGCCCGTTCTTATAGCCTCAAAGAATACTATAACAGGTCCTACCAGCATAGATACTGCTACCAGCCTAGGCTCGCCCCGACGGCCTAGCCACCCTGCTATGGTAGCGGGTGCTAGAGATAATAGCATCAAGCTGCTGAGCACACTTAGGAGCACAATATACTGTAGCCTAGCTAGAGCTACCCCTGCCAGTACTATGGCCACTGCTACAAGCCCTATTAAGCCAGCCCTTCTACCGGCACCCATGTCTCTTGAGATACTGCTAGATAGTGTGAGCAGTATACTGTCTACGGTGGAGATCGATGCCGCCACTATGCTGGTGAATACAATAGCTGCTAGCACCGGGTTTGCTATGTAGAGAAGCGAAGGAGTGACCCTATCCCTCTGGGCTGGATCAGATGGGTCCACACCGATCCCTAGAGCACCAGACTCATAAGCTGCCCTAGCTAGTAAGCCTATAATTACTACTAGGACTGTATAATATAGCCCGAAGACTCCGAACCACCTTATCATGTTCTTCAGGCTATTCTCATCTTTAGGCATAAATAATCTTTGTACTACTTGTGGATTAGTTACTGCAAAGAACATCCAAGGTATAGTAAACGCTAAAAATATGTTTATGCTCCAGAAGCCTCCAGGACCGGTTAGCCCAGCCTCTTCTAGGACCTCAAACGCGCTAGCTACCCCTAAACCTGATGACCTTAGCTCTAAGACCAGCCATACCAGTAACATTGTTCCAGCTGTTAGCATCCATAGGCCCTGGAGAGCATCTGTCGCGGCTACACTCCATATACCAGCAACTAGGCTCCATATAATCATTACAATAACCCCTAGTAGCACCCCCACG
>WAKG01000077.1 GCA_015523445.1 Desulfurococcales archaeon | reverse complement strand
GTATCTAGCATCCAAGGCGGGCGATGGAGTCGATAAGGTGGTCGCCCCCGAGGTCCTAGGCCTACCCATAGCGTCTCTAGTAGCCCACAAGCTAGGGCTCCCCCTGGCCATAGTCAGAGAGCGCCCCTTTCCAGCGGAAGGATGGGTGGAGCCCTTCCAGTCTGGCTACAAGAAGGGCACACACTACATCTACGGGATCGGCAGGGGGGAGAAGGTGATTCTAGTCGATGACGCAGTCTCCACCGGGGGAGCCGCTACCTCCATAGTCCAAGCGCTCCGGAGGAATGGCGTTAGGGTGGAGGCGGTCATGGCCTCCATAGCCAAGCCCCAGTATGGCGGTGTCGAGAGGCTAGAGTCTATGGGGCTCCCCGTCTATAGGGCTGTGGACGTGTATATAGAGGAGGATAGTGTAAGACTGGTCCAGCCTGAGGCGGGCTGGGTTGAGGAGATTCCTAGGAAGTGAATCCAGCCACCACCAGTGGGGTACCCTGGGGCACACCGTACTGCCTGGCTATGGGCCCACACTTGGCTCGGAGGAGGAAGACGATCCTCCACCTCCCGGGATTCTCGGTAGCTGCCTCATAGTTAGCTATACCCTTCGACAGGACTATGTCGGTCTCCTCTAGGATCCTCCTCGCTTTGGGGCTAGCCATGGGGTGAGGCGCAGGGTACCTTGAGCCTGTGGATACAACCTTCACTCCTGCACCTAGGCTTTCTACGAGCTCCTCCACCTCCCCATGGGTTACATCGACCTCGTAGGGCTCGCCACGGGCTATGAGGGTCACCTCGTGGCCTTTCTGGGCTAGCCAGCTAGCAGCTATAACGTCTACCACCGCCTCTCCAGCATTGTCTAGGAGCAAAGCGATCCTATGTGAGGATCTTACCGCGCTGATCACAGTATCCGCCCCCGGAACCCATACGACGCCCCTGCCCGTAACTAGGTCCTCGAGGGTGTATGTGTGGCCCCTCATGCCCCAATCCACGCCGTTGGCAGTGGCCATTAGGCGGAGGGCGTGCTCGTAGTCTTGGATTGTGAGTCCTGCGGCCAGCCTTTTAACCCCCCGGTTAAGCCTTTCCTTTAGCCCCTTCAGTGGGTCCCCACCCCTGGCTAGGCGGGCGTAGGTCTCGACGAATGCCCTAGTCCTATCCCCAGCTATCATCTTCTGGGCCTCTCCACGCCCTAGACCGGGGCGGGCGTGTAGTATGCACTCGAGGCACTCTACCGGGTCCCAGGGCGTCCCTGCGGCCACAATGCATACCCGTACGAGGGCCGGGTGTGGATCACCCTTATAGTGTGTATAGTATTATATTATAATGTGGTAGCCGCGGGGTAGTATATCCCAGTGCCGGGAGCCTTGCACTGGCTACTCCCAATACTCCTACTTGCACAGGCAACTATTATCGTGAACGTGGATCAGAAGCCTGTAGAGGGCAGGATAGAGACCAGAGTCACGATACAGATTCCCTCCAAGCTTATCCTAGGCAAGATGAACGCCTGCCTGAACGGCTCCAAGCTGATAGTGGAGGGGTGGAGCTCTAGGCTTTATATGGCGTCAGTGGAGGTTAATGCGACTATCCAGGGAGGAGAGGCCCGAGGCCTCATCAGGATAGATACAGGTATAACCCGGGCTGAGGCCGACTATGCCGTGGTCACGGCCAGCGACAAGGGGGTTGTGATAGAGATACTCCTAGTGCCCCCGTCCAAGGCTACCGCCAACGGGGCCCAGGACCTGGAGGAGGCGCTGGAGTCTCTGCCACTGGTTAGGGATGCTCGTGTGGAGGAGTCATCAAGGGGCTACTGGGCAACGATCACCCTAGACCCGGTCCTACGGGACGCGCTGGACTGGCAGAGGCTAACCCTTGAAGGCTTCATGGAGAAGGCTGGTAACTATAGTATGGTGGCTGAGGCCAGTACCAGGTCCAGGGCCAGGCTACTCCTAGAGATAGTTGCGAGGAGCTGGATGGAGGCTTCTGCTAGAGATAGCTGGATAGTAGATCCCGTAATACAGGTGCTCGACCGGTCTAGGCAGGCGTGCATCAATATTGATCACGAGAGTATAGTGGTTGAGGCAACCCTATTCACATATACAGGGAATCTTAAGAGTATACTGCCACAGATCCTCCTAGAATATCTAAATACCACGGATAAGCCTCAGGGAGGAGCCACACCCACCCAGGAGACACCCGTGGGAAAACCCATAGTCCTTGAGCCTGGCTACGGGATGCTACTAGCAGTAGCCCTAATCACGCTCGCCATAACGGGAAAAATAGTTTGGGGATGGGCTAGGCTATCCCTGCAGTCCTAGTATGCCTAGGACCTTGCCCCGATATAGCACTAGGAGGAGCCACACACCCAAGCCCCCTATGAATGCTAGGGTCTCGGGGCTTGCTACGTATTCCCATAGCCCCGCCTCGACGGGGCCTGACTGGGCTAGGAGCATGTAGAAGGGGTTAACCTTCAGCCTCGCCGCCTGGGGGGTATAGTTGAATGGTATCGCTAGGTATACTGCGAGACCCAGGATTGCTAGGAGACCCGCTACAGGGGGCCTCCTAGATGCTATGGCTAAGGGGGCCAGCACGCCCACCAGGACAAAGCCTAGCCAGAAGATTGGGGCCACGCCTCCCATAACCACCTCTACTACGGTGGTCCTGGCATCACCCCAGGCAGCCATGCCCACGAGGCTCCATCCGGCTATGAATGCAGCAGCCAGTAGTGTGTACCTGAGCTCCTCAGCGTACTCTCTAGCTATCACAGAGCCCTCGCTGGCCAGCCTGAGGGTTAGGATTGTAAAGCCCGATCCCATGGCGAAGCCTAGGGCGATGAAGAGGATAGGGGCCATAGAGGCGTACCAAGCTGGCACGGCCACGTTGACAGCGTAGGCCATGCCCAGATTTGCCTCGAGGAGGAGGCTGAAGGCTAGGGTGGCGGCGGCGATACTCCTTGCTAGGGGCACAGTGGGGCCCTTGAGGTGTACTAGGATTGTGAATGCCAGGAGGCCTCCGCCGTAGAGGAGGTAGAGCACAGCGTTCCAGGCTATCCTTGACTCCGGGTTGAAGCTTAGGTAAAAGTAGGGAGCCGCCCCTGGGTGGAGCACGTCGCTAAACACCAGCACTATGCCTGGTGCTAGTAGTGCTAGGCTACTCCATGCCAGCAGGCCGGCGTGAGCCTCTATATCCTTGTCTCCCCTCAGTAGCCTGATAGCCATTGAGTCGAAGACGCCCCCGCTTGCTAGGGCGAAGAATATGTAGCCGACTACCATCATGCCCCAGGGTATGAGGGCCTGCTCGCCGCCTCCTCCAGCCCTATACATTGCTATGCCCACGATGAATAGGATTACTAGGATCACACCGCCGACGGTAGCTGTAAGCCTACTCCAACCCATACTCGGATCACCTCCTACCCTTAACCGGGAGTATGTAGAGGACCTTCGGCTCCGTGCCAAGAGCCTCTAGAAGCCTGACAGCCCTTCCCTCTGAGGACTCGATCACGTCCTCCTCATAGCCGAATAGCCTGGCGCCGAAGGCGCAGGCCTCAATGCAGGCCGGGGTCCAGAGTCCCTCGCCCCTCTTCCTATGCCTACAGAAGGTGCATTTATCAGGGTATCCGGGCTGGAATCCCTCTCCGCCGCTCAGGGGCTCCCCGGCTAGGGGCCTCCTATAGATAGTCCTAGCGCCGTAGGGGCACGCTGCAATGCAAGCTCTGCAGCCCACGCACTTACCGTGATCCAGGGCGACAACGCCATCCTCGTCTATATAGGTGGCTCCTGTGGGGCATACCATCTCGCAGGGCGGGTTATCGCAGTGTTGGCATTGTATGAATATAGGGATATCGCCGGTGAGGCCAAGCTCCATGCCAGCATACTCTGGCTTCGTCCTGGCATGGTATACAGCGTCTTCAGGGATCTCCACGTCGCCCCTATTCTGCCTGGCGATATTCTCCCTTATGCATGCCACCACGCAGGCCATGCAGCCTACACAGCTGTTCATATCAATCAACATCATAACCCTTCTCCTGCCCACCATGATCACCCCCTCCTGATCCTAACTCTAACATCGTTCTGGATCGCCCTGCCACCCTCCTCCATCACCAGGTCGTTGAGGCGATGAAGCATGTTGGTGTTGATGCCCATGCCCGAGGTTCTGTGGAAGAGGCGTATCCTCTCCTCCCCGCTCCTATACCTCACAGTGATCCAGCCCTCCGCCGGGCCGGGGTTGGTAGCGTGAGGGGATAGGACGACGGCTGGATGTATGTCCTCAGTGATCCTGGCCTTGGCTTTGAGAGTCCCCCCGGGGCCCTCAAGCACTATCGTGTCCCCATCCTTTATACCCAGCTTTTCAGCCTTGCTCCTGTGTATCAGCACTCCATCCATCCTATCCCACTTCAGAGTACTGTAGGTGAGCCTGGTGTACCTGATCCACATGTTGGTAGCTGTCATCCTGTGGCATATATCAACTACAACAGCCTCCCCATCGCCTAAGGGGCCTTGGCTCATCCATGCGGGAGGTATCCAGGCTGGGAAGGGGTTGAAGCTGCTGGGCTTGCCTACCTCGCCCCTATACAGGGATAGCCCCTCCACGTTCAGAATCTCGATCTCGCCAGTGGCTGTGTATAGGGCCTTCCCCTTAATCGGGTGGTATATGGGGGCCTTGTATAGCGTGACCACACCCTTATCTAAAAGCTCCTCCGGGTCTACACCCAGGTCTTCGGCCTGCTTCCTCCATATATACTCGTGCTCCCCCAGCATCTCGTATAGGGTTGAATTGCCTGGATCCAGCCTCTTGCCTAGCTCCTTGACTATCCACCACGCAGACCTCACTTCATAGCCTGGGGGCGGCTCCAGAGCCTTTTCCACCACGACTAGCTGCCCCCTGCCTGTCTTGCTGGGTGTGAATAGTGTTGGGGATGAGGCCTCGAAGAACATGGGTAGGGGTAGTATGAGGTCTGCATAGACGGCGGTCTCACTGAAGACAGTATCCATCACTACGACGTAGTCGAGCTTCTTCAGGGCCCTGATCACGTCGCTAGAGCCCTGTACGTGGGCCACAAGGTTCTGGTTGAATATGATCGCCATCCTGTAGCGGCGAGGTCTCTCCTCCAGTATAGACTTTATGGCGAGCATGCTGTAGCACTTGTGGTTGACGAATGCGGCCCCATTCTCCTCCCAGTACTTGTAGAGGGGCTCCCCTTGGGGCCCAGGACCCTCTATGCCTAGAACCTTGAATGGGGACTTTATCTTGGGCTTCTTGTTCCATGCAACCCCTCCACGGGCCCCTATCGAACCCAGCATGGTGTTTATCAGGTGTATAACCCTGAAGAGCATCCCCTCGCTCCTGTACCTTGTACCCTTGTAGCCCGGGTCTATGAATGCCCGGGGCGCTTCGTATGCGAGGCTCCTGGCCACCCACTCCAGCTCCCCTGCGGGGACCCCTGTGATCTCCTCGGCCCAGCTTGGGGTGTAGCTGCTTATTGCCTCCTTGAGGAGCTGGAGGGCGGGTTTAGCCATCCTCCCGCCTATAACAATCTCGCCTAGTAGTGCTGGCTGGATGGCCTCTGTTTTCCATTTAATCGTTCCGTCAGTCTCATCAAGAACCTTATAGGTTTTCTTACCCTCTATTCTAGGGTTGTCAGCCAGCTCTACGGGCTCGAGGGTGTCTGTGTAGACTAGCATGGGGGCGTTGGTGTACCTCCTAAGGTAATCCTCGTCGTAGAGGCTGTTCCTCAGGATTACGTGTAGTATTGCTAGGGCCGCTGCCAGGTCGGTGCCCGGCGGGATTAGATAGTACTTGTCGGCTAGGGAGGTGAGCCTGGAGCGCCTTACATCGAATACTATAATCCTCATCCCCCTCCTCCTGCCCTCGGCGAACATCTTGGTCCAGGGAGCTGCTACGATCCCCTCAACAGGGTTCCTGCCCATGAAGACTACTAGCTTGGCGTTCTCATAGTCGGGCCTGAAGCCGCCGGGGCCTATTAGCTTGCCGAATAGCCACCAGGAGGCGTAGTCTATTGCTGTGTGGCAGGTGTCGCAGTGCTTGGTGACGTTGGGGACTCCCACTATTTCCTTGAAGAACTCCTTAACTATGCCAGCCTCGCATCCCTGGTGGGAGAAGACTATCACCTCTCCTGGATCTACCTCCCTGATCCAGGATGCTAGGGTGTCTAGGGCCTCACTCCAGCTGATCTCCTTGAATGAGCCGGATCCCCTCTCACCGTCTCTAGCCAGGGGCGCCCTGATCCTCTCCTTGAGTGTATGGGCCTCGAATATTGTGTGGGGCCTTCCGCAGCAGGCGTACTGGGTATCGTTAACTCCATCGGTGTTATACATGACCGTTAATACTTGGCCTTGTCTTGCCACGATCCTAATGGGGCACTTCTGGCCGCATATAAAGCAGGCGCTCCTGTAGGTCCTTACCTTGGCCTCCTTTCTTGGCTGGAGACTGTATATGGCCTGTACCTGCTTGCCTCTGGGCTTCTCTATGGGTGTGTGTAGGGCTTCTCCTGGTATTGATGCTATTAGTCCTGATGCTATCGCTGCCTTGAGGAAGTTCCGTCTTGTTATCTTCATTGAGCGGCACCCATAAGTATATATCTTTATATGTAAATATAATTTGGGTTATCAAATAATTTGACAGTGACAAAAAGTGACCCACACAATATACAACAAGATATATAGGAGGAAACCACGTATAACTAATAACAAGGATCATAATACCCGGAGGCTTAAAAGGATGAAACAGCCAAAAACCAAGCCCATAGTAATAATACTCCTAGCACTCTTAACGATACTAGCGCCAACCCCAGCCCCAGCAGAGTCCAGCGGAGCAACAGCAACACTATACAGCAACGGAACAATAACCCTCACAATCAAGACCTACATCAAGCCGCTATCAACCCCAGACAGTGTTAGGATAATAGCGGAGGTAGAGGATGGCACTCTGCTCAAGCAAAACATCAGCAGCCCACCAATGATGCACCCGGGTAGGCTCAGCCTAGAGGCGCATACCTACAAGCAGGATGACAAGCTGAGCGGCACACTATATGCAGAGGTAAAAGGTGGAGGGCCACGCTTCCTAGGAGCCTCCAGGGTATTCATGAACTTCACTGGTAAGGACCTAGGTGAGACTGTTGGATCAATAGCCAGTATGATACTCGAGGGCACCAGCAGTGATGTGGAAGAGCTTAAGGGAGTAATATCTAGGATGGAGGATAGGGTAGACGGGGTCAAGATAGAGGTATTGGAGGCTCAGTCCTACGGCAACTCGCTAGAGGCTAAGGTCAGGATAGAGGCGGGCAAGAACATATCCGTGAGAACTGGAATACTCCAGATGGTCCCGATAGACTTATCCACGCTACTACTCCTAGCAATATACAGCCCTCCACACGACTACCAGCTATCACTAACCATGAAACCAGGAGACCCTCCAATATATGTGTTAGAGATACTGCTGGCAGCGAACATGGCTGAAACGTTAAGGTACGTGGCGGAGATGAATAGGCCCCCGCCAGAGGCGCTGGAGCGGGTAGCTGAATCTGGTGTACCCCAGGCCAGAATCCTGGTGAAGGTGGACGAGGCCGTGGCCACCGGGCTAGAGAAACTTGCGTCAAAGATAGAATTAGGCACAGGAGCTGCGATAAAAGTATCAGGCAAGGATGATCACACGATTGTACTGGAGCTGAAGAACATTAAAATAAGGGGGGCCGATAACCCGCTGGAAGCACTGATAACGCTTAGAGACATAATAGAGGGGGCACTACGCGCGAGCCTGGGAGACAACGTGGCAGAGAGGTTCCTAGACATGAATATCAGGCTAGCCCCAGGAGATGATGGGATCACTTGGATAGAGCCGGCATACACAACCTTCAGGGATCTAGACACAGTGGAGGTGGAGTACAGGGAAACGCTAGAAACCACCCTGGCCGCTGTGCTTGGCCTAGCAGCTATAGTAGCCATACTCGTCCTTGCATGGAGACTTAAGCGCTAGGAAGAACCCTAGCTCCTCCAAGGGTGGGGGATGGGGAGGCGGGATTAGCACAACCCTATCCCTAGGGGATGGTGGCACAGCCGAGCTCCGACCCCACCGGTAAAGGGACTTATCCCTCCACTGGTGCATAGTTATGGCTGGGCGGCGTGTGTCATGGATAGAAGGAAGATCCTAGCGGCGGCTGTACTAGTCCTGCTGGTGCTCCTAGTAGTTGTCCCCTTTTGGATAGCGTACTCATCCCTTAACCCCGAGAGGTGCCAGTCGAGGGCTACACCAGATAGTGTGGGCCTAGAGTATAGTGGCTTCACTGTTGAGACGGGGGATGGCGTGGAGATCCGGGGATGGCACATACCCGGTGATGAAGACGTACTCTTCATAGTAATGCATGGTTATACCTCGTGTAAGGCTGATGAGAGGCTCCTCAGGCTGGCTAGGGAGCTGAATAGCCGGGGCTACCCGGTGGCCATGTTCGACTTCAGGGGTCACGGGGAGAGTGAGGGCACCACTACTATAGGCCCTAGGGAGGTCCTAGACTTAGAGGCTGTGCTGGACTATGCATCAACTCTAGGCTACGAGGAGATTGTGCTTGTAGGCTTCAGCATGGGAGCAGCTGTAGCTATAGTAGGCGGCTCCTATGACAACCGGGTTGTGGCGATTATCGCAGATAGCCCATACTATAGCCTGGACCAGGTGATACCTAGGTGGATAGGATCCCAGACCCCCTTACCAGCCGCCTACGGCTACCTTATAGGCCTATACGGCGAGCTACTGGCAGGGGTTGATACCAGCTTCGGCCCGGCCTACGTGGATAGGGTTGACAAGCCGCTACTCGTATTCTACGGTGACATGGACCCCCTCCTAACCGCCCAGGAGGCCACGGAGATCGTTGCGAAGAGCCCGTGCGGCAAGCTTGTCAGGGCCAGTGATGCGGGGCACGTGGAGATAGCAGAGCGCTTGGGCCTTGATAAGTACGTGGATGAGATAGAGTATATGCTGGATGAGGTGGAGTGCCCCGAATGAGATGCGGGGGCGGAGTGAAGGTAGCTGGAGCCATAACCGCTGGATCCCTGCTAGCACTAGGCTCCATAGCACTGCTCGAGTCTGGCCCAAGCCTAGCGTCAAAGCTGCTGGCTGGAGCTCTAGCACTAGTAGCGCTGGCTGGGGCATACTATACTCTAGCCTCGGCTGTATGGATGGCCCGGGGTCTCGAATCACTATGCATCCAATGCAAGCCAAGGATACACCCGTGGATACAGGCAGCGTCATGCACCGGGGAAGGAGTAATCCTGTGCTACTCCAATGTAGCTAGGAGCATGTACACCGTGGAGGGGGAAGCTGTCGAGGCTGAGGATCTGCCGGGGATGCACTGCGTATGGGCGCTAGAGGCCGAGGCTGTAGGGGATGGCGTCTATCATGGCGTGTTCCTAGTTAGGGGTGACAGTGTCTATAGGGTTAGGGGTGTGCTGAGGGTTAGGAGGATCCAGGATTAATAGTAGCCCTAGTCCCACCGCTTTGCATGGGGCCCCTGCGTTGCAGCCGGTGAAGGGAGCTAGTGTAGTGGTTGCATTCTACCTATTACTAATCATAATATTGGTTCCATACTCGCTATACACATACACGCCCCATCAGGCCCTTGTCCTTAACGTTAACGGGGACCCGATCCTCTATAATGGCGATTGGATCGTGGTCTCGAACATGTCGGGGACATGGATCAAGGGGCCGCAGGGCTGGTTCAGGGAGGCCTATAGGGCTCTGGACGCCTGCACCCTAAACGGATCCTTGTACGTGTTATCGAGCAGGAACCCACATATAATAGTGTACACTAGCGCAGGTGCTACTGCCTACAGTATACCGCCAAACCTGCCCAGGCCCAAAGCGATAGCCTGCGGCCCCCCGGTGGCCGTCATTGGCGGAGACATTGTTAGAGGCACAGTGATATACACTGTAGGCGATGGCATGGTATATGCCTATCCTCTCACCGGGGCCCCCGAGGGCTTCGAGGACCTAGGTGTCTACAACTCCACGATACTAGCTGTCAAGGACAGCCTCCTACTAGAGGCTAGGCCCTGGGAGGGCTATGTTAGGCTTTTAAACCTCACATCACCCGGGTGGAGGGTGGATCTAGATCTTGTGCAGGGCGAGCTCCTGCTGGGATCCCTGAGGAAGGATCCCTCGAGGCTAGCCCTTGTGGTTAGGTACCCCTCTATGGAGGCTCACGCGCTTGAGGTTGTCGGCAGGGCGGCCCTAGCGGCTGCACATACGGGGTGGGGGGATAGGATGTTGACCATGGTGAGGCCAGCCGGGGCGTGGGCACTACTCGTAGAGTGGAGCCCCTCTAGGGTATATAGTGCAGTCTCCACGGTGATGAGTGACGCTTACACCCTTACCGCTACCGGGTCCATGGGGGACTGGATTTGGCAGGGCGGCAGGCTCCTGGGAGATATGAAGGCTATCATACTTGAGTCCTCCTCTGCCACTCCGGGGCTGGTGGGGGAGGGGTATAGGATCTGTC
>WAKG01000076.1 GCA_015523445.1 Desulfurococcales archaeon | reverse complement strand
GGGTACGGGGCGGCAACGTTAAGCTTAGGGTCAGGAAGGCGGCTATCGCCATAGTATCGGATCCGGAGACCGGTAAAGCCCAGAAGGCCAGGATCCTGAGAGTGGTTGAAACCCCAGCTAACAGGGAGTACGCTAGAAGGAACATAATAGTTAAGGGTGCGATCATAGAGACCACCGCTGGGAGAGCTGTAGTAACCTCCAGGCCAGGCCAGGATGGGATAGTAAATGCGATCCTCGTAAAGGAGTAGCCCAGATAGTGGGGGCTACACGTGCAGAGGGATCTTAAGGGCAGGAGGATCACCTTCTGGCCGGTCAACATAGACGAGCAGACACCCTTAAGCAGGGGAAGGAAGATCCCGAGGGACTCAGCTGTTAAGTCTCCTAGGGTTGAGGAGATCGTTGAGGCTGCAAAGGCCCTAGGCCTAAACCCCGAGGTAGAGGAAGCATCCTACCCCAGGAGTTGGTGGAGCGATACAAGGAGGATAGTGGTGGATAAGCGTTGGAGTAAGAGGGAGACTTTGAAGAGGATAAGCATGGAGATAAGGAATATGAGGGCTAGGAGGCGTAGAGGCAGGCAATCATAGGAGAGCTAGTATCCTCCACTAGTCCACACTACTTAATACATGCATCATGCCTATATGCTTGTATACATTTTTAACCTGATACCATCTTTCCCAGCGGCCCCTCCCACTATTACCTGCAATCAACAATAACCCGGTTTATTAGGTAGCCAGCTGCCCACCGGCCCCTGGTGTGCAAGGTGAGATCCAGGGTAGTCGGGGTCGTCGAGGCGGTAGCCCCTATGAGGCTGATCATAGCAAAGTCGCGGGGGGAGCCTCCCAGGATCGGGGCCAGGATCGCCATCAAGGGTGCCCGTGGAAGGATCATAGATGTGATAGGCCCCATAGACTCCCCCTACCTTGTCATCCGTCTCGACGACCCCACACAAGAAGACTTGCCCCAGGGAGCCGAGGTGGTGCTGCTCCAGAAGGCCCGCCGTAGAGCCCGTGGTAGGGGGAGGCGTGGGAGAAGTGAAGCCAGAGCTATGCGGAGGAGGGGATCCGGTAGTAGACGGGGACGTAAGTCAGGGATGCGCAGGAGCCGAGGGTAGCCCCGATATAGCAGGTATTCAACTCCATAGCGGGGAAATGGTCCACCCACCTCTGGGCCTGGATGTGGGATCACATGCGGAAGAGGCCTCGGGGCTATCCTGCGATGAGGGGGACCTAGTTATCAACGAAGACGGGAAAGTGGTTTGTAGAAGCACGGGGGAGGTTGTAAGGGAGCAGATAATAACGAGCAGGCCCGAGTGGAGGAGCTTTGAGGAGAAGGGGGTAAAGGGCCTCCAGAGGGCTGGGGGCAGGGTTACACATACAACCCATCACCAGGGAACCCATGTAACCTATGTGAGGAGGGGGAGGCCTTACCTCCATAGGAGGCGTAGTCCCGGCAGGGTGGCTGGGGGGCTCCGTGTATCGAGGGCTACGAAGAGGGATAGGCGGATTATAGACATGCTGACTAGGCTTCAGAGGGCAGTTGAGATCCTCGAGATACCGTTAACTGCCCATGAAACAGCCTCTACTGTGATAAAATTCTACCTCAAGGATAATAGGCCCTCGAGTGAGAGGGAAAAGAATGCCTTGGTTGCTGCTGCTATTCATAGGGCTGTGGTTGTGCACAACTTGAGTGTGCCTACTAACCGTATCCTTGAGGTGCTTGGGGTTTCTGAGAAGGATATGTGGCGTGCTAAGAAGAAGCTTAATGACTCCGGAGCCATGGCTCTAGCTCGTATACCTAGTAGGGACGGGCTGCAGAGGCAGTTGGGCAGGGTTGCAACTTTTGTCTCGAGGATTGTGAGCGAACTTAACCTGCCACCCGTGGTCTACACCACAGCCCTGGAATTCGTGAGGACTGTTATGGAGAATAAGAAGAGCCTGGTGGGGAAGAAGCCGGAGATAGTGGCGGCGGCCAGCGTCTACCTAGTAGCGAGGCTATACGGCTACGAGAATGTGACCCAGAAGGCTGTGGCACAGGTGGTGGACGTGAAGGATAGTAACGTCAGGAAGATCTACAGGTACCTCATAGATGACATGGTTGTACTAGTAGTCTTCTCGGATCCCCGGGATTAGTTCAACTGTTTTTATGGGAGCATCTTCCCACACGCCTAGAGACACTAACTTATATATTTGCTAGATACACATATATCTACAAGACGGGGTCGGCTAGGCCCCACCACTAGTTACACGCTAGCATAATGTATAGGAAGGGTGCGTGCATGTGGCAAGGCAGATAGGGGACTTGGAGAAGGCCGCGCTCGACCTGATCAGGAGCAGGAATGGGAGCATACTCCAGAGCGACCTCTGGAAGGAGCTAGGACTAGACAGTAGAGAGGGCTCCAGGCTAGTCATAAGGCTAGTCAAGAAGGGGCTTGTCAAGAGGGAGACGGTATCAATAAACGGGAGGAAGACCTACAGGCTATTCGCAGTAGAGCAGACAGCCAAGACGGCTCCAAGCCTAGCAGTGGATCTAAAGACGGCTATGGACGTGCCGTGCACCACATGCCCATATATAGCCCAGTGCGGGCCAGGCAACTTCTACGACCCTGCAACCTGTGCATGGCTAGACTCGTGGCTAGAGAAGAAGACTGGAAGGCTAAGGCTTAGGACCCCTCAGAAAGCCTTCTAACCACACCAGCAACAAGCCCGGGATCAGCGTCACTCCTAACACCTACAGGGCTGAAATGGGTCTCAACAGCCCTATAACCCATCTTGGACAACTCATCCAGCACGGCTACCCTCTTAGGCATACTAATCCTCATGCTAGAGGCTATAGAGTCAATCCTCTGGTGGACAACCGTGCCTAGGCCAGCCTCCCCCCTTATAATGCTGAGGAGCTTGATCGCTTCTCGCCTGCTCTGGAGGTAGGTCCTAGCCTCTACTTGCCTCAGAGTCATATCCACGAATCTGGGGTCCCAGAGACTGCCAATCCAGAGGGGACCCAGGCTACGGGGATTGCTGCAACCCGGCTCTCCCAGCCAGGCGGTCCCGTCCTCAGGGCAGTGGTAGAGGTAGCCTAGCTGCTCCTCCAGCATCCTGTCGGCCCTCTTGGCACCCCTTTCAACCCTGAGATATAGCCTGACGTAGTGGCCCTGATAGTAGGATAGGAGGGGCTCCACAGCTTTATCCATGCTAGCCGCCACCCTGGCTATGTATCCTATGAGGGCCCTGACTGCAACCTCCTTGGAGTGGGGTATCCTCTCCAGCCTAGCCATGTACCTCCTCAGCGCTGCTCTAGCCTTAGAGCCCTCAAGCACTGCTAGGTCTGTTGCAGTAACCGCAAGCAGGCCTCCTCTACCGAGGGCCTTTAATGCAGCGTCTATGAAAGGTGCTGGGCTGCCGAACGGGTCTATGTCAGCTACTAGTACTGGCGTGTCCCGGAGGCTGTAGAGTATGCACCTAGCATCACCCTCAACAACCTCCACGTTAACCCCGTTGGCCTCAGCATTGACCCGGGCCAACTCCACCGCCCTAGGATCAATATCCCCTGCTATAACTCGTCCAGTCCCTTCCAGCTCGAGGGCATACCTAACACTCCTAACACCGGTAGCTGTCAGGGGCTCGACAATGTTGACTGGCCTGTGAGGGGCATAGACATCGATGTAGGCCTGTAGCGCGGCCACGCTTATATCCCTATTAGGGATCATGGCTGGATTATAGAAGACAGGCATCCAGGCAGGCTCCAGCCTCCCACCAGCATAGGCATCCTCAATGCCATCAACATGTATCAGAGCCTTGCCCTCCCTCACAACAGCCTGCCCTAGCCGCGACACTAGAAGCCACCTCGGGAGTGCTGGCTAGAAGCTTATCCCTATTCTCAAGTGTAACCTCAACCACAGGGCCTACCTGGGCTACGAGCCTATAGATCTCGGGGTCCCTCTGCCTCAGCCTCCTATGCACAACTCCAACAACAGGCTTTCCGGATAGGAGAGCCTCCTTGATCGCCTCCCGTAGCCCCGGGGCCAGTAGCTCCATGGGGCCTATCTCATCTATTCCTATAACGTGGGCCTCCCTGACCGCCCTCCTGAGGGCCCCGGCCCCCAGCCTCTCAGCCTCCTCTACCAGCACACCATACCGGCCTACCCTAGCTGGGGATGGATGGCCCGCCCGGGCTAGCCACGCCTCCTCCCCTGTCCTCAGGTCTATGAGTTTGAACCCGATCCTCCTGCCTTGCTCCCTAACCTCTGGGGCAGCTATGCCTCCCACAATGCAGCCTAGCCTGGATAGTTCCTCGACTATTGCCTTGAATATCGTGCTCTTACCAACCCCGGGGCTTCCGGTTAGGAAGTAGCCGCTACCTCTTCCCCCTCTCACGCTGCTTAACCGCTTCTATGAAGTCGTTTAGAGTGTATGCTCTTAAGCCTTCGCCCTCCATCTTCTTCGCCATCCTAGTGTCGTCCACTACTACTATAGCCTCCGCCTCTGTCACGCTGCATAGCCTCTCCAGGTATGAGGCTTTCTCGACCATCCTAGTATCGCTCTCCCTCCTGTGCCTGACTGCAATCATTATCCTAGCCTCGCCCCTCCGGGAGCCTCCTATATCGCTTACAGTCCTCTTGGCGTGGTACACCCTGTAGCCCATATCTGTGAGTCTTTCTGCAATGCTCCTCTCCAGCTCCGTATCATAGTCCAGGCTCCTCTTGGGAGCCTTGAGGGGCTCGGTTAGCTCTATCGGCTTTAGAATATCCTCCCCCAGCATCTCAACAAGCTTCTCTCCCTTTTCCACTGTAGGCTCTATGCCGCCCCTCTCATACTCGTATACAGCCCTCCTAGAGGTGCCTAGGAATAGGGCTAGGTCCCCGAGGCTGAGGCCCATCTCCAGTCTCCTCTCCCTCATCTTCCCCGGGTCTATCCTGACCTTGAACATGTCCTTGCTCTGGTATATGAAGGGCTTCTCGCTGCCGCTTAGATAGTCCTCCAGGGTCCTCAGGGTGACTACCCTTACACCGTGCTTCTCGAAGACTACTCCATCTACTAGGTCTACGCCTCCCTTCTTGTCAGCAACTATAATGGCGGGTACTCCTAGGGTGGAGGCTATTAGGGCCAGCTCCCCGGCCTCCCTCTTGCTCAGCATGTCTAGGTCCTCGATCACCTTCACCAGTATCACTGTGCCGTCGCTTAGCTTGAGGGCCATATCTAGGCTCCTCTTCTCAATGCTACGCGGGTACTCTAGCACTGCTAGCTCGCTGGCATACTTGTATAGTGTGGAGAGCACCCTGTAGAAGTACTCCCTAACATGTATTCCAGCCATCATATACACCGCTAGCCACACGAGATCCAAGGTCCGCTACTACATTGAAGGAGTGGATATTTAAGGGGTAATAATGTTTAGCCTTACTCCTTATTGCTAGCATGGATCGTGGCGGGACAGCCAATCTCGAGGGCAACCTCGTTAACCCTACTACAGACCATACATATTGCCCTCTGGTACTCCCTATACGCCTCCTTATCCTCCCTCTCATTTATCGAGAGTAGTACTTGGGCTGACTTGACTACTAGGCTCCTGAGATGAGGGGACTCCATGATCGTATCTACATACCTATCGCCCCTCCTCTTCTCCAGATAATTGGTTATAGCAGCGGGAGTGGTCCTTAGGACCTTGGCGGCCGAGTACCTTGACATGTTGAAGTCCTCAACTAGAACCCTGGCTATAGAGGCGCGTATTGACGGTATTACTGCCTTAACAGCATATTCGCATGGTAGTAATAGACCATTTCTTTGCCTAGCCAAGACCCCACACACCGCCTAGTAGATCAGATTTGATAGTAACTGTTAAATTGGTGACTCTATACAATCCTTAAAAAGCCCTGGGGAGTTCGACACTGTCAAAGTGGTGTAGGTGGGATGTCAGGGTTTTACAGCCTGGAGCTGACGCCTGACTTCATGGAGGAGCTAAGGGAGACTCTAGCAGAGATGATAGACCCGGTAAGGATAGACGTTTTCATAGGGCCCAACTGCCAGACCTGTGACGACACAGTCAGGCTGATGAAGGCAATAGAGGAGGCGAGCCCAGTAAGGGGTGGTAAGAGGCTCATAGATCTGAGGATACACGACAAGAGCAAGCCCGAGGACCAGGAGGCATTCAAGGCCCAAGGCATAGATAGGATACCCAGCGTCACCCTCATAGAGGGCTACATACGCTATACAGGCATCCCGGCGGGGGAGGAGATCAGGGGCCTAATAGAGACTATAATGAGGATAAGCGAGGGCGACTCGGGCCTAGAGGACTCGACCAAGGAGGCCCTAGCCGACATAAAGGGCAAGGTATACATAGAGACCATAGTAACCCCCTCATGCCCCTACTGCCCCTACGCAGTGCTACTAGCCAACATGTTCGCCTACGAGGCCTACAAGCAGGGAGTCAAGAACATAATCTCGGATACAGTAGAGGCCTACGAGAACCCAGATATAGCGGATAAGTACGGAGTCATGAGCGTACCAGCAATAGCAATAAACGGCAAGATGACATTCGTAGGCGTACCATACGAGGAGGACTTCCTAGAGTACGTGAAGGCCGCGGCAGAGGGCAGGCTACAAGAGGTAGCGCCCATAGACATGGGAGACGCCACAGGCCTCTAACCGCACACAATAATAGCCCAAAGCAGGATAACATATTATATTGGCCAGGGCGAGCTGAGGGCCGCATACACCCGTGGGTCACACGGGCTGGATGATGCGGCCCGGCCCCCCACTTTTCCTAAGCCTAACTAGTAGCCCACGCCCAAGCCTAACCCGGGCGATACCCACGTACCCTCGGGGCGCTGGCACCCTGAACAACCCGCCGGGGGCGGGAACCTCTATAGAACCCAGCGGGCTCTCGACGACGACTCTAGAGACGGGGGCCCTAATCCGGGCCTCGAAGATCCCATCTCTAAGCGAGGGATTCTGAACCAGGAACACGAGCTCATTGCCGCAGGAGTCGAGGAGGAGCGGGGCCCCAGGTCCAGGCCTCAGGTGGCCCAGCCCCCCTGAGGGGGCCTTGACGGGTCTCCAAGAGACTACCTGCTCTAGCAGGGCCCTATAGGCTAGGCTCTCCGATCCTGTAATCAGGGCTAGGTTCTTAGCCTCAACCTCCACTCTCCCGGGGTAGAGGGTGGCCTTCAGCCCCCAAGGACTAGACAGGCCCAGGCCGCCTCCGGGGCCCTTGAGGTGGATTGATAGTGCCTCAACCTCGATCCTGTCACCCCTTCTTACTCTGTCAAGGAGTCTATAGTGGAGCGGGTAGAGAATGTAGACATCATAGTCGTAGAATCCGAGATCTACGGCAAGCCCGCCTCCGGGTTCTGATATAAGGGAGCCTCGAGACCCAGCCACAATCCCTGAGGGCCCAACTATTATTGATACTGTTCCATGACTCCAAATCCTCCCATCATGCCACACCCTGTGATGGCCCATCCTGAAACTATCAACCCTACCCTCAGGCCTGGCAGTGATGCACTTGGAGGGGGAGCCCATGCCTAGGGGTTCCAAATGGAGGAGGCCAACTTTGATCCCGCCAGCCTCTATACAACTAGTCCCTTGAACCCCCAGTCTGGGGGTGAGGGGCCTCCACCCCAGAGGGTTAACTATTACACCCTCCACTCTATCTCCAGGTACATCTAAAGGGCACCTCCACGGGTCTAACCAGTTAAGCGGTGCAGTGACAGATCTGGATGGGGGCACGGGCTCCTCAGCCCTAATACCGCCCCCATTCACCCTTACCATATATAAGCCGCAGCACTCCCAGTTAAGCCCTTCGACACCGCTATGCTCCATCTCACTGCTACCTCTGGATAGGAGGACAGCCTGGATCCCGGGTAGATCCAGCCCCTCACCGGCTAGGCGGGTCCAGTCTGGTATGCCCGTGCCCCATGGCACCACTCCGCCTACACCCATAATGCCCCATCCGGCCTCGGGCCTTTAGTAGATCGCCTCTATGATCCTCCTAGCCTCCGCGAGGCTGTCCAGCCTGAATACTGCCAGGATCCTATCCTCCTCATAGTCAACTGAGCCGCCTAGGCCCTCTAGAGCATCTACCAGGCTCCTCGAGGCCCTGCCACCGTGAGCCAGCACTGTAAGCCGATAGCTGCCCCCCGTAGTTGATATGGTTAGCTTGACAAGCCCGTCGCTACTCACAGCAACAAGCCTTTCCTCCCTAACCCTGCCACCCGTCAGGCTAACATACTCCACCCCGTCTATACGCACGCTGAAGCCGAGGCCCCTGAGCCTAGATGCAACCTCCTTCAACCCGGGCTACACCACCACCATACACTGTATAGCTACCTAATTAGGTGGCACCTGCTAGAGAGGCGGGTCGGATCGCGGTAATAACGCCATCCCCAGCACCGGGGTCCCTTGGGGGCAAGTGGCTTCATCCCCGCCCATCCGTATGGTTATGGAGTCCTGGCCTTAATACTCGTCTGGCTGCCCATACTTCAGGTCGTAGAAGGCATAGTCGTCTCCGGCTGCTAGGACTTGTTGTAGCCTTGCATAGAGCATGGCTAGGCTATCTGGATCCTTCACGCTGACCGGTATGAGGCCTCCTAGGAACCCGGCCTGGTAGAGGGCGTCGGATAGTAGCTGTGATAGCATCCTCAGGTCTCCTGGGAGCCTCTCGTCTGCCTCGACTAGGCCTGTTAGGAACCCATCCTCGGGTATCCTCTCGATCACCTCGTAAGCCTCCTGGGCCAGTAGGTCGGAGCGGCTGATCACGTTTACCTGGGGCCTCTTGAGCCTAACCGCCACGCTGGATGCGAGGGTGAATATTGATACCATGCTGGCCGGGTTCTCCATGAAGATTGCGTCGGCGAGGAACACGGTGGCAGCTTGGTTGTCAAGCACCAGGGCTTCCAGGACAAGTGGCCCCCCGGCCCTGTAGGCGAATAGCTCTAGCTGGCCTGGAGTATCGAGGATGACATAGTCAGGATCGATCTCATCGATCCGCCCCCTAATATCCGAGACATAGCTTATCAGGCTGTCAACTGCAACCACTAGAGCCCCATTGGGCCCCAGACCCTCCTTCTCCATTATCTCCGAGGCTGTCACATAGTCCCTAACATCCACGTCAGCCTCGTATGGCACAACCTCGGCGGCAGGGTCAAAGTTTACGCGAGCCACGGTGGCTCCATAGTCTTCCATAACCCTGGCTAGCTCCCCGGTTAGGGTGGACTTGCCAGAACCCGCTGGGCCCACCATTACAATGAACCTTGGCACATCCTCCACCCCTGGGCAGGTTGTACTAGTTGAGGATTATACGTGATAGCAGGTTTGGGATGTGTAATAGAGAGGCCGGGAGTGACCCGCCCCGTGTACACTTAGCCCCGTGACTCGGGGTCGATTCACACGGGACCGGGGTTCACTCGCCATACACACACTGGAGCCCGCTGAGGCTTTAATACATTACACAACCACCGATACAAGTTAGGGGCCAGGGGGCCTTGAGTGTAGAGGAGGTTCTAGAGTCCAAGTGGATCTGTCCAAAGTGCGGGGTCCGGAAGCCTAGGGTTAGGAAGGTAGCTCTCACCGGGGCCGGGCTTAGCAGGCTCGTCAACTGGCAGCACCTAGAGTACTACATGGTCTCGTGCCCTAGGTGCGGGTATACAGAGGCTTACGATGCCGAGATACTTGGGGACAGAGACAAGGCTATGTCGGTTATGGACCTACTCTTGGGCCACTAGCTCATCACTATAATGCATGACCGCCCCGCTAGCGGTCTTCACCGCTCCACAGAACCTGCAGTAGCCCCGCCTATTCATGCACCTACCACACACGGGGCAGGCAATCCCGGAGTCGCTACACCTGGCTGGTAAGGTGGCCTGGCGGGCTAGTAGGCTAGCTAGGAATAGGTGGAGCCTGCTGGGTGGATCAAAGTCTAGGCCCTGTGGAGGATCCAGGTCTATGCCTGAGGCTAGGCTGGATAGGAGGCGAAGGGAGCCAGAGCCACTGGTGACGGGCCTCTTAGGCCTCCAAGCCACCTCCTCTAGTCCCCTCCCGTCTATGTACAGGCGGAGCATGTACTTGCCGTAGACGCTTCCAGCCCTCTCCCTTATGAGGCACTCTATAGGAGCCTCCATGGATATCCTTTTGGCCTCTCCGCTGTAGAGGGGCGCTACAGCCTTTACTCCTAGCCTCTCGGCTATGTAGATAGTGGGCAACCACGCTTCCCGGGCCATCTCGCTTATCCACCTCCTCAGCTCCTCCCGGCTCCTTCCGAATAGGAAGCTATAGCCCAAGAACAGTTCGTCCCCGCCATCACCGGTAGCTAGACACCTACATCCCATTCTAGAGGCTTGTCTTATTGATATCACGTGTACTGCATCGGCAGCCACCTCTACCGGGTCGATGCTACCAATAATCTGGGTAGTGGCTGCTAGGGCCTCGAGGAACTCCTCCCTGGTGGGCCGCAGTATTATGTGGCTCATGCCTAGCCTCTTGGCCACGATCTCGGCGTACCTGGCGTCGTCACCGCCCAGGTCCACAGTTATAGCGGTGACCCTACGGGGACTCGGGTGTGTTAGTGCTATGAAGCTGGTATCGATACCCCCGGAGAGCAGCGTGCAGTCGCACACCTCCAGGCTCCTCCTGGAGGAGTTGGCGAGGCGCCTTGCTAAGGCTAGGCAGTCCAATGCTAGTACCACCACGTCTCCAGGAACGTGTGCTCTGGCACCATGAGGAGCGGGTTACGGTAGGCTCTGCATACCGGGCTGAATATGCATGACCCGTTACTATCGCAGCCCCCGATGGCGCTACACCCATTTCTGCAGGATGCCCTGCAGGTGGGGCCATCCCTTGTGCAGGAGCGCCTGCCGAACATCCATAGGAAGTCGTCCAGCATGAAGGGGTCTATGCCCGATGCCTGGGAGACGATCCTATACGCCTGCCTGGCTGCTAGCCTGAGCGATATATCCTCCCACTCTGTGAAGGGGACGAATCTGGCCATCTTCTCTATCATTGGCCTCGAGAGGCCCACTATCCCGGTCCTGACGGCTATCCTAACCAGGTGGTTATCAACTGGGACCTCCTTGTTATAGTGATCCGCAACCTCGAGGACATGCCTCCTCTCGAGGAACTTTGCGAGTAGAAAGGCCTTCTTCTCCACGGGGTCCTGGTAGGCCTTGAATACCTTGAGCCTGTCTATAAAGCCGTCTCCAACCCCCCTCCTAAGCATGCCCCGAGACTCTACTATGAGAGCGAAGGGATCGCCTCCATACAGAGCCTCCAGCTTCCTGCCCAGGTCCCTCAGCAGCTCCGCTCTAACCCTTGGATCTGGCGGGGAGACCATGCCTCCACGGCCATCACTTGCGCTAAGCCACCTCACCACGTCCCTATCCCTAACCCTGGCCAGCCTAGAGGCCTCGAAGAAGCCCGGATCCTCAGTGTACCGCTTCATACCCAGCCTGTACAGCAGGTCAGCCCCGTGATACCGCTCCCCCTCAACTACCCCCTCGTAAGGTCTTCCCGGCCTGCTGAGCCTATGGTCCATAGCCACCATTACCAGGAAGTACATGGCAACGTCCCTCTTGGAGGCGCTGGGAGGCGGGTAGTACCTTGTATCGGTGAAGGTGTCCACGCTAATCCTATCCCTGACCGGGGCTAGGAGCCTGCCGAGGGCCTCAGCCTGGTCTACGTTAACGGTAAGCATCCACACCACGATCCACCCCAGCTAGACTAGTATCAGCC
>WAKG01000075.1 GCA_015523445.1 Desulfurococcales archaeon | reverse complement strand
GCTCAGGGCCGCAACTAACAACCAGGTTAAGGTTGAGTCCCTACTCCGCGAGAGGCCCGAGCTGGCTGAGGCCGCCAGGAGGGCTAGGAGGGCCAAGGAGGAGGCGATAGCAAGGCTGGAGGAGCTTATAGACGAGGCAATGAGGAGCCTGAGGGCGAGCAACGCGGAGCCACACTACGGCGAGACCCCCGAGGAGGCCCGGGAGGCGGTGGCTAGGATCGTGGGCAGCGGGAAGCTGGTGGTCATGTCGAAGAGCATGGCGGCGGAGGAGGCTGGGATAAGGGAGTACCTGGAGGAGCTTGGTAACGAGGTGTGGGAGACGGACCTCGGCCAGCTCCTAGTACAGCTCGAGGACGGGAGGCCCATGCACACAATAGCCCCGGCAGTCCACATGACCCGGGAGAGGGCCCTGAGGCTCGTCAACGAGAAGCTTGGGGCAAACCTGCCGGAGGATGCTGGGATAGAGGAGATAGCCGGGGCCGCCAGGAGGTTCCTCAGGGAGAAGATCGTCAAGGCAGACGTCGGCATAAGCGGGGCCAACGCTCTAGCAGCAGACACCGGGGCCATCGTCCTGGTGGAGAATGAGGGCAACATAAGGCTCGTCACAACAACGCCCCCAATACACATAGCAGTGGTGCCAGTAGACAAGATCGTGCCCACACTCCAGGACGCCCTGACAGTGGCGATAGCTCAGGCGGGCTACGCGGGCCTCTACCCCCCAACCTACATAAACATGATAGCAGGCCCCAGCAGCACCGCCGACATAGAGCTGGTCAGGGTATGGGGCGCCCAGGGCCCCAGGGAGCTACACGTAGTCCTCCTAGACAATGGCAGGCTCAAGGCCAGGGAGACACCGCTCAGGGACCAGCTCAGATGTATACGCTGCGGGCGATGCCAGTTCGAGTGCCCCGTATGGATCCACACGGCAAACAACTGGGGAGGCCCAGTATACGGAGGCCCCATGGGGCTGAACTGGACAGCCATAACCTGGAGCATGGAGGAGGCCTCCAGGCTAGCCTTCCTCTGCCTAGGCTGCGGGAGGTGCGACGAGGCTTGCCCGGTGGAGATACCCCTATCTAGGCTGATAAGGTGGCTCAAGACCCAGGCCCATCGGCCTGGGCGATCTTGAGGGCCAGGCTCTCCACCGGCCTTACAATGCCGGCGGAGTATAGGGACGCAGCCTCCCCGGGCGGGAGGAGCGTTATCTCGCCGGGCATATAGCCCACCCCCCTGAGGGTGAACGCCTCCAGCACCTCCACCAGCACATGCTCGCCGCTAGCCACATACTCCCCGGCCAGGTAGCGGGCGTAGAAGGATAGCAACCTGTCTAGCGCCTCCAGCACGCCCCGGTCCACGCCCTTGTAGTCGCTGGGAAGGTCGTATGCCCTGGCCCTCGCCACCAGGGCTGAGGACTCCCTGAGGACCTTCAGGTAGCCCTGGCAGTAGTCTGGGGCCCGGCAGTATGTGGATAGCATCTCCCGCGCAGCCCTTAGGTGCTCCAGTGTTAGGGTCTCGTGCATCCCCACGGCGGCCCTATAGGGGCCGCCAGCTGGTACCCCCTCACTCACTCCTGCCCCCCTCTAGCATGTCTGGGGTGAATGCGTGGGGTAGAAGGTCCTTAAGCCTGTACCTCCTTATAGCCCCGCTGGTTAGGGAGACTAGGGTCACCTCCATATCGGGGCCCCCGTGCTCCGCCATCACCTGGAGGCAGGCCCCGCAGGGTGGCACCGGCTCCTCGGCCTCGCTGGCCACATAGATCCTCTTAATCCTCCTGGCCCCACTGGTTATTGCGTTGAATATTGCAACCCTCTCAGCACACATTGTTAGGCCGTAGCTAGCATTCTCCACGTTAACCCCGGGGTAGGCTCTGCCCTCCTCATCAACAGCGATCGAGGCTACCCTGAAGCCCGAGTAGGGGCTGTAGGACCTCTCTATGAGGCTCCTCAGCCTCGACACCGCCACCCTATCATCCAGGCCGCAGCACCCCCAGGATAGAGGCTAGGAAGGCCGGGAGAGGCCCACTCATCCCAGCCCCAAGTGTCTGGGGCGTTATGGGCCTACCCCTTTCCTAATCTGGGGTTTACGCTGCCTGGGTTAATTAGCCTTCCCGAAAACCCTCATGCCCGTAGGGTGGCTAGCGTGTGCCCCGCCCCAGGAGCATGCTGATACTGGACGGGTACAACGATGAGCCGGGAGGCCTGGGGGTGCCCCCATACATAGACGTGTACCCCCGCTACATAGCCGGGTCAGCGTGGAGCGTTGACAAGACCATCAGGATAGACTACGTAACCGTGGACCAGTTCAGGGCCGACAAGGGGTGGCTCAAGAGGGCCCACAGCTACGACGTGGTCGTATTCATAGCCGGGGTTGTGGTGCCGGGCCGCTACATAGGGGCCCGGCCCATGGAGCCCCAGGAGCTGGTGGAGTGGAGCAGGGTGATCAGGGGCCCCCTCAAGGTTCTAGTAGGCCCCGCTGCAAAGTGGGGTATGATGGGGCCCTGGGGCCCCGTGGGGGCACGGGAGCTGAGGAGGAGCGGCGTGGACGTGCTCCTCCTCGGGGACCCGGAGGAGTACTTCACCGAACTCTTCGCACACGGGGAGGAGAAGGCAGACCCCTACAGGGTTAGGACCAGCTACAAGCTGGTAGACAAGGTCGCACCCCTCGGGGCACGAGTCATAAGGCAACACCCAAACCACGGAAAGAACCTCATGGTAGAGCTGGAGACCTATAGGGGGTGCACCAGGTGGGTCTCCAGCGGCTGCAGCTTCTGCGTGGAGCCCCTCAGGGGTAGGCCGATACAGAGGAGCCCCCAGGCTATAGTGGCTGAGGTCGAGGCCCTATACAGGGCCGGGGCAAGGAACTTCAGGCTCGGCAGGCAGGCCGATATACTAGTCTACGGCTCCCCCGGGCTGGGAGCTGAGGAGTGGCCCCGCCCAGACCCTGGAGCTCTGAGAAGGCTCCTAGCTGGGATACGGAGCGTGGCCCCCGGGCTGGTGACCCTCCACATAGACAACGTGAACCCAGGGACCATAGCAAGGCACCCCAGGGCCAGCGTGGAGGCGCTGAAGGCTATAGTAGACCTACATACCCCAGGGGACGTGGCTGCTATGGGGCTTGAGACCGCCGACGACAGGGTCTCCAGGATCAACAACCTGAACACCACGGCTGAGGAGGCCCTCACCGCTATAGAGGTGGTGAACAAGGTCGGGGCTCACAGGGGAGGGAACGGGCTCCCACACCTCCTGCCCGGGATAAACTTCATACTAGGCCTGCCTGGCGAGACCAGGGAGACGTATAGGCTCAACAAGGGGTTCCTAGAGGAGGTCCTAGCCCGGGGCCTACTGGTTAGGAGGGTTAACGTGAGGAGGATCCTCCCCCTACCAACGACCAGGGCCAGCAGGATGAAGCCCGGGGTGAAGGGGAGGAACGAGCCCCTGGCAAGGTCCTTCACACACTGGGTCAGAAACACCTTCGACAAGGAGATGCTCCGCCGCATCACGCCCCCAGGAACCATACTCAAAGGCCTATGGGTGGAGGAGTGCATAGGCGGCAAGTGCTACGCACGCCAGCCCGGGAGCTACCCCCTCATGAACGTGATCCCATGCAGCCTCCCGCCCGGAAGCTACATACCCAGCGTTAGGGTCACAGGAGTCCACAGCGGGAGGAGTATCGAGTCCAAGCCGCCAATATGCGGGTCGGCCCGCTGAAGGAGGGCCCCAATCACCACTCATACACTGGCGGTCACGTCATCCCCATGCACATCATGCCCCTTGGCTAGGGTTAACTATATTATATCGCCTAGGAGTGGCATGGGCCTAGTAGGCTCCCCATCGACCCTGGCTCATCTACCACCCGGGGGAGCCTGGTGGGGTCGGAGCCGTTTATGAACACTACCCTCACATGGCTCCTCTCTACTATATCGAGTGCGACCCTGTCGAAGAGCTTGTATCCCCCGGGCTCCTGGCTGAACCTTGCTATGATTCTCCTCATGTCACTATAGCATAGTCTCCTGGCTAGCCTGCCCCCGGGCTTGTCCTCGTATACTCCCTCGACGCCGTGGAGCATGTTGACTAGTATCCCTGCCCCCATTGCCTCTGCTATCGCCGCTGCAACCGCGTTGGTGCTCTGCCCTGGCTGGAATCCCCCGGTTACTGGTATGAGTCCCTGGGCTAGGACCTCTAGGACCTCCTCCAGCGTCGCCAATACCCTTGGAGGCGACCTCGGGTAGAGTGCTAAGGATAGTGTGATTGCGTGGAGCCTCGAGGCCCATATACCTGCTAGGTCCTGGAGCCCCCTCGTGGCCCCTAGCTCTTGGAGGAGCTTGACTCCCCTCCTGGCTGGGGCTCCGCCCCCTGCGACTACTGCCAGTGGGCCCCGGGAGGCTAGGCTTGATAACGCCTCGACTAGCTTGGAGTAGTAGCCTGGATCCATGGAGTCTAGTAGGCTCCCGCTGATCTTAACCACGACCCCCTGCCCCATCATGTGTCTCCAGGGTAGGTCTGCCCCGGTGGAGGGGATAAATAACAGTTCTAGGCACCAGCATTATACCCCCTAACTGGTCATTGTGGGATTGGTGCCTATAGGGTTGCCTGGACTGGTAGGGTTCCTTGTTAACCCGATCGCTGGCATAGGTGGGAGGCTGGGGTTTAAGGGTAGCGACGGGGCCTACGGCATCACAGCGCTCCTCCGGGGCGCTGAGCCAGTTGCTCCTGGCAGGGCTAGGGCCTTCCTAGAGGCGCTTAGGGCTAGGCCCCGGTTCCTCGCGCCGAGGGGTGTTATGGGCTGGAGGCTGGTGGAGGAGGCCGGGCATGGTGGGGAGCCCTTGGCCTGCGTGTCGGAGCGGATCTGGCCCACCACAGCAGCTGACACGAGGCGATGCGCTAAGGCCATGGTTGAGGCTGGGGTCGAGTTGATCGTCTTTGTGGGAGGCGACGGGACGGCTAGGGATGTCTACACCGCTACTGGGGGGAGGGTGCCCCTGCTTGGTGTACCTAGCGGGGTTAAGGTGTATAGTAGCGTCTTCGCCGAGGACCCCGTAGCTGCGGCTAGGGTGCTTGAGGACCTTCTCCGGGGCCATGCATCCCTGGGCGATGGGGAGATTGTTGATGTAGATGAGGACTACTTTAGGAGGGGTGAGCTGAGGCTCCGCCTCTACGGCGTTACGAAGACCCCCGTGCACCCGGGCATGGTTGGGGCTAGCAAGCAGCCCTCTCCCCGGGATGAGGAGGATGCGCTGGAGGAGATTGCAGACTACATCGTGGAGGAGGTTATGGAGACGTGTACTCTCTACATACTAGGCCCTGGGGGGACTGTCGCGGCTGTCGCCAGGAGGCTAGGGGTCGAGAAGACGCTCCTGGGTGTTGATGCTGTGCATAATGGCAGGCTCGTGGGCAGGGACCTGGACGAGGAGGGTCTCCTATCCCTCCTAGACCACTATAGGAGGGCGGCGATAATACTATCCCCTATAGGCGGCCAGGGCTACATATTGGGGAGGGGCAACCAGCAGATAAGCCCGAGGGTGGTCAGGAGGGTGGGCCTCGAGAATATAATAATAGTGGCGAGCCCGTCCAAGCTGGCCAGGATACCCAGGCTCAGGGTAGATACGGGGGATCCCCAGCTAGACGAGGCGCTGAGGAGGAGGTATGTTAGGGTCCTAACTGGCTGGGCCAGGTACAGGGTGGCTAGGATTGGCTAGCACCGTGCTATTGGTGGAGGATGTGTGGAAGAGGTATGGCAGGGTTGAGGCGCTGAGGGGTGCTAGCCTGACCCTGGAGAGAGGGGAGATACTGGGCCTCCTAGGCCCCAACGGCGCGGGGAAGACTACGCTCCTCAAGGTAGTGCTGGGCCTGGCCAGGAGGGATCGGGGCCGGGTAGAGCTACTAGGAGCAGACCCCCTCAGGAGCCCCAGGGCTAGGAGGAGGGTTGGAGTGGTGTTTGAGAGGCCAACCCTCCCCGACGCCATGCCTGTCAGGGAGCTCCTAGAGCATGCAGCCAGGATCCATGGTAGCAGGAGGGATATGGTTGATGAGGCTATCGAGGTTGCAGGGCTCGGGGGGCACGAGTGGAAGAGGTTTAGCATGCTCAGCGCGGGGCTGAAGCAGAGGGCCGCCATAGCCCATGCCATGGTCGCTGATCCCGAGGTCCTCATCGCTGATGAGCCCACCAGCAACCTTGACCCGGTGGAGAGGGTTAGGATACTAGAGCTACTTGCCCGTCTCAACTCTGAGAGAGGCCTGACCATACTGGTCTCTAGCCACGTGGTGTCGGAGGTGCTCAGGGTCTCTACAAGGCTGGCCGTGATGGGTGGAGGGAGGGTTAGGGCCCAGGGGAGGCCGGAGGAGGTGCTCAGGGGCTTCAGGAGGGCTAGGGTTAGGTCC
The DNA here is from genome assembly GCA_015523445.1 of Desulfurococcales archaeon. Taxonomy (GTDB): domain Archaea; phylum Thermoproteota; class Thermoprotei_A; order Sulfolobales; family Acidilobaceae; genus S012-22. The sequence goes on along the minus strand of WAKG01000075.1, from coordinate 4,264 downwards.
TCCAGCCCCGAGGTGATGGCCGAGGGCCTATCTAGGTCTGGGTTCGAGGTCGAGGTGCTCGGCGTCAGCGTGGAGGTCATGCTAGACGGGCCGGCCGGGGCCAGCAGGCTCTTCAGGGCCCTATCCACCCTTGCCTCCCGGGGGGTCACCATCTATAGCGTGGACCTTGTGGAGCCTGGCCTGGAGGAGGTGCTGAGTGGTGGGTCTGAGAGGCTTAGCTGAGCTTGCGCTGGTAGACTCGAGCGATAGCCTGAGGCCGCCGGGGTTTGATGTTATGATGGTTATCATAGCCTCTCTTGGAGCGGCCCTAGCCACCATGCAGCCTATAAGCGAGCCGCACGTGGCTGCTAGGATAATACTGGATCCCACCCTCTTCGCCGCAACTCTGTTCCTCGCCCTTAGGGGATCTGCCGGCGTGGCTGGGCTTATACAGAGGGGGATCGTCTCAATCTACCTCTCCTACCCGGTCTCGAGGCACTCGGTCTACACTGCTATAGTGGTCAGCAGAGTCCTCCTGCCGGCTGCCACGCTGCTCTCTGCCCCCCTGCTAGTTGCTGGCCTCGTACTCCTCCCAGTGGTCTCCGTGAACCCCGGATACTATATCCTGGTGTTCCTAGCCTACCTCCTCCAGGCATCCATGTATGGCTCATTCTTCCTCCTGGCCGGGCTAGCGGCTAAGAGCCCAGGGACTGCCAGTGTGGTCAGTATAACCTTCTACTTCGCCTACAACATAACCATGCTCATACTCTCAGCCGTGGGGGCGGCTATGGGTAGCAACATTGTGTCAGGGCTGGCTGATGCAATGGCCTTCTACTACATGGTATACCGGAGCCTTCTCGGCGTGGGAGTGGAGGTGTGGCAGCTCCTGCTGGTGCCCCTGCTCCTCCTAGCCATGCTCCTGGCAGGGTATGTATACTTCACTAGGAGGTTTGAGCCGGGATGATCGCCAGGCTAGCAGCAAGGACCCTGATAGTAGTCGGGATCGCCGTGATACTGGCTGGTGTGATAGCCGAGCTTGTCGGGGCCAAGACTAGTGTGGAGTGGGAGGCCAGCATAGACACCTCCAATATACCCGGGGCCGCAATGACCGTGTTCGCATTCAGTAGCAGCGGGAGGGTGGAGATCAGTGTTGATGGTGCCGAGAGCATATATTACATGACCCTCAGGGGGGACCCGATGATAGCCCTCCGCCAGCTTAGCACCATAAACATAAGCATGGTGGACCATACCCTTGTCAGCGACATAAGGGCGGGAGTAGCCTACGGGGCTGCAGGGCTCCAGACCAACCCGCTCCTCCTAAGGACCCTCCCCCTCCTAGCAAACATACTTCCGGTAGAGGTGACTACCACGCAGGCTGGGGATGTTATAGAGGTCAACCTTACCGGGGGCAACGGGGTCCTCGTGGTGGTTGAGCCCAGCGGCGAGAGGGTAGTGTTCCACATGAGATACACAGTCTCAGGCTACAGCAGGCTAGACACATACACTCTAACAATCCTGGGGACCATAACAAGCCTAGCAGGAATAGTTGCCTACAGCAGGCTCACCAGTACCCGGAGGGAGAATAAATAAAAATCTATATATACCGGAATAGCCCGTATATACTACAATATGGCCCATAGGTACACCTCCAAAGATAGGGGTGGTAGGGAAATGACCCCACCACACGGTGGCAACAACCATAGAGGCAGCGAGAGGATAACCAGGAGCCTCGTACCCAGCGACTCCCTAGCCTCATTTATGGCCCCAGGATTCCTAACAGTACTATCACTAACCATAGCCTTCCTAGCAGACAAGCTGGCCAGCGCCGCCTCAGGGGAGCCAATAGCTCTAGTGGCACTTGTAGTATACCTAACCATGGCCCTCCCAACCCTAGGCCTCGCAGTGATAATAGCGATCTACAAGAAGCCGCTGGCTGCAGCCACTGGCATGGCTCTAGTTAACCTAGTATGGTACACCCTCGCCCTAAGCGGGGGCGATACATACAACTACATGGACTGGCCCAGCTCACTAATGCTAGTCCTCGTAGAGGAGCTGCTAAATATGACACCAGGCCCCGCGATGCCTATTATCGCAACACTGGTATCCCTGGCGACATGGCTGGTCCTAGGCCACTTGATCCTCAGGCTCACCAGGATAATACACCGCAGCCACTAGCCTGCAGCCCTTGGGGACACATGCCCCCCGGCTACATCTACCCTAAACTGACGTATTATCACCATCCTTACTCCTAGCACATGCCCTTTAGTATTTTTACAGAGTATAGACTGCTATATGGAGGCGTTATAATAATGGATAATACTAGCAATTCCAAAGTAGTGTTGAGTACCATATTATATTATATAATTACTTATGCTTATATTTATATTACTTCATTTTTCATAATAAAATATTTTCCAAATCTCATCTCAAACCCAGCAGTCACCATAGCAACCATAATTGGGGCCATCGCAATATTCTTAGTAGTAGCATACCTTACCTATACACTTATCCTAGGGTGCGATGAGAGTGGATTCCTGCAATCCCTCGGGCTTACCACCAGGAATCTACTCGAAAGCCTATCGTTTTCATCATCCTCCATCGCCATCCCAGCTATAGCCTTAGGGATCATAGCCTACATAGGCGGCGCCGACCCTGTGAGGATGATATTTGAGGATGTAGTTAGGTACCTTGAAAACGCTCCTCCACCCTGGTTTAGTGAGGTACCCAATCATATTCTTCCATTGGCATCCATAGCGGTATGGTCCCTCGTGGGGATTGTGTGGTTCGCCTTCCTCCAAGTATTTCCCCTCAACCTGTTATCTAGAGTAGCAGGCCCTGCGTCTGTCCTCGTGGTATCGCTCCTATTCATACTAATATACGGAGCCCCTCTACTGACAGGGGACTGGAAGCCTGACGACATAGTAATCCTTGGGGTCTTATTCCCCATTGTACTATATAGGTACCGTAACTCGCTGGGGGCGGTAATGAGCTATGTACTGCTTTATGAGATGCCGGTTAGAGCAGCGTTTCTACAAGGATGGGGCTTTACCGCCCTGAAAATCTTGGTAGCCCTCCAAGCCCTATGGGGCCTCATATCCATCATAATAACCCTCCAGATAATCTCTAGAGGAAATAGGTTAGGCTGATGGAATCAGCGGTAGGCCATATATGCGGCTAAAGCCAGGGCCGCTGAGGCGACGAATCCAAGTATAGATGCTATCCACCAGCCACCTACCCCCAGCACTGCCAGTGATGGTGCAGACGCTAGTATGGAGGCCGAGACTGGCGAGACGACTTGGAGTAGTCTGACCATGTCGTCCCCCAGGCCGGGGGATGCGTATGCCTCTGGCCTGGCTAGGGATAGGTAGGCTATGTAGGCCGGGGCCATAGATATTGCCAGTATCGTTAAGCCCACGATATGAGCTTGCATACTGTGGAGCTCTATGAAGGCTAGGACTGCTAGGGAGAGGGATGCCACGGCTGAACCCACAACCAGAGCCGCCCCCGTGGTGCCCAGCCTTGGGACTGGCCTGGGCTCCCCCTCGGGAGGATGGGAGAGGGATTCTAGCTCTGCCAGCCTCCTCGAGTACCCCACAATCAGGGGGATTGATGCTACCACGTACACGGCTATAAAGCCCGCCTGAGCCTCTACACCGTAAACCAATCCGAGGGCTAGCGAGGCCATGCCACCTAGGATCATTAGGGCCCCAAGCATGCGGCTAATCCTGACCCCAACCCTATGGGATACGTGTATGTAGGCTAGGCTAGGGGCCTTAGGGTGGCCGCTCCTAGGGTCTCCGGCTAGTATTATTGCTAGGCCTGGCAGGGCCAGGGCTAGGGTGAGTACTAGGCTTGCCCCTACTTCTCCCTGCATATAAGCCACCCCATCAGCTCGCCTAGCTCATCTAAGGCCTCATCTAGCACCTCCCTGGCAGTGGGGGTGGGTGTGTAGTACTTCCTGAGCGACCCGGTGCCGCCGCGGGCCCAGTAGCTGGTGGCTAGCCCCAGCTTTTCTAGCCTCCTCAGGGCATCATAAACGCTGGTCTCCGGCGGCTCCCTTCCAGTCATGTTTGCCAGTATCTTCCTCAGCCCATAGCCGTGGAGAGGGCCGTGGTCTACTAGTATCTTGAGTATTGCCAGTGCAAGCACCCCGCTCCTAGCGTCCCTCAGCAGCTTGTCAGCCTCCCTTCTCAACCCTGCGCCACCACTCTAGGGCTGGTATTATGGCTGCCATGCCTAGGGAGACGGCAACCCCTGCCGGCGGGGTTATAAGGGTGGATCCCTC
>WAKG01000074.1 GCA_015523445.1 Desulfurococcales archaeon | reverse complement strand
GGATTTCCTGTGCTGGCCTATCCTGCCCCAGCTCATGGTCCTGGTCCTTCCTCTCAGCTTCCTCGTCTTGCTCCTCCTCCTCACGACCATGCCTAGCACCCCTGTTAGAGCATCTTGGCTATTAGCCTGTTTATATCGGGGCCCCTGTAGCCGAGCTCGCCGCCCATCTTGTAGTGGATCTTTATGCTGCCCTTGAAGCCTCCCCGGGGCGGGTGTAGGCGGAAGAATGGTTTGACGCCCTTCTCCTGTAGCTTGTGGTAGTGCATCTCACCTGCGAGTAGCTTGTCTGCAAGGTCGTATATCCCCCCGGGTAGGCCGAGGTTTATGGCGGCCCACTCGCTGGTTAGGGGTTTGTCGCCCTGTAGCCTACCGCGGGTGGAGAGGAGTGCTATCAGTGTCTCCCTGTCTATCTCCCCCCAAGTGAGCCAGTTCTCCGCCTTCTTTATCATCTTCTCTATCCCGGGCAGGCTGCTGTGGTATAGGGCTGCGGTGTACCTCCTCCTGAGCCTGAGTAGGTGTAGGGTCTTCTCGGTGTCTGGGTGGACGTCTGCCTGGCCCCGGATCCTTACCAGTACGTATAGCGGCATTCCTACCACCCCTACCTGGTCCAGTCTACTGGGGTGATAAACCTGTAGGTGTCCCTGAGGGCCAGGTATGTGGCCCTGGCGAAGTTGTACTTGGTCCTCGTCTCCCCCTTGGTGAAGGTCCACACATCGCTGAGCCCTGCCATGGCTAGCACAGCTTTCGCCGTGTCCCCAGCTACTAGGCCTGTACCCTTCGGGGCCGGCTTGAGGATTACCTCTACGCTCCCGCTCTTACCCCTAACTGTGAATGGAACGCTATGGCTCTCGCCGCAGGTGCACTCCCAGCTACCACACCCCCTCCTGACCGGGATTATGTTTAGCTTCGCATTCCTTAGGGCCTTCTCTATGGCGAACCTGAACTGCCTCGCCTTCCCCTTGCCCAGGCCCACATAGCCGTCTCTGTTGCCTACAACCACTACAGCCCTGAACCTTGTTATCCTACCCGCATCTGTCATCTTCTGCACTATACTAACATCTAGGACCTCGTGGTCTAGGCCCGGTAGGAGGTAGTCCACGATCTCTGGCTCTAGTATTGGCAGGTTCCTCTTGAATATCTCAGCAATGCTGGTTATCTTGCCCTCCTTAACCATCCTACCCACACGAGTCCTAGGAACCCACTCCTCGAGTTGGACCTCCATACCCATCACGTCTACACCTCCTTTCTGGCCAGCGTGAGCTTGGCCCCGTACTCACCCTTGATCCTTGAGGCCACCTCGTCGAAGTGGCTAGGCAGGTCCTCAGGGCTAAGGCCCCGGGCCAGGTATCTTGAGAACTGCCTCTTATAAGCCTCTTCATCCTCCCCCCGGAGCTTCGAGGCGTACCCGGCTATATGCTCGCCCCTGATCCTCTCGTCACCGGGCAGTATCTCCTCCGAGTGTGGTATGCTCAGGCCAGCGTCTAGGGCGCCCTTGAGTGCTGCGAATACCCGGGCCCCCTTCACAGGTGTGCGGAGGCCTATGTCCAGTACAGCCTCCTCTACTCCCTTGAGCCTGGCCCTGTACCCGGCAAGTAGGCCGGTGAGGTAGGCGGCGCTCGTGTTATTCCCATCTCCTAGCCAGCCGTAGTGCTTGATCAGCTCCCTGCTGTGGGCGGCTGCTATGACCCTGTCACCCTCTATCCTAGCCTCTACTACCTGAACTGTGACGTACTCGTTGGTGATCCTAACCACTAGCCTCGGCTTCCCCGATATTACCAGCTTAAACCTCTTCCTATAGTTAGTCTTACCCTCCCTTCTCCGCCTGAAGGGTACCCTATACCTTGGCCCTCTCCCCATTAGCTTGCACCCTCCCTAACCAGCCCGTGCTCCTGCATATACCTCTTTAGGTCTCCTAGGTCCCTGAAGGTTCCCCCCTTGGCTAGCCTATATAGGCGGCGGTAGGTCCTCTTATCTATCCTGCCATGATCCCTCATCCACTTCAGGTACCTCCTGATCCTTCTTATCCTGTAGATCCAGTCCCTCTTCGGGTCGCTCCTTGCAGTGGCCTTGCCCTCCCTCTTGCCGTAGCCGCGCCTCCTACCTTTCCTCCTCTGCCTCCTCCTCTCCAGCCACCTTGTATGGCTGTTACCCTTCTCAGGCTTTACCCTTATGAGGCCTCTCTTGATCAGTGCCTCCACGTCCCTCCTGGTAACTGCCTGCTCCAGCTCCTCAGTATGCTCTGGGTTGGGGCTAATCCAGATCCTGGACTCGCCTACACCCAGGATCTCGGCCGCCAGCCTCCTCTGGAGCCTGTAGTCCATTCCTCCTCCCTCCTAGTTTGCAACCCTGAGGCCTAGCTGCTGGGCCTTCTGCCTTATCTGCATCCTCTTCTTGAGCCCCACGCTGGAGGCTATATAGACTATATGCTTCTCCCTGTCTAGGCCTTCCAGCTCCCTCGGATTGTGTACGATCACCGGCTCGAGACCGCTGGGATGAAGTCCTCTGAAACGCTTGTCTGTACCATACCCTGATTTGACTATGGGCGGGTATCCCTTTACCTGTAGCCGCATCTTGTTATCGTTACCCTTAGGCTTCCTCCAGTACTCCCTGCGCTCGAACTTCCAGAACCTCCATGACAGGTAGCGGAGGAACCTGGGCTTGTCCCTCCTCCTAGCTAGCCTCCTCTGGAGGCTCCTCTTCTCCCTAACCTGTCTGGGCCTCTCGGGCACTACTCTGCCACCCCCTTCTCGTATATGTAAATCCCGTCCATAAACTTCCTCCTGTCCTTATCCTTGACCTTCGTGGCCAGCTCTATATTGGCCGCAGTCTGGCCCACCGCCTCCACGTCTATACCCTCAACCGTCACGTCCTGGCCCTTCACCGAGACGCTGACTCCGGGGAGTATCTTGGCAACCCTGTTAGCCTTCTCGCCGAGGAAGTTCGATACTATAAACCTGTCCCCCTCAATCTTTATATTTATAGGGAAGTGGCTATAGATCACCTTGAGTTTGTACCGGAACCCCTTGGTGACCCCGGTTA
>WAKG01000073.1 GCA_015523445.1 Desulfurococcales archaeon | reverse complement strand
GGTTTAATGTTGCATCTCCTGCCTCTATCCATAGGCTCACAGGGGCTCCTGTCGTGGTTCTCTATAAGTATAGTCCTTCCCTAGAAAGGCTTGCATCAGCAGTGGTTAATGTGGATATGCACCGGGTTAGGCTTCGGGTGTTGAAGATTGTGGGGGATGCTGTTGAGCTTAGAACGCGGAGGGGGAGACTTTATGCTATAGTCTGGGGTGCTAGCCTGGATCGCATTGTCAGTGTTGTAGAGGAGTTACAGTTTTTCGGCCGTATGCCTGAGCCGCTCAGGCTTGCCCACTATTTAGCCTCAGCAATATCTAGTATACTTAATCTAGGCTCGGGGGAATGTTTTAACTCGGAAGAAACATAGTCTGTGTCATGGTGCATGGTCTTGATAACAATAATAGGTTCTGGGCGTGTAGGGACCTCTGCGGCTAACTACATGATGCTTAAGGAGCTGGATGACATACTTCTGATCGATATTATAGAGGGTAGGCCCCAGGGCGAGGCACTGGATCTCGGCCATGCTGCAGCTATACTAGGCCTCAGCGTACGCGTCAAGGGCACTAACGACTATAAGGAGATGGAGGGTAGCGATCTGGTTATAGTGACTGCGGGGTTCCCTAGGAAACCGAGTATGACCAGGGAAGAGCTTCTAGCAAAGAACTCGGGTATAATAAAGGAGGTTGCTAGGAACATTAAAAAATATGCCCCAGAGTCTGTAGTGATACTCACAACCAACCCGGTTGATGCGATGACATACGTTATGTACAAGGAGCTGGGCTGGAATAGGAGTAGGGTTATTGGATTCAGCGGAGTCCTAGATGCTGGGAGGCTGGCCTACTATGCTAGCCTCAAGCTCGGCATCAGCCCTGCATCAATAGTACCTATAGTCCTGGGGATGCACGGCCAGAAGATGTATCCTGTCCCCAGACTGTCCACCGTCGGAGGTGCACCTCTGACAACTCTCCTATCCGAGGATGAGATCCAGGAGATTGTGAAGGAGACTGTGGAGTCTGGAGCTAGGATCACGGAGCTTAGGGGGTATAGTAGCAGCTTCGGCCCAGGTGCCGGGCTGGCGCTCATGGCAGAGGCTGTTAAGAAGGGTTATAATAAGGTATTCATAGCCAGCGTTGTCCTCAATGGGGAGTATGGCTTCAGTGATATAGTGGGTGAGGTCCCGATAATACTAGGTGCTGGCGGTATGAAGAGGGTTATAGAGCTGCCATTGGACGAGGAGGAGAGGAGGGGTCTGGAGGAGAGTTTGATGTCTGTAAAGTCTATGATCGATTCATTGAGGGAGCAGGGGCTTGCCTAGCCTTCTTTTGGCCTAGCATCTAGGTATTTTCTTGCTAAATAGTCTACCTCGTCGCCGTACGCCTCTCTACTAGCATGCCCTAACTCTTCCTCTAGGCTTCTGCAGGCCCTCGAGATCTCCTCGATTGGTATTGGTATGATAAGGTCGTAGTCTTCTACGAAGACTTTGAATATGCCCTTCCTCTCATCTACAACAACGTGTATGCATGGTGGCTCCAGGCAGTTGTATACCTTCTTGCTCCTCTTCTTATCCCTTGCCATACCTCTCGATCACCCTAGTGATCTCATCCATCGGCTCCTCATTATATTCTATATAGGAGTCTCCCATCTCCAGCCTAAGGTAGGCCCCGCTGTACCCTATAACCTCTCCTATAAACTGGTACTCCACGCCTATCTCATCCAGGACTCTGGAGGCCTCCTCTATGTGGCTCCTGGGTACTGTTGCTATTAGTGTTCCGCTGCTGATTAGTTTTAGTGGGTCTATTCTTAGGACCTCTGCTATGAGTCTCGTCTCTCTGGCTATTAGCACTTCCCTAGCTCTGATGACTAGGGTTGTGCGGGATGCTTTAGCTACTTCTATTAGCCCGCCTAGTAGGCCTCCTTCTGTGGGGTCGTGCATAGCCGTTACCAGGCCTCTCTCTGCCAGTGCTAGGGACTCCTCGACAACACTTATCCTATTATACAGTCTTGATGCACTGTCTAGGGTTTCCCTGTCTATCCCTGCATCCTCTAGTATATCTCTGAAGTCTGATGCGATTATTGCTGTCCCCTCGAGCCCTGCAGGCTTTACCTGGAGGACTAGGTCTCCTGGCCTGGCCCCTGAGGTTGGTATGCTGCACCCCTTGCAGGTATAGCCTATGGCTGCTGCCTGCACTATTGTCTTTCCCAGCCCTGGCGTCACCTCTGTGTGGCCTCCTACGATCTCCGCGCCGATCTCAGCCGCTGCCTTTCCCGCCTCCTGTATTATCTCCTTTATTTCGCCTAGGCTAGCCCCCTCTCTGGCTAGTATTGTTAGCATGATCCATCTGGGCCTAGCTCCTGTAACTGCTATATCATTTGATGCCACGTGTACTGCTAGCCATCCAGCCCTGCTCCCGGCCTCTGTGATGGGGTCTACGTGCATTACCAGGTCGCAGCATCCCATGTCTATTATGGCTGCATCTTCCCCTGTAGAGGGACCTATTATAGTGGATGCTCCCCCAGCCCCTAATGGCTTGGATAGCATGTCCTCGAGTATCCTTGATGGAAGCTTGCCTAGCCACTTACCATTCTCTCCTTGCAAGTTTTGCTGCCTCCGCTAGGTTCTTCATCTTTGCCTTAGCAACACTTCTAGGCAGTCTCTTGAGGCCGCAGTCTGGGTCTACGTATACCTTTTCTGGGGCTATGAAGTCCATCTTCATTAGCATGTCTATGTATCCTTTGATCTCCTCCACGGTCTCTATCTGTAGACTGTGAACGTCTACCACGCCGTAGCCTAGCTCCTTATCGTATCCATACTCTTTTAGGTAGGGGAGAAGCCTGAAGTTACTGTTCTTCAGTTCCAGGTCGAATTGGTCTACTGGGTAGTCTAGTATGTATGGAATGATCTTCTCTAGGCGTCCATAGCATATATGTACTATCCTCTTCGCGTCTAGGCCCTTGAATATGACGTCCAAGGCTTCCTTGAGTAGCTCTGCCTCCTCCCTCCACGGCCTTGTGGATAGGGCTGGCTCGTCTACCTGTATGTACCTTGCTCCCCGTGCCACTAGCTCGTCAATTTCCTTCCTTATTATCTTGGCCAGCTCTATAATCAGCTCCCTCCTATCTCCATATTTAAGGTCGAAGCTCCACTCCATCATTGTGTATGGGCCTGTTATTATCCCCTTAACGGGCCTGCCCATGCTTATGCTAGTTGCATATATCCAGTCCTCTACTATCATTTCCCTTATCCACCTGAGCTCGCCTACTATGATCGGCTTCCTAAAGTACACGTTATCGAATATCCTGACCCAGTCTCCTGGCCTGTAGCCCTGCACCCTCTCGGCGAAGTATACTACCATATCCTCCCTGGACTGTTCTCCATCGCTAATGATGTCTATTCCAGCCTCGATCTGATCCTTAACAGCCTCGCTTATAGGTTCCTTGATCAGCTTCCTGAACTCCTCCTCTGTTAGATCCCCGCTTCTCCTCTTCTTTATCAGGTCCATTGCAGGCGGTATCTTGGGGTAGCTCCCGACCACGGTTGTCGGGAACTTCCTAGGAACCTCATATCCAGCCATCTATTGCTCACCTCCATATAGAGTACAGATCATACCCGTTTCTACCCGCTAGCTCCTCGACTATCCTACCGAGAACATATACCTTCCTAAGGGCATATCTGAATGGTATTAGGTCCAGCCACGTTGACGTTGTGACCACAACCTCATCTACGCTAGACTCTATTGCTTTTAGGAAATTCTCCACGAAGCTGGGTTTATCGTCTATGATCCTCCTGGAATCGATAGCACCTAATACGGGAGTATGGTCCCCGAATCCTATATTCTTTACAAGGCTCTCCGCCCTTATGGGGGCGTCTACAACGTCTATCATTATATACTTGGCTCTTGTATTCAGTAGCTCCTCGAACACGCTAGACTCAGGTATATTGAAATATATTGAGACTATTGACTTATCCTCTACACCTTCCACTATCTTATCTACTAATTCTGCCGCTAGCCTGGCATGGTCCCTTGTAGCATCTATATCTGCTAGGAATGGCTCATCAATCTGGATAAGGGAGGCGCCAGAATCTATAGCCTTTCTTGCCTCATCCCTTAATATATATGCGATCTTTTCAGCTAGCTCTTCATTACTAAGGCCACTATTGTTCTTTGACATGTATGCGAATGATACGGGTCCTGGCAGAACCGCTTTTAGCGAGGCTGGGTCTGCGATCTCTTTGAATCTGAGTATCCTCCGTGGCAACACATACTCCCTGGGATCGGGTTCACCCGTAAACACTGGTATTCTGTAAAAGAAGTTGTTATCAAAGTACCTAAGAAGCCCGTCAACAGTGGTGTTCCTCCAGGCATCTACAAAAGGCCTGAAAATGTCATGCCAGTCTATCATACCATCCACCACTACGGGGAATCCGGCAGCTAGCTGTGCCCCTATAATCTGGGCTGAAGCCCTATCTATGGCCTCTACGTCTTCTGCAAAGGGTGTGACCCCTCTCTCGCGGTCTCTCAGCGCGTACCTGGCATACCTGGATCTCGGGAATCCCCCTAGTATCATCCCCCATATTTTCATACTTGCATCCCTCCACAGGGCACTATTCTGTCCTGTCTATATAAAATCGTATAAGAGCAGGGTATACACGTATACACGGGGCCGAGTAATGGAGGATCCTATCAAGGAGCTAGCCAAGATAAGCGCCAGGCTAACACCGCAAAGGATAGTATTAACCAGGATTATAATGAACATGATAGATAGGCACCCAACTCTAAATGAAATAGTTGAGGAGGCCCGGAAGGCAATACCTGGAATAGGCGTGTCCACTACCTATAATACTATTAAGATGCTCGAGGAGGCCGGGCTTATATCTATTATAGAGGTTGATGGTAGGATGAGGATAGATAGGCCTCATCCCCATATCAATATAGCCTGCACGAAATCTGGCAAGATCTTTGACATTAATAGTAGGGATCTTATAGATACTGCTATAAACGTACTAGATAAACAAGGGATCTCTCATAATGGCAAAATTAAACTTACTATACACGTGGATTGCTAGTCTTAGGCTTAGTCTAAGATCCTAGAGTCCTAGACAGTGCAGATATTAGGGAGGTCCCAGTCAGTCCTCATATATGGCCCGGCCCATGATGATTGTGGTGGACACTGCAACAATGATGACTAGGAGCCCTCCGAGGCTGGGCCAGGCCTTAGGAACCGGTAGCTGGAACTACTATAACAGGCTTATTAGCCTTATTTAGAAGGTTAACAAGAGTTGATCCAAGTAGAACCTCTCTAAGGACTTGTCTTTCCACTCTCCTTTCTACAAGTATTGAATTAGCCTCGAGCTGATTTGACACCTCTATTATCCTCTTATAAGGCTTACCCGATACTATTACTCTTGAAACCTCCACTCCAGCTCCACTTATCCTAGATACTACATCATCTACAAATCCCAGATCCCCTGTATCCCCGCGATCCTCTATGACATGGACTACCGTAACCCTAGCCCCTGTCTTAGCTGCTAGACTTGCAGTATACTCTATAGTACCCTTTGAAACTGTGGAATCTACCCCCATCAGTATATGGGAGAACATCTCTTCGGGATCCCCGAGAATCTTAACGTTATCTCCCTCCTTCACAGTCTTTAACCTAATTAGGGGAATAGGGCTCAATGCAGCTAGCAGGCGTACGGTGCTACCCAGAGGTATTAGCCTCCTTATCCCCCATCCCTTTGATGCAGCCAGGATCTCGCTAGCACCCTCCTCAGATGCTATATTAGAGATTACGGCTGCTGGGTCTCCAACGATCATATTCTCGTATATACGAGCCCTTATCCCCTGACTTCTAGCCTTATCAGCATACTGTCCTAGCTTAGCCTTAGCTTTCTCCTCTAGTTCATCTACAAAACCTGATACATCATAGCCTGCAGCTACATGCTCCACTACACTCTCTTCTATAACATGGACTAGAAGTATCTCAGAGGAGTACTTTGAGGCTAGCTTGACAGCAAAATCTAGGAGTGCATCACTAACCCGGGAAAAGTCTAGAGGTAGGAGGATCCTACTGAGAGGTTCCTGGCCCACCACTATCACCTCACGGATGTTCCTGACGTGTCTTAGAGTGTTATGTGTATTCCTAGTATTTCTATTATTGTGAAGTATATTATTAGGAGGGCTGCTCCGAATGGTACTCCGATCTTGGCCCACTCCTTCATAGTTATTCTTAGCCTGCCGGCAGCCACAATATTAGGAATATTACCCGGTATCAACATACCCCCAGATATGAGGAGACTCATCAAAGCACTCCTAATCTGCTCCTCACTCAAATAAGGACCAATCTCAGCCGCAGCCAGTGTCGCGTTGTCCACGACAGCAGATATAGTGTTGACCCAATATAGTACCGCCGGGTCCAGCTTGGAGAAGTACCACACAACCATAGGAGTAAAACTGTACCCCAACAGCTCTAAGGCGGCGACGAAGACGAACACCCTGATCGTCCTCTCTACTACATCCTTCAGCGTCTCCCCGTATGTAGCTGATACACCCTCCACCTGGGAGGCATACCTCCTCATCGACAGGCTGGCGATAGCCGCTACCCCAATTACCCCCGGTATTACGTAGACTCCGAGGAGGCGGAGCAGGTAGTCGAATGGAGCATCCAG
>WAKG01000072.1 GCA_015523445.1 Desulfurococcales archaeon | reverse complement strand
GTTTAAAGTTTACTTATCAGTTTAAGTATATGTTAAAATAGTAATAATAATAATTATTAAGAACAACAAATATATTTATAAGTACTATTTCCTATTAATATTCCTTAATAATATGTATTTGGCCGTTAGTTAGTACTAATCCTTTTATAGTTGGTTGTGAATACTATATGGGACAAACAAAAGCGTGGGTAGCGGTGGTATAGGGAGTGGGGTATCTGGAGGCTGGTGAGGCTATAATCTATGGTAGGTACGTTGAGGGTGTAAGGATTCGCCATGTTATAGATGAGTATTATGACCTAGTGGTTATACCCGGGTTTAGCGATGGCCACATGCATCCTCAAGTTGTTGATGCTGGGCTAGAGCCGGGAGTGTTGTGGAGGCATAGCTATGAGTGGTTTGAAAATAGGAGGCTGGTGGTTGATGAGGCTGGTATCAGGTCTGACCTGAAGCTGTCCAGTATGCTTGCTAGCCTGGTCTTTAAGAGGTCTCTGCTCGAGGGTACTACTCTGGTGGCCGTCACGGGTAGGCTGGAGGCTAATCTTAGGGCTTGGCTATCGCTCCGGGAGAAGCCTAGAACAGTTTTCCTTCCTACCGTTATGAAGCGGAGAGGGTGGGCCTCGGTCTCGGAGGTGTCGGATGTAGCTCAGAGGTATGTAAAGTACCTTGATGATGGGTTGGCTAGGATAGGTGTATTTGTCCATAGCGTGCGTTATGGGGCGTCCATGCTCAGGGATGCCCTGCTTCTGGCTAAGAGGCTGGGTAGCGTTGTCGGTATACACGTGAGTGAGGGTATAAGGGAGATGGAGGAGCTTGCAAGGCTTGCTGGGGGCCCGCCATATCCTGCTAGGATAGTGGGTGTCCATTGTATGGAGGATGAGGACCCGGCGTATTATGGAGTAACCTGTATATCATGTCCATACTCGAACCACCTACTCTATAGGAGGACTAGGCGTAGCATAAGCGGTATAACAGGTTTTGGAAGTGACTGGCCGTTATTAGTGGGTAGCGTTGGTAGCCACATAAAAATGATAACGAGCCTCTTCAAGGAGGACCCAGTAGGGATCCTGAAAAGGGCAACTATGGGGGGCTACAAGGCTTACGGCATGAGGCACCAAGGCGATATGGTAGCTATAGATGGGGGGCTACGGAGGCTCCTTGAGGGTAGAGCCCGGGTTAGGTTAGTTACTGTGAATAATAGGTTAGTTGTAAGAGAAGGTAGGCTAGTCAGTACTGGCGAAAGCCTAAAGGATGTTACGAGGAAGATACAAGCTGCCATAATGCAGGCTAAACACTTATATCCGGCCAAGCAGGTGGTCAAGGGCTAATCCATAGTTATACCAGTTATACCCCTCTCAGCCATGCCCTTAATCAGCATCTTCACTATACCTATAAGCATACCCGGCTCTCCAGACTCGACCGAGATCCGTATCCTAGCCTGCAAAGGTATATTTACCTCCTTGGGTATCCAGACCTTAACTATAGAGCCTTCACAGGCAGCCAAAGCCCATGCATGGCTAGAGATAGAGTCGCACCCTGAAGATGCTAGGACCTCAACTATAGCCCTATAATAATCCAGGAGAAGCCTAGGATCTGTAAGATTAACGTTAAATTCAACCCTGAAACCCGGGCACGGCACTACTGGGCACCAAGGGTATATAGATTCCTAGCCTGAGGGATCTTAAGCGGCACCCTCAGGGGGTTAACACTATTGGAGGAGGAGGTAATCAGACTCTCTAGGCTACTATTACTCACACTATCCACCCCCATCAAGCCAGGAACAATCCACAGGCTACGGCTAGATAACATATTCGAGCAGGCTCTAGAGGAGGCGGTATACATCATTTCACATGCAGAAGATGCGTACAGAAGAGGCGTTGAGCTCAGGCGAGGAGAGAGGAGCCTACATAGCCTAGGGATAGGGAAGGTCATACAGTCCAGTTTAGCTAGGGCCTTCGAGCACTTAGAGAGGAGGCCTCTGGTAGGGCTACATGTCGCTGTTCATACATCAGCTCTACTCTTGGGCTATGGGGGAGGTGAAGGGTATAGAAGCCTCCTAGACGGGGTGAAGATGCTTTATAGGATTGGTTCAGATGACGTGATTGCTGTAATAGATGGGATGGAGGCCTCTAGCCTTGGCGATGAAGTCAGGTTCCTAGACTCTAAGGGTATTACTAGGAGGAGTATCACTCTTCAGGGGACTAGTCTAGGCGATTTCTATGAGGTTATGAGTATCTTAGATACAGGGTTCCTACTAAACCTGAAGGGAGTTAAACTACTCAAGGAGGCTAGGATTAGGAATGAAGATAGTATTTACAAGATCGTCTTGGGCTCCTACCTTAAACTGGCCCGGATTAGAGGGCTTCTTCAGGTTCAGACGGGTAGAGGGCTAAAATACTTGGCTAAACTAGATAGAGAGCTCCAGCTGGATCCTAGGTTTAATAGGTTGTTGGGAGGCACGTTCCTGCTAGCCCTCATTAGCATGGATTAGATCAACTTAAATTATACTTACTACTACTGTTATTATTAAAAAACGTGGGGCTAGGCCCCCAGGCTATTACTTCCTCCTCAATTTGTATAATAAGGCTGCTATTACTCCGGCAACAGCGACTGGTATGAGGGCTAGCAGGCCTATACCGCTAGGGGACTCTGGTACTAGAACCCCACCTACTAGCCCGGCGCCAGGTAGCGGGCCTGGAGCCCCGCCTGTTGGTACCACTACGTTTATATTGACGCTGGAGCTAGTTCCAGTTAGTGTACCAGTAACTGTTATAGTGAATGTTGTATCTGTACTGGCCATGTCACTAGTTATTGTGAAGCTGGTGCTGAAGCTACCATTACTATCGGTTATCACAGTGTCGCTAAACACTGTAGATGTACCATTAGAGACTTCGACAGTTATGCTTGTATTGGGGATGCCCTGTGAATTCTCGCTCACATAGAAGGAGCCCGAAATTGTAACGGTATCGTTGACTTCAAATGTAGAGTCTGCTGCAGGGCTTGTTATCTCTAGGACAGGGGTTCCCACAATGAAGATCTCGCTATCGCTGGGACCGCCAGAGATTTGTGCTATGACGCTCCAGACTCCATAGACGTCTGTGTAGATCGCAGTAGATACGTTGAAGAGTAGCTCGAAGTTACCTGTAGAGTTTGTTACCAGGTACCTGGTTAATACTACGTTACCGGTCGGATCCTTTATTGTAACTAATACTAGAGTCCCAGCAGCTGGAGATCCATCGACTTCCACGTAACCGGTTATGGTGACTAGCTCATCCGGGTTGTATACCGGCGAGTCTGTCCACACGTCTATCGTGATCGCAGCGTATGACACTGGAGATGATAGGGGTAGAAGTAGGGCGAGTAACAGTATCAGCGGGAGTATCCCTCCATATATGCTATTTAGCCTGATAGCCCTCATAGTTCCCACCACGCGGTATCATAGCTAAGATACTACGGTAAATGTTATTGTAACCGGATTTGCTAATAGGGTGGCACCTGGATCACCGGGCATCCTGTCTAAGACTATTATGTCAACCTCATAGGTCCCAGTGGGGAAACTGCCTAGTATCAGGAATGGTATGAATGTTGTGAATGTTTCTCCTGGATCTACCGTAGTTATCGTAATGTAGGTTAGCGATGTATAGAATGGCATGTAGACTGTTACTACTATGTATGCGGTGAGAGGTGTGGCGTTAGCGTAGTAGGAGTCTACTAGGGGGTATGTTAGGTTTACCATTATATATACGGTCTCGCCACGGGTGAATACGTCATCAGGCTGGAAGGTTGAGTTAAAGGTCTGTGCTGACAGTGTCATAGGGTAGCTTGCCTCAGATATAGTGCTAGTTCCTAGAGGACCGTTTATGTAAAACGCAGTCCCTAGGCTCGACAGTAGAACAGCTGCCAGAATCGGTATTATCATCACTTTGCTATTCTTAGTCATCCTTCTATACACCCTTGTTTCTGGTGTATTATTGAGCAGTGGAGTACATTATAAGCATTACACCCCAGAAAGCCCGTCGGATGAGACAGGTTTCCCCATCCCTAGCCAGAGGGTCAGTCCCGTGGAGTCCCCATCCGGGCCAGCTAAGCTAAGAAGCTGGCAGGGTCTAATATTTAGCCTACCGTCAGGCGATGTAATGTCACTAGGATATATGTGGTAAGGGATGAGGATATGGTTAAAGGAAGGATATGTGCCAGGTGCGGCAGGAGTGTTGATAGAGTTATACGGGGCTTGTGTAGCTCTTGCTTCGCCGAGGTCTACGGAGTCGCCAAGCTACCTAACCAGGTTAACTTGGTAATATGTAGATACTGTGGCTCCATTAGGGTAAAGGGAGTATGGAGTAGAGGAGTCGAGGACTCTATCGAAGATACTATAAGGGATGTGATGTTCACGATCCTAACAGAGAAGCTAAGGCCTGTAGAGGGACTGGATTACGCGTGGATAGACAATGTGAAGATTATACCCGAGCTGCACGGCCCAGGAATTTATAGTATCATAGCTACGATTAAGGGAGAATCGGAAGATGTGGGTATTAGTGAGGATAGGGTTATACGCCTTAAGCTAGATGTTGGCGTATGCCCGGCTTGCACCAATAAGATTACGAAGAGGGGGTATAATGCTATAGTACAGGTGAGAAGCAGCTCAGGAAAACTAAGTGAGGAACAGAGGAGAGGGCTAGAAAGGGTGCTGGCTAGGCTAGATCCTGGAATAAGATCCTCAATAATCAGTATAGAGGAGGGCAGGAATGGCATCGACCTTCTAGTAGACGAGATTTCTTCGGCCAGGATTATTGCATCCAAGATAAGTAGCGAGATGCTAGGTAAGACTGTGGAGGCCTACAAGCTTGTAGGGAGGAGGAGCGATGGCAAGAGAAAGGGGAGGCTAACAATATCGGTTAGACTTCCGGATGTGAAGAGCGGCGACGTAATCAGGATAGGAACGAAGAGATACTTGATCTTCGGGCTAGGAAGAGGCGGATTAATAGCTTTCAATATGGAGAAGGGCATTGAAGAGACTATAGGGACAGAAGACCTATGGGGTAGAGGATTCGAGCACGACCAGGGTGTGTTAAGCGCTAAGCTGCTCCTAGTATATAAGGGTAACGATACGGTGTTGTTCACCGATCCATCCAGGCCTGAGGCCCTGGTAGAGTATCCTATAAGCCATGTAAGAACCATGGTTGACGGTCTTAGAGAGGGATTCCTTTACAAGGTGATCAGGTACGGCAAGTTGATATATGTAATAGAGGAACTGGGTATGGGGGTGCAGGAAAATGGCTAGAGGCAGGAAGAAGGGGGGACGGCGCGAGTCTAAGGGGGAGATGCCTCTCCCGAGCGAGGATGAGGGAACAATACTATGTGTGATAACAAGGAATGTCGGCGGAGGGTTCCTTGAAGTACTCTGCACTGATGGAAACGTGTATATGGCTAGGATACCAGGCAAGATGAGAAGACGTGTATGGATGAGAGAGGGTGATGTGGTACTATTTCTACCATGGGGTACGTCGGATAATAAGGGAGAGGTGGTCTATCGCTATCTTAGGGACGAGGTACGCTCACTCATAGAAAAGGGGTTAATAACGGAGGAGTTCCTAGAGGAGGTAGTCGAGTAGGCCTTGACAAGGGCTAGATGGTATAAGAGGAGGAGGCAGGAGGAGAGGAGAATAAAGGACAGAAACCTATTCAAGACTGTGGAGGAGGTGTTCGACTCTATAACTATAGGTCACATATACAGGCTAGAGGCCAAGGGGGTAATATGGGAGCTTAAGGGGGTAGTGAGTTCGGGTAAAGAGGCTAGGGTGTACTGGGGGAAGGATAAGAGTGGTGGCGATATAGCGGTGAAGATTTACCTCTCAGCAACTGCAGAATTCAGAAAGAGTATTAGAAAGTATATAGAGGGAGATCCAAGGTTCGAGTCAATCCCTAAGGGAAACTTCAGGAAGCTGATATATGAATGGGCTAGAAAGGAATATAGAAACCTGGTCAGGCTAGGCAAGGCAGGGGTAAGAGTCCCAAGCCCACGGGGCCTGTCAGGCAATGTTATAGTCATGCAGTTTCTAGGAGAGGAAGGCTATAGGGCTCCACTGCTGGTAGAGGTAATTAGTGAGCTGGATAAGGAGGAGTTGCATTACTACTATGAGGACCTGATGGCCCAGTTGAAGACAATGGTTTGCAAGGCGGGCCTAGTGCATGCAGACCTGAGCGAGTATAACATTATGATCTGGGAGGGAAAGCCGTGGATAATAGACGTGAGCCAAGCAGTCCTACTAAATCATCCTCATGCGTGGGAATTTCTCCAGAGAGATATAGATAACTTAACAAGCTTCTTTCAAGAGCATATAGGTAGGAGCCTCAGGGACGATATAGGGGGTGTGCTAGAACAGTGTCTAAAGGAGAGAGTGGAGGCATAGCTAGGCCAAGAATATACATTAGAGTCCCCCCAGATAGGCTGGGGGCTGTAATAGGGGCTGAAGGGGCTGTTAAGAGATATGTAATGGAGAAGACTGGAGTCAACATGACTATAGACTCCGAGAACTCGATGGTCATACTAGAATCCGACACTGCAGCACCAATAAATCTAATGAAGGCGGGAGAGGTAGTTAAGGCAATAGCATACGGATTCCCGCCAGAGAAGGCATACCGCCTTCTAGACGAGGACCAGATACTGGTTATAGTAGATCTAAAGCAGATAGTAGGGGACTCGCCAAACCACCTGACCAGGGTTAAAGCCAGGATCATAGGGGAGAGGGGAAGGGCTAGAAGGACGCTCGAGGAAATGACTGGCACATACATACACGTCGGGGATTACTATGTCGCGATAATAGGAGACTACGAGAGGGCAATGCTAGCTAAGAAAGCTGTGGAGATGCTGGCAGAGGGTAGGATGCACGGGACAGTATATAGGCACCTTGACAGGATGCTTAGAGAGGTAAGGAGGAGAGAGAGCCTGAGGCTCTGGCTGGACGAGGAGGAATGAACAGCGAGTGTAGGTTACTAATCAGGGGAGGCGCATCAAGGATAGATGAGATTCTAGACGAAGTCAAGTATAAGATATACTCGTATAACACAAGGATCTCCCACACAGGTTACTACCTGAAACCAGTCCACAAGGTCTATAGGAGGCTGAGCGATGGGGCAGTGAAAGTATACGAGTACTATGGAAGATACTACTGGAGGAAGCAGGGCAAAAAGCTGGTATACGCGGGGACAGAGAAGCCGCGGGGGCTACCCGAGCCAGAGCCTACACCACTAGATGGTCTAGCAGTGATCAGGGTAGGGGAAGATATAGTGATAGATTGTATGGTATATGATAAGTACAAGGATCTATTCCACGGTTTAAAGGTCGAGAGGTACTAGATGCCCGCAACATGGATAGTAATTTTCTCGCCGAACTCTAGACCCAGCTTCCTCGAGGCATTACCCTGATTAACAGCTATCTCTAGGTGGCCAAAGCTGTTCACATACATAACCAGGTCGCCTGGGTTCACGTCTGAGAAGGTCCTTAGAAACGGGATCCTATAAGAGATTCCAGACATAGTCTCAACTATAACTGGCTCTCCTAGCTTCAACGGTATAGAGTGCTCTCTCGCGCTCAGGGCGGTGTTACCAAACTTATCTATATAGACCACGGTGGTTCGATAGCCACTATTGCTCCTCTCCACGTAGTCTATAGAGGAT
This sequence comes from Desulfurococcales archaeon, assembly GCA_015523445.1. Lineage (GTDB taxonomy): Archaea > Thermoproteota > Thermoprotei_A > Sulfolobales > Acidilobaceae > S012-22. Next base: position 14,953 of record WAKG01000072.1, on the reverse strand, counting down.
CTGGCAAGGTCCCTCAGCTCTAGTGGCTCTCCCAGTTCCTCTATTCCATGCCCAGAAGCGATCAAAGCCGCTGCCGGGACAAATATATCCCTACCATGGAATGTGTTGGAGAGTGGCCACCGGCCACGTGGTAGCTTACCTAGAAATCTAGGCTCTGCGAGGCTAGCCACTTGTTGAGAGGATATCTTAACTCCCTGCTTAAACCCCTCACGCGTTATGGCAGGATATAGGACTCCATTGTTAGGTCCTATGAAATAATAGTCCCCAGCCTCAACAGCGATTGGTTCCCTGGTAGAGCCTACCCCTGGATCTACCACGGTAGCTATTATGCTGCCTCGTGGCAGCCATCTATAGGTGTGAGCTACGACATAGGCTCCAGCTAGAATACTAAAGCTAGGCACGCTATGGTCTATATCGACTATGCAGGCGTTACCTCCGACTATGCTGTAGGCTAGCGACCTTATGATCCCCGTATAGGGGCTGTCGCCGAAGTCTGTAACTAGCCCTATACACTTCACAGCCACATTCCCCACATATCCATGGAGGACTTATACCTCCTAGTGTGCAAGATATATTCCTTATCCTGGGGGTTGCGACGCCCGGGTGAGGCCCTGCAGGCAGGGTTACCCGTGAGCCCAGGGCCTCTGGCCCCCGCACATCAGTGGTGGGGTTCTAGTGGGGTTCGCTACCTGTGTTATAACCCGATTGTATTTGTATAAAACAATATGTTAGAATAGCAAGTGCATTTATACCATGCACCCGCATATATCTAACCGGTGCCGCAGAATGGCACACCGTGACCCCTATGAGGAGGCTAAGAAGCAGCTCAGGCAGACTGTAGACCTTCTAGGCCTAGGAGACGATATATACGTCATGCTTGCAGTACCTGAGAGGATAATCCAGGTTAAGATACCGGTTAAAATGGATGACGGAAGTGTCAAGGTATTCATAGGATGGAGAAGCCAGCACAACAGTGCTCTAGGCCCATACAAGGGCGGCGTCCGATACCACCCTGATGTAACGATGAACGAGGTTATAGCCCTAAGCATGTGGATGACATGGAAGAACTCCCTAGCTGGCTTACCCTATGGCGGGGGTAAGGGCGGCGTCAGGGTAGACCCCCACATGCTATCAAAATCAGAGCTAGAAAGGCTGTCGCGGGCCTACTTTGAGGCTATCAGCGATATAGTTGGAGTGGACCAGGATATTCCAGCGCCAGACGTATACACGGATCCCCAGGTTATGACTTGGTTCTTCGACCAATACAGTAGGGTAAAGAGGGGCCAATACTTCGGCGTGGTTACAGGAAAGCCGCTGGACCTAGGCGGCCTGTATACTAGGATAATCTCCACTGGGTATGGAACAGCGATAACGGCCAGGGAGGCTGCTAAAAAGGTCTTCGGTGGAGTAGAGGGTAGAACAGTTGCAGTTCAGGGCTATGGAAATGCAGGCTACTATGCAGCTAAGTTCCTCCACGAGATGGGTGCTAAGGTGGTTGCAGTCAGCGATAGCAGGGGAGGCATATACTCTAGCAAGGGCCTAGACCCAGATGACGTTAAGGCTGTGAAGAATAAGACAGGTAGCGTAATATACTATGAGAAGGGGGTAGAGAAGAAAATAGGTATAGATGAGATATTAGAGCTAGATGTAGACATACTAATACCAGCCGCTATAGAGAACGTAATAACTGAGGAGAACGCCGACAGGATAAAGGCCAAGATAATAGCTGAGGCTGCAAATGGACCAACCACGCCAGAGGCGGAAGATATACTTACCAGGAAAGGCATAGTGGTGATACCCGACATACTTGCAAACTCGGGAGGAGTAATAGTAAGCCATATAGAATGGGCCAACAATAGGATAGGAGGGCTCATAACAGAGGAGGAAGCCAAGCAGAGGCTAGAAAACAAGATGATAACAAACTTCGCCAGGGTGTGGGACTACTGGAACAAGAAGCTAGATACATCAAAGCACAACATGAGGACAGCGGCATACGCAATAGCTGTAGAAAGAGTAGTAAACGCTATGAAGCTAAGGGGATGGATATAGCCAGCAGATATAGCCTACTGGATCAGCTTCCCACCCTACCCGTGGGGTTTTTGAGAGTAAAGAGTTAAACACCCCCCGGCCCATACAAGGACTATAGGTGAAGAGTATGAAGCTAGAAGCAATAGATATAGAGATACCAGAAGGGGCCAACGTGATAATAGGTAAGAGCCATTTCATAAAAACAGTTGAAGACCTATATGAAGCACTTGTAACTAGCTGCCCAAGCCTCAAGTTCGGCATAGCATTCTGCGAGGCATCACAGAAGAGGCTCATAAGGCACGATGGCAACGATAAGGAGTTGGAGGACACAGCTATAGAAGCCTGCAGGAGAATAGCGGCTGGCCATGTATTCGTAATCTACATACGCGGCGGCTGGCCCATTAATGTACTCAACGCCATAAAGAACGTTCAAGAAGTGGTCAGCATAGAGACAGCAACAGCGAACCCACTTAAAGTCATAGTAGCAGACCTAGGAGAGCAGAGGGCTCTGCTAGGCGTCGCCGACGGGTTCACCCCTCTAGGAGTAGAGGGAGAGGAGGATAAGAGGGAGAGGATTGAGTTCCTACGAAAGATAGGATACAAGAGAGGCTAGCCAGAGAGCATCCTCTTCAACCTATCTACTCCCTCAACAATATTTTCACGTGACGTGGCAAAGCTAAACCTAACAAATCCCTCTCCAGCCCTATCTGGGAACGAGGATCCGGGGAGAACAAGAACACCAGCCTTGAATAGCAGAGTCTTAACCAGCTGCTCGCTATCTCTAACCCCCAGCTTAGCTATAGCCCCAGTAGCACGTGGGAATAGGTAGAAGGCGCCCTGAGGCCTATACGATTCGAATCCAGGTACATCATCTAGTAGCGAGGCTAGAAGGGAGGCCCTAGCCTCGAACTCCCTAACCATCTCCTCCACAGGACCCCAGTCGCCCTTAAGTGCATCAACGGCAGCCTTCTGGGCGAAGCTGGGCGCGCAGCTGTATATTGTAACCGCAAGGTCTACGAGCCTGGGTATAACCTCTCTCCTAGCTACAACGTATCCGAGTCGCCATCCGGTCATCGAGAAGGTTTTAGAGAAACCATTTACATAAACCAGGTGGTCCCTCCAGTCATGAAATGATAGGAAACTCTTAAACCGGGCTCCGTTGAAGACAAAGTTATCGTATATCTCATCAGCTATGACTACTAGGCCTCTGCGCCTAGCCAGCTCCATTATAGACTCTACCTGGTCCTCATCGAAGACGGCCCCGGTTGGGTTGTGGGGGTTAGTAACCACTATAGCTCTAGTCCTGTTTGTTATAGACGAGTCTATAGCATCAATGTTCAGGCTGAAGCCGTAGCCGGGGGTGAACTTCATGGGGACAAATACTGGTGTTCCCCCGAAGATCTTTACAACTTGAGCGTATGCATAGTAGCTGGGCTCTGGTATAATCACCTCGTCCCCAGGCCTCACATAGGATGCCAAGGCCATGAATACAGCAGTCTTAGCACCTGTAGTAACGATCACTTCCTCAGGATCAACCCCTGCATTATACCTCTTGTTGAGATACCAGGATATAGCCTCTCTCAACTCGGGTATACCAGCTGTCTCGGTATAGCCTGTGAAGCCTTCGTCAAGAGCCCTCTTAGCACTATCCCTTATATGCTGAGGCGTAACATAGTCTGGCTGGCCTATCCCAAAGCTTATAACCCTTACACCTCTAGCCTCTGCCTCTCTAGCAAGCCTGAGGTACGCGAATCCCGTTTCACCTATGATCTCATCTAGTATTGGAGAGTAGTCGAGGGTGGGCTGTTTACCCACGATTAGCACCCATAGTGTAGGGGCTAGCTTGGGGGATTTAAGCCGGATCGGGATTCCTGATCAAGTGAACATTATGGGGTTGAGGGATCCTTGGCCAAGGGAAAGGTTAGGGTTAGGGTTGTATGGTATAAGATCCAGGAGGAGGATTACGGGGGAGTATTGATAGAGGTCTTGAAGCCTGTTAAAGAGTATTTAACAGAGGAGGCAGGGGATCCTGTAGATGTGATCCTTAGAGTTTCTGAGGCCTCATCTAAGGCGTCTACTGGGGACTACTTCGAGGTGATAGTAGAGGATAGGGATGTTAAGAGAATAATGGGGGAGTCACCTAGGAGGGGGCAGAGGCGGAGGAGTGTGGAGAGGATCTTTCCAAGGCCAGCCAAGCTGCTTAGGGTCGGGATACTAAGGGTATCTCAGGCTGGGGATGAAGGTGGAAGGCAGTTTAGGGTGGAAGATGCCGAGTGGCATGCTCCCCGGGGAGAGGTGTATGTTTATGAGGGAAGGGTTAGGATTGATGAGGGTGTAGCTGCTGTCATAGTGGATACAGATGCTGGTAGGGAGATTATAGTTAGGGGTCGGAGTAGGAGGAGGAAACTCTCTCAACCTCATAACGGATCATAGCTAGTATGTCGTCATAGTGTGTATTAGATAGGTGTCTGCATAAGCCTAGGCCAGATTTCAGCCTGGCACCACATATAGGGCATACAGGCTCCCTAGGCCTTGGCCTGCCTAGCTGGGTAGCCACGTTATTTGCAGCCTCGATAAGGTATCTAGGCGCCTCAGGCTTCCTGGGCTCTCTAGCGGAGCATGTGAGTGATACCACGTATTGTATTACTGGGTCTAGGAGTTCGTTCATAAGGTACCCCGTGTTCTACGGGTATATGGGGTCTAGGTGTATATCACTGTTATCCATGACTATAGGGACTATCTCAACATACTCCCTGATCAAGGATGTCATGAGCTTGGGCATAAGGACCTTCTCCACCTGGAAAAGGCCAGCCGGGTTCCTCATATTGACTCGTATCCTCAAGGGCCTTATAGATCCTGGCTCTATCTCCACACTCTTTATACTAAGCGCTGAGACAGCATGGATATCGGTCTTGCCATGTTTGTAAGGTAGCCTGGCTCTACCCTCCGCCATGTCGGTGGCATCCGCAACCTTGACAATACTGGCCTCTATGGTTAGGGCATCCACATCCATCGAGGTAGAGTATATTGCATGCATAACCTCTGACTCCAGTCTTGCCAGTAAGGATTTATCTCCGCCTAGTATTGGAGGCAGAATCCTGTCTAGTATGCTCTTTGCCAGTATTGATCCTATTAACTCGTGGTTAGACCTATGGACTGCATTACCTATATCGTGCAGGTACGCTGCAAGCATGACTATCAGCTTGGCCTGGTCCTCTGACTCCACTATTCCATCCATTATGCTAGACGGCTGTATACCTGATTTCAGAAGTATATCGTAGATCTCGAGGGCAGACCCCGTGACTATCCTGGCGTGCAGAGGCCCATGATCATTGTAGAGTAGCCTCTTTACAGTGGTCACATTACTCATTTCTAGGAGAACCTGTACTTCAGGGTCTCCCTGAAGGGCTTCCCAGGCCCTGGCCAGTAGGCTGCTCTCCTGTATATGCCTCTCTACAAGGGTGGGAGTGACAAGAGTCAACTAGATCTCACCTCGTCATCAACCCACTTCAGATAATCTGGGTTGCCGCCTAGTATGGGTAGGGCAACTATCTCGGGTACACTATATGGATGTATCTTTTTGACCTCATCAATGAGCTTATTAAGAGCGTCCATCCTTGTCTTGACTATCAATAGTTCCTCCTGATCCTCCTGGATCTCGCCCTGCCACCAGTACAGGCTAGTTAATCCCTGGACTATATTGACGCAGGCGGCTAGCCTGGACTCTACCAGTGCACGGGCTATCCTCTTGCCTTCTCCTTTGGGAGCTGTTATGATGATTACAATTTTCCCGGTACCAGTACTACTGGACACTCCCATCACCTACTAGTGGCGCAGGGATAAGGTGAATGTTTGAGGCTAATATATCACTCCTTATATTATATATAATATAGGTGCTCCTTTACCCTTTAACGCGGATAGTCTCAGCATGGTTATATTAATCTTCGATCCATTGAAGCTAACCGTATAAATCCCGTTAAGTTTAGCGTCTGATATCCTGTCTAAGAGGTTGGAATGGTGCGGGTAGAAAGATTCTAGGAGTCTTCTGGCCTCATCAACATCATCAGGGCCTCTCTGTTTCGGTTCTCTTAGGATCCATCTAGGCAGTAGGGTGGCCGGGTTTGTGCTAGCTGGTATTGCTATGTAGAATTCATCGGTCAGAGTGGAATAGCTTAGCAGCTTGTATGAGGTCCTAGCCTTCATGTATGCTTCCCCATATAATAACATGTTGTGTGGTATAAACCCGGTTTCAACCTCTACTATGATCCTGCCCCATGGAGCCTCCCCGTATATATCGGCCCTCAGCCCATTGCCTACTAGCCTCTCAACCTGGATATCGTATCCCTTCTTGTATAGGTATGCAGCTACTGTATACTGTACTAGGGCGTGGACCCCCGCTATACCTCTCCTCTTGTAGAGGATGGAGAGGGTGTTGTAGGCTTCTCGAAGGCCATCCTTGGGCTCTATGCCCATGATCAAGTTTACTCTATTTAGCTGGGGTTCCAGGCTTCTGCCCAAGTCCAGGCGGCCCAGGTATCTCTACAATCGCTTGCAGGTTATATACTGAAATGGGTATTACCGACGGGGAACTATATGGTATAGCATTTAAGGGGGCCCGACAGCGAGTTGGATACGGTGTCCAGGTTTGGATAGGGCCCTCGCGATAGCCCTGGCAGCACTAGTCATAGCTATAATAGGATTCGGAACAATATACGCAGGCATCTCCAGCCTCGAAACTCAATTGAAGGAGGCTAACAGTAGGATAGCAAGCCTACAGAAGGAGGTGAAGACTCTAAAGGAGGCCAGCAGTGGCTACGCCTCCACAGCCCAGCTGGAAGATGTCAAGAGCGCCCTAGAAGCCGTCTTGGGCGACATAAAGAGTATGCAGGATAGGCTAGAGAAGGCGGCAACACAGGAGGATATACAGGAGATAGCATTAGAGGTAGCTAGCCTCCAAGAAAAGCTAGCCATACTGGAGAAACTTGCATCAGAGGAGCTCCAAGGCCAAATAGAGGATCTTGCTATGCAGCTAAGCAAGATCCAGGCAGAGGTTCAGGAGATCTCGGCTAAGATCAACTTCCCGGTGATAGTGACAGACGCTACAGGCGACCAGGTATTCATAGCATCAAGGCCAGAGAGAATAGTATCCCTAGCCCCAGCGGTAACAGAGACGCTATATTTCGTTGGAGCCCTAGATAGGCTAGTCGGGGTGGACGAGTACTCCGACTATCCACCCGAAGTATTGGAGATGATAGATAATGGTGTTATAGAGACTATAGGAGGCTTCTGGAACCCCAGCGTAGAGAAGATACTTGCACTAGAGCCAGACCTAGTCATAGGGGTGGACGCGCCCCCCCACAGGCAGGTGAAGGAACTACTGAAGGATTATGGGATACCAGTAGTCATACTACCCCAGAATAGCATAGACGATGTGAGGAGGTCCATCGTAATAGTGGGTATGGCGACCGGTAACATGGACCGGGCAATAGAGGTTGTAGGAGATCTCAGCAGGACACTAGCCCTAGTGAAGACCGTGGCTGATGGGGTGAATGACCAGGTAAAGGTGGCTCTCATAGTATGGCTAAACCCTATATTCGTCTCAGGAAACGACACTTTCCAGAACGACATAATAGAGTTCGCTGGTGGCATAAACGCGTTCGGAAACATGTCGGGATGGCCTATAATAAGCGCTGAGGACCTCGCAGCGGCTAAGCCCGATGTAATAATACTATCAAACATAAACGTGACAGACTTTCTAGATGCACTGGTAAATCAGCTAGGAGATGCAGTCCTAGAGATACCAGCGGTCACTAATAAGAGGATATATACTATAACGGGGGACTATGCAGATATGCTATCCAGGCCCTCACCCAGGATAACCCAGATCATACCCCTAATACAATACATACTCTATCCCCAGCTCTACGGTGCATCACCTATTGACATACCACAGGTAATATCACCTGAGACCATACCCGAGATCCCACAGCCGTGAACATAAGGTGATTAACCCTGTGAATAGGATCCTAGGCTACACACTCATCCTATTATTTCTCTTAACAGTATCACTAGCAAGCCTACTAATAGGCCCCTACAAGGGGGTAACACTAGGAGACTTGATAGACTATATTAGGGGATCCTACGAGGGTCCCCATGCCGGGGTCCTGAGATATAGATCGATAAGGACCGCGGCTGCCATACTGGCGGGGGCGGCACTGGCAGGCTCAGGGATAACACTCCAATACACCCTCAGGAACCCCCTAGCAGATCCATACCTGCTGGGCATATCCAGCGGTGCTGCATTAGGGGTACTACTATTGATATTAAAGTCGCAGTCGCCTCCAGTGTATGGTCTATATACTATAGCATTTATATCGGGTCTAGGAAGCTTTGGAGTAGTAGTACTACTTTCCACGCTAATGGGTCTATCAGCGACTGCCATGATAGTTGCAGGTGTATCTGTATCATACCTGCTAGGCGGGGTTAGCATGGTCGTCTTGGTCAGGCTAGGGGATAAGATACCCGGGGCCGCGGCATGGCTCTTCGGGACAGTAGCATACGTAACCCCCCAACAGCTAGTATATACTATGCTAGCATCGATAGCCAGCCTGGCGGGTATACTAGTGATCTCGAGGAGGATAGGGACTCTGATACTAGGTGAGGAGATGAGTAGGGGCATAGGTATCAATGTGGCCGCACTAAGGCTAGCTTCAGCTGCCCTAGCATCACTGGCAGCATCCAGCATCGTGGCTATGGCCGGGCCTATTGGGTTCATAGGGCTAGCTGGCCCATGGATGGCCAGGCTCCTAATAGGATCCTGGTTTCCCTACTCCTATCCTGCAGCCCTAATAGCTGGAGCTGGCCTAGCGGTATTTTCTGATGTCACTGTTAGGCTGGTTGGAGGGGGGGAGATACCGCTTACAGCTGCATCATCGCTGTATGGCGGCGTGATCCTGCTCTATCTAACCCTTAGGAGTGGGAGAGAGCTATGACTGGATGCAGTGTTGAGATTAGAAGTCTAAGGGTCGAGGCGAGTGGTAAGGTCCTTGTAGAGGTCGAGGATCTATCCCTAGGCCCCGGCGGGCTCCACTTCATCATAGGTCCTAACGGGGCCGGAAAGACCACACTCCTCAGGTCACTACTAGGCCTGGTAAGGTATCAGGGCGTTGTTAAGGTATGTGGTACAGTGCCTAGGGATGCTCGAGGATGGATATCATACATTCCAGCATCCATAATGGTAGATCCCTGGGCCAAGGTAGGCGAGGTTAGAAGAGCGGTTCTCTACGGCTCCAGGCCAGGAGAACGGTTGAACATGGATCAGCTCCTCGGGTATGTGGGCCTAGAATGGATTAGAAGCCTAACAGGGAGGAGATTCGGAGAGCTTAGTAGTGGGGAGCAGAGGCTCACACTTATAGCTGCTGCAATGAATAGAATGCCCAAGCTATTAGTCGCCGACGAGCCCCTGTCATTCCTAGACATGGCAAACCAGATCAGGGTGATAGGCCTCCTCAGAGAAGTCTCTAGGCAAGTTACAGTTGTTATGACCACGCACGAGATAATGTATATGGGATATGCAGATACAGTCACGCTGATCCACAAGGGCTCCATAGCCTATAGTGGGCCACCTTCCAGACTTAATACTAGCATTATAGAGGACGTGTACGGCATTAAAGTTATGAGCGTGGAAATAGGAGGTGTAAGGTTCCTCCTACCAGATACGGCTCAGGTGGTCCGTGAACGCTTCACAGCCCCCGTACGGGGGGCTCGAGGGTCAACCCAGCGGTCATCATAGCCTCGGGGCTGGGGGCCCTAGGCTCCTTAATAGCTTCACGGCGTTGTCCCTCAATATTGCTTCCTTGCTTCTAGACGGTATATCTAACATGCTTATCTCCTTAACCCAGTCCACTGGTTTAGTGCCAGTGACGTAGGGATAGTCTGAGCCGAAGAGTATCTTGTCCCATCCTGCCTCCTCTACTGCAAGCCTCACAAAGTATGGATCTACTGCACTTGTATCGGCGTAGATGTTGTCTCTTGAGATGGCTCTGACGGCTTCATGAAAGAATATGCCGGGTGTAAGGGCGCTGTAGGAGCCCAAGTGGGCCACTATAAATATAAGATCCTTATGCTTCTTAGCCGCCTCCTCGACTAGAGAGGGCCTAGCATGGCTGCATAGGCGGGGAAGCTCCCACACACCTGGATCGCAGCCAGTGTGGACTATAACTATCTTCCCCTCATCCTCTAGCTCCCTGTAGAGCTTGGATAGACTATTATGGTTGGGCTTGATGAAGTGTAGCGTGGGAAAGATCTTTACCCCGAGTATCCTGTCTAGGACGCTACGTAACCTGGATATGTTACCCTCGACACCGAGGTCGGGGTTATAGCTGGCTACCGGGATGATCTCGGGGTGGAGGCGGGCCGCCTCTAGGACCTCCTCTGTCGTCCTAGTATGCTCCCTTAAGAAATCAACATGCTCCTCAAGCGCATCTCTGGTCTTGTATACTAGGCTGGTCAGGGTCGGGATCCTGCTAAGCGCAACCAGATCCATATACTCCCCTATGGCATTATAGACCCTTCTCTCATCCACGTTACTACGGAAAAGCCTAATACTAGGCTCAACAGCTATTGCAAGACCAGCCTCTATACAAGCCTCCCTCCAAGCACCCACAAGAACGCTTCCAGCCCTATCAGGATCCCTAGCCCACCACGGTAGATGGGCATGCATGTCCAGGGGGCGCAGGCTACAGTCCAAGGCCTCCTTCTCCCTCGAGCATAGACCCTCCAAGCCTAGGCTAGGCCCAGGGAGAGTTATTTAGGTCCTAGCCGTTACACGTCAACAGGCATCCTTCAAAGCACTCCATACTCTCGCAGTCCTCAGCACAGATCTGCACGCAATCCATTCCGGCTAGCACCCTTCCCGTCTATGCCCTGATGCTGGCATAACGCTCCAAGCAGGTTTTAAATAGAATCTGCTAGTCATACGACTATATAACTATTAAAGGGGTGAATCAGATAGTTGTGTAGCACCCCCTCAACTGTACCGTATTATATAGGTAGGTAAACCTTGACATCTTGAGATTCTCACTCTTGGTTTCACGGTATACGTGTTGGCATGAGGCTACAGTTTACAGGCCGCTATCATCTCCATGACTCTTAAGAGCTAGGTCCCGAACTGTGACAGAAATGCTGGGATTAGGGATTATTATTAGAAACCTTGCTGAGATTAACTTCCAACGTAAATGAGTCTTATTGTTAAACACTGCCTACAACATGGAATAACGAGTATGGTACAGTAATAATGAAGGGCTGAGTTAGGCTCGTGGCTAGGCCGTATAGGATGAGGAAGCAGTTGAAGACTGGGGAGGTGAGGGAGTATATCGGATATAGGATAATCCTGCCCCATAGGCTGGTAGAGGAGCTGGGCCTTAAGGGCGAAGCTGGACGTGGCGGAGTAGTACCACCTCCTAGACTGGACCGTGCCCAGGAACAGGACGCTGTGGCGGAGGCTGCCAGAGAAGGCCAGGCTAGACCTGTGCAGCAAGAAGCTAGCCCCAGAAGACTTATAACAGCTAGGCTTGGACCCCGAGAAGCCGATACCCTCGAGGACATAGAAGAAGCAATAAAGCGCAAGGTCCTAGCCGAGATACAGGCACAGTCCCCCACATAGTAGAATAGATACGGGGGCGAGGAGGCTAGTCCTGGGACTATTCAAGACAGAAGAGGGAAGGCAACCCCCCGGCTGCGGGCTGGGACCTAGCTTAGGCCGGGCCTAACTACACGATTATATAGAATATATCTAAATAATCAAAATTAAATATGGTTAGGATCATATCTAACACTTAGGGAATCCAGGATGCTAGGACTCAGCTAGGTGGGCGGCGGGGGAATGATGAGCCCATCCTGTCTGAGGGTCTCGGATCCAGTAGCGATAGCCTGCGGTTGACACGCTGATCCTGCAACCCTTGCTTATAAAAATGCTGAGAATCTTAATATTAGTTGACCCTGACTATTACGCTCCTTAACACAACATTATCATACTTTACATTAATCTGGTGCTCCCGACAGCTCTAGGCTGAGCCTGTAGTGTCAATCTGGTGTGGACTCCGTCTCGTGGACTCTGCAGTCCATGGCGATTAACACCTCCTCTAGGGGCTCCATTGTAGCGAGAGTCTAGGCGTATCTAGGAGCTCCACCCTGGCTACTCCCAGGTTCCTATCCACCGCTATCATGTAATCCCATCAACCTGCTCCCGCCTCTTCTCAGGCCTCCTAGGTGGCCGGGTGAGTAGCAGCTGGGCCTCCGGGAGAAGAAGCCGGGGCTCTTGCCTGCCTAGGACAACAAGTCCCGCTGCTGCCACAAGAGCTATGAGGGTACCCAGTGACACTGGGGTGCCGCCGAGCGTTGTGGAGAGTACAGGCTCCCTGGGAGCCAGCAGGTGATCATAGATACAGCTAGGCCTAGGGCTAGCATTCTCCTGTGTCCAAGGTATATGCTGCCGAATCCTAAGGGTGAACTCGTCGAGTATCAAGAATTCAGGGATGGAATTGTCTAGAAAAATGTCTAGACTAGATTCTCCCTTATCCTGTTAGCTAGGCCGCTATGTAGTTAATGCAGAAAGCTATAGCTATGGCAATTACTCCCACAACCAGCCACTTGCCAGCTCCCTCTTGGCCTGTAGACATCTTGAAGCAGCCCCATAGTAGCGCTAGTACGCCTGCGATAGCCGTGGCAAGAATGATAAGCCCAAGTATCTTGCTCACTATGCTCTCCACAATCGGTGGAGCCTGCGGTGTTATAGTCAGGTTCACCTGCGCCGTGGCTAGGGTTGCACCTAGCTGGAGCATGATCAGAGATACGAGCCAGATACGATCCTGCATCCACCGCTCACCTCTCTATTAGTATAACCCATACGGTGGACTGCCAGGACACCTGTAGAGGAGGACAGGATCCACCGGAGGAGGGGAGCCATGTCTTAACTATACTGCCAGCCAGTGCTGTACCGTTCCGCCCGAGCGTATTTACTATACTAGCGTTATCGGCTAGGACGCGTATAACAACACCCTTAACCCTCCAACTATATCAACGACCATAAGAGCCACGACTACAATAGCATAGCTTATACCCCTACGACTACTAGCCCCCCACTCCCACCTGATTATACAGGTATGGAGGGGGATGCCGGGGCATTGGTGCGTGGCGCACCCCAGCCTGGATAGAAATGTTTATTTAAGGTGCAGGTTTCGATGGTTGTGACGCATGACCCTGAAGTATATGCGCCGCATGCATAGACACCTGCACATTAATAAACCTTACAATCCACCGTCTACACTGAATTCCCTGGGGAAAAGTTTATTAACCGGAAATTCTCATTATGCGTCGCAACCATGCCTCACGACTATGCACCAGCACCTGGCAAAGGCGTAAGCCTTATTATCCCACGACTCTCAGCTTCAGCCGCCCAAATCAACGGTTGGTGAATATGGTTAGAATAGGAGGGCGGCTAGCCTGGGGGCTATAGCTAGTGAGGCTAGAGCCGCGGCTACGATACTCGCGACCCGCAGGGTGCTCCTATAGCCGCCGTCAACCAGGCGAGCAGCCATCACCCCCAGGATCAGGGATGACACGACCACGACCAGCCTAGCTGTATCGTAGACCATACTGTACGCCTCGGGGTTGAAGCCCGTGTTGACCACCGAGGCCAGCCCGGCATACCTGTAAGCTAGCGCTGCCAACAGCTCCACCAAGACGCTGGAGAGTAGTGGAGTGGCGTAGGCTAGCAGAACTATTATACGGGCCCTCTCCCTGGCCCTCCTCCAAGCAGCCCTATACTCTGATACATGCCTGTAAAGCAGCCCACATCCCTTACAGTAGCAGAGCCACTCTCAAGCATCAGCTGTACCAGGGTGAAGACGCGGCGGAGGAGGCCCGAGATGGTTTGCCTCGACTCGAACCTACCAGTAGAGAGCAACCTCCTCCTCGTCTCCTCCACCCTAGCACATGTTAGATCCTTACCAGCAACCGGGGAGTTGCGGCTGGTCCTAGCCTAGGGGGCTTGATGTAGCCTCGGTAGCCTAGGGTGGCTCAGAGTAGACATCATAAGCTCCCCTGCAGCTAGGACCCTTTGGTGTAGCTAGGGAGGAATAGTCTTAAGCCCTGGCATGTACTAGAATATCGTGGGGCGGCGGGGTCAGCGCATCGAGCGTACATCACGCGTCAGACTGTGCCGCAGTCATCATCACCCGTCGTCCCAGCCTTCTCCTAGCACCCTGGATTCTCCAAGTACTGGGTATGAGCTCACTCGTATTTAAACATGATGGTTTAGAATTATTCTAAATAATCATATTGTTAACCCCCGGTTGCGCTGGATCCCGCTGCAGTGTATATTCAGTATACAGACATGGGCGGAGATAAGAGCCTAGACCCGGTATACTACAACCCTGTTGAGGGCCACCTCAATTATTAGTGGGGTCTTCACCCTTAGTATTCGGTCAAGCTCCTCCGGGTCCACAGTTAGCAGGTCGGTCAGCATGGTTGCCAGGTCGCTGCATAGGCTCGGGTCAAATTCAGCTACTTTAACACCATGCTTGGCCTCGTAGGCTATAGCTCCCTTGCTACAGTCTACAGCTAAGATGATGAGATTCTCCCTAGTTCTTCCTGTAGGGTGCTCAGCATCAGGGGGCCCTGGATCCTGTTTGAGCGGATTAGGCTGAGCACGTCCCGGATCCTAGCGTCACCGGCGGCTCCGGCCTTAGCCTTGTATATGCTCCTGGCTGGCCTAACAAGCATAGCTCCATCCCTATAGGTTACCAGGACCTCCTAGGGCCTCCCCATGGCCTGGTAGATCTCCCCGGGTATGGTTATAGTGTAGGAGACGTCATCCCTGCCCCCATAGTAACCCCTCATCCTACGCCAAACCATTATAACCACC
>WAKG01000071.1 GCA_015523445.1 Desulfurococcales archaeon | reverse complement strand
ATATAGAGGCATACAACCCCCGGGGCTCCCCCGAGCCAGCCAGAGACCCCGTTATACTCATAGGGGTCATGGAGAAGGGTGAAGAGCCAGAGATCCTGGAGGCGGAGGACCATAGGGATAGGGCCCTCATATACAGGTTCACGAGGAGGATCCTAGAGTCAGACCCTGACATAGTAGTTGGATACAACCAGAACAGGTTCGACTGGCCATACCTAATGGAGAGGGCCAGGATTAACGGGCTAAAGCTAGATGTCTCGAGGAAGGCTGGAGCCCAGCCACAGACTAGCGCCTACGGCCACATATCCCTACACGGCAGGCTAAACGTGGATCTATACGACTACGCCGAGGAGATAGGCGGGGTCAAGATCAAGAGCCTCGAGGAGGTTGCAGACTACCTGGGAGTCATGCCCAGGGACAGGAGGACGATGATAGACTGGTGGAGGATAGCAGAGTACTGGGACAACCCGTCCAAGAGGAGGGAGCTAATCAAGTACACCAGGGACGACGTTGTATCCACCATGCTGCTGGCAGAGAAGCTACTCCCCTTCGGATCCCAGCTAAGCCAGGTAAGCGGGCTCCCCCTAGACCAGGTCATGGCGGCGAGCGTGGGCTTCAGGCTGGAGTGGAGGCTGATCAGGGAGGCCAAGAAGCTGGGGGAGCTGGTGCCCAACAGGGTTGAGAGGGGCGAGGAGACCTATGCGGGGGCGGTTGTGCTAAGGCCCAAGCCGGGGATACACGAGTGGATAGCAGTGCTAGACTTCAGCAGCATGTACCCAAACATAATGATCAAGTACAACGTGGGCCCAGACACGCTCCTAAGGCCAGGCGAGGACCCAGGGCCCCGCGGGGCTCATGTAGCCCCGGATGTGGGGCACAGGTTCAGGAGGGAGCCCCCCGGCTTCTTCAAGAAGGTTCTAGAGAAGTTCCTATCCATGAGGAGGATGGTTAGGGAGGAGATGGCCAGGGCCCCCAAGGACTCGCCGCTCTACAGGCTCCTGGACGAGAGGCAGAAGGCCATCAAGGTCCTAGCCAATGCCTGCTACGGCTACCTAGGCTGGCCCGGGGCCAGGTGGTATTGTAGGGAGTGCGCCGAGTCTGTGACGGCTTGGGGGAGGCACACAATACTCTCTGCCATAGACCTTGCACGCAGCCTAGGGCTCAGGGTGATATATGGCGACACAGACAGCCTATTCGTGGACTATAAGGAGGATAAGGTGGAGGAGTTCATAAGGCTCGTGGAGGATAGGCTGGGCTTCGAGGTAAAGCTGGAGAAGGTCTATAGGAGGGTATTCTTCACAGAGGCTAAGAAGAGGTACATAGGGCTCACCATAGACGGCAGGATAGACGTGGTAGGATTCGAGGCAGTCAGGGGCGATTGGAGCGAGCTCGCTAAGGAGACCCAGATCAGGGTGGCCGAGATAGTCCTCCGCACAGGGGACGTGGAGAAGGCGGTGGAGTATGTGAGGAGTATAGTCGAGGACCTCAGGAAGGGTAGGGTGGACCTCAAGAAACTAGTTATATGGAAAACGCTGACCAGGAGGCCGAGTCAGTACGAGGCTGAGCAGCCCCACGTATACGCGGCTAGGATAATGATGAAGGCAGGATACAGGGTTGAGCCGGGGATGAAGATCGGTTTCATAATAACACGGGGCAGCGGCCCCCTCTCCAGGAGGGCAAAGCCCTACTTCATGGTGGACCCAGGCGAGGTGGACTACAGCTACTACATAGAGAAGCAGGTTATACAGGCGGCTCTAAGGATACTAGGGTACATGGGGGTCACGGAAAAGAGGCTCAAGACGGGGAGGAGGCAGACCAGCCTAATGGACTACCTAGGCTAGGTCGTTGAATGTCATAAACCTAACATTTCCAGGCCTGCCCTGGAGCTTGCTCCCAACCCTAGCCCCGATTAGGAGGCTCACACCCTTCTCAGCCGCCGCGTCCAGGAGCCTCTGCGTTATGATTCCATCGAATAGTATAGCGTGGATCTCCCCGGGCTGGGCCGACTGGATCCTGTTGAATAGATCCCTAACCTTCACCCTATCAATCTCCCTCCAACCCCTATCATAGAGTATAGCCTCCAGCGTCCCCTTAACCTCGCCAATCTTCTCCACAACACTCTTAGGTATAGCCATTGTAACTACGGCCTGCCTAGGCTTCTCCTCCCTAGCAGGCTGGGCCTCCCCCGCTTCAGCCTTCTCCTCAGCCTCCTCAGGGAGCAGCTTCCTCCTAACCTCCTCAGCCGGCTGCATAGCCGCCAGGGCCTCTGCTATCTCCTTCCCCGTCAGCTGCTCTACCTCCATCCCCTTTGGAGCCCTGGCCACGTAGTCCACCTTGGCCTGGCTTAGGAGGGTCTTGAGTATCAGGTCCCCGCCCCTATCGCCGTCTACGAACGCTATCAGCTTCTTACTCTTCCCCAGGTCCACTATCGTCCTAGGTATCCTCTCCCTAGCCCCTCCAAGGGCGATCACATTGGTATATCCATACCTCATCAGGTTTGCAACGTCAGCCCTGCCCTCAACAACTATAACAGTATCGGCCTTCTCAACATCAGGCCCCGCGGGGAGCTTATCGGGGCCATACTCCCTAACCTTGGCAGGCCTAGCCTCCACCCCCTGGACCTTCCTAATAACCTCCTTCAGGTCGGGCTCCTCCGCCTTCATCCTCTTCAGTATCTCCCTACTCCTCTCTATGATCCTCCTCAGCTTCTCAGCCCTCAGATCCCTGATCTCCTCCACCGTAATCCTAGCATCATACGGGCCGATCCTGTCAACAACCTCCAGCATGGCGGCAAGTATGGCGGTCTCAACCCTGTCAAGGTTGCTAGGTATCTGTATGGTCCCCACGGTCTTAGTACCCTGATACTTTATATCAACATGTATCCTACCAATCTTCTCTTTCTCCTGCAGCTCCTCCAAGTTAAACTGGCTACCCAGAAGCCCCTCTGTCTGCCCGAAAATCGCACCTATAACATCATGCCTATCAACCCTACCATCAACCTCAAGCCTAGCCCTAATCAAATACTTCAACCCAAGCACCCGGGATGAAACCAGGCTACCGGCAAGCCTATAAGTATACACCAGCCACCTAGACAATCAACGACTCCATCAACCGCCTAACATGCAATCCACTTAACGCCAAAACTGCAATAGCAACACTAATAACTCTATCAAGACAAGAACTATCCTTCACCACACCAGAGGAATCATCCGCCTGAGAAACAGCTATAATCTCGGCCACAATCCTCTTCAGAGAAGAACGGGTATCCTCAAGCCTACTAATATGATAACACAAATCATTCAACAGTAACTTGAAAAATTCATAAGACACATTACGAATATATATAAGAGAAGGGATAACCCTATAC
>WAKG01000070.1 GCA_015523445.1 Desulfurococcales archaeon | reverse complement strand
TATTCTTAGCCTGCCGGCAGCCACAATATTAGGAATATTACCCGGTATCAACATACCCCCAGATATGAGGAGACTCATCAAAGCACTCCTAATCTGCTCCTCACTCAAATAAGGACCAATCTCAGCCGCAGTTAGAGTAGCATTATCAACCACGGCTGAGATCGTATTGAGCCAGTATAGGCCTTCAGGAGGCAGCTTGGAGAAGTACCACACAACCATAGGAGTAAAACTGTGGCCTAGAAGTTCTAGGGCAGCTACAAAGATGAACACTCTAATAGTCCTATCTATTATCTCTCTTATCGTCTCCTCATAGACAGCGCTAACTCCCTCAATATTCCTACTATACTTTTTTAGTGCATACGCAGCGTAGGCTGCAACTGCTATGACTCCTGGCACGATGTATATTCCTAGCAGCCTGAATAGGTAGTCGAAGGGTGCTTCCAACTTTGAGACTGCTATTGTTGCTAGGGGCTCGCCAACTGGCGTTAATGCTGCTCCCAGCCCCACTGCAAATGCCGCGTATACTGTAAATCTTATCTTAGCATCTCTAGGCATGTTTATAGCAGCGACTATCTCTGCTAGGATTACTGCTGTCACTATTACTGATATTATACTTGAGATCAGTCCTAGTATCGTTATGAATATAAACGTGAATAATGTGAATCCTACTTTATTTATAAGTCTATTTATAACTCTGTAAATCGGGGCATGGTAGTATAGGAATAGTAATCCAAAAATGAATACTACCTGTGTTATTCCTATTGGTAGGCCTGAGACGGATAATGGAGTCTTTACTGCCCTCATTGCTAGTTCCTTCAATTCCTCCCCATTTATTATGCCAAAGTGATAGTTTGCCGCTACTCCAATGATTCCCATTACCAAGAAGAATGGTTCCAAGTTCTCCTCTATCTTCCTCGAGAAGAATGGGAGGAAAAGGACAGCGACGAGTATGGCGAGGAGCGTCAGTGTCACTCCTAAAACGGGCTCCCCTAGCTCTGGGGGTTGCACCATACCCTGCGCACCGCTAGCCTTTACGCTCCCTTATCTTCTTTATCAGTATAGGGAGGAATTGGTATAGGTCGGCAACCACACCATAGTCTGCCTGCTTGAATATGGGGGCATTCTTATCCTTATTCACAGCCACTATGACCTTGGACCCCATGACCGCTGACATGTGCTGGGGCGCCCCGCTTATCCCTATAGCCATGTACAGCTTGGGGGATATCCTCTTGCCGCTTATACCGATCCAAGCATCCTCTGGTAGCCATTTAAAGTCGGCTGCTATGGGCCTGCTACCGCCCACCTGGCCTCCGAGTAGCTCTGCGAGATCGAAGGCCAGCTTTAGATCCTCCTTCTTCTTGAACCCCCTGCCTACTCCGACCACTATTTCAGCCTCCTCAAGCTTAACCCCGCTGAGCTGCTTCCTGGATATCCCTATTGACTTGACCCTGGTGTTACCCTCCTCTAGCTTAACTACCTCTCCCCCAGGCTTTGCCTCCTCCGGCTCGAATACCCTAGGGTTTAGTAGTATAATTGCTGGCATTGGCACCTTCTCCACGCTGTATGCCCTCTCGCTCAGGATCCCCCTCCTATACTTGACACTATCGCCTTCTACACTCACCTCTACTACCTCTGTGCTCATGGGTAGGTCGTATGCTCCGGCTAGCCTGGAGAGGGCGTCCTTGACATTCTTGCTTACAACTCCTATTATTAGGCCGGGCTCTTCCTCTTCATAGATACTCCTTAGAGAGTTGTAGACTGACTCCGGATTTCTAGAGCTGAGGGCATATACCTTATCTACCAGGCCCGATAGGTTTTCTGCCTCGAGTGCGGTGGGCCCGAATGCCAGTAGGAGGACCTTATCTGATCCAAGAGTTTTAGCTGCTCTCACACTCTCGAGCGCGTCCCTAACGTACTCCGCCACAATTAGGGTTCTCATGCCCAACACCCCTAGAGCTTTATAACACCCTCCTTCTCTAGGACATCTATTAGCTTATCAGCGATCTCCTCCAGGTTTGACCCCTCTATTATCTGCTGCTTTCTGTTGATCGATACTATTCTCCTCTCTAAGATCACTCTTTTCGTCCCTATAACATGCTTTACATTATCTACACCCAGCCTCTTCTGAGGCTTTCTAGCCGCCCTCCTTATCTGTATCAAAGTTGGCGGCCTAGGCTGGTTTATCTCCTGGGTCACACTGACGACCACTGGCATCTCAGCTTCAACCTTCTCCAGCTCCTCCTCGAGGTCCCTCTCAGCTATTACCTTATTACCAGCTACCTCTATGCTCCTGACGAAGCTTATGTAGGGGAGGCCTAGCTTAGCGGCCACTCTACCCGGTATTTGTCCTGTTGTCTCGTCTATTGTGGCCTCTGATGCTAGTATAATTGAAGGATTGATGCTACTGCTACGGATAACCTCCGCTATGATCTTAGCGGTCTGTACCTGGTCTCCAGGAGTGATCCTGTCGTCTGCAACAACTATAGCCTCATCTACACCCTTAGCCAAGGCCTCCTGGACAGCCATCTTGAGATCCTTCTCTCTCTTTGCCACTGGCCCTACAGTCAACACCATTATACCTATCACTTTCCCTCCAAGCCTCTGCTTGAGCTTTGCAGCCTCCTCTACAGCATTCCTATCTATATCAGATAGCTTGAGAGGTATTGCATCCTGATCTAGTGTACCATCTGGCTTAGACCTTACCATCTCCGGGTTCAATGCTGCTTTAAGCAGTACTACTATGTCTCCCATTCCAGACACCCGATGATAATCCGGTATAGCCAAGCCTTGCTGGAAGGATTTTAAGCATGAATTTAGCCCTGTAGGTGCCATGAACCCGGCCCGGTATATTATCCACATGCAGCTAGATCACAATATATTAAATGATACTTTTATCTATGAAGAATCTACTACTATTTAATAAATAT
>WAKG01000069.1 GCA_015523445.1 Desulfurococcales archaeon | reverse complement strand
GTAGAGAACCCTAGCTCTAGTGTATTCTCCATTGCATCTAGCCTCGCCGTAACTCTCCTTGTCTGCAAGTTTCTCATAATAATAAAGCCATAGTCTAGGCGCTACGCTTGGATTTATATCTTGAAGGTTTAATCCAGAATGCGTAATAAATTCGTTTAGCAGTTCTGGTTTGAGGCGTGCTGTCGCCTCTCCGATAAGTACGAGGCTGGTCATATCTAAGCCTATGTTCCTCCACTTGTATGCTGTCTCTAGCGCTTCCCGGGGGAAGTTCTCTACCGTAGATGATATGACTGCCTCTTTCACGCTGATAGGAGCGTTTTTAAGCTTGATTAGCGCCGCCGCGAAGGCTCCTGGTACCCGAGATAATGCTTCCCACACCAGGGCTTGCAGGCTTGGACGCTTACCCAATAGCCTCTGTATGGAGTCAAGCCATAGAGGGTGTGGAGCCATATATTCTTCCCCGATCCTCTTCTCTAAGAACGTTATTACACTCCTGAAATCTACTTTAATAGCAGAGGCAAGCTCCTTCAAGAGCAGGTCGTGTATTGAATGGTTACCCGCATAGTTTACTATAGCTAGCCCTAGTAGCTCCTTATCGCTACTATGAGCCAGAATATCGGTGATATACTCTAGACAGTGAATCCTGGACCTGGTAGCACGTGTAGGGCTAACACCCTTAGCAACCCTTTCACCTATTAAAGTGGCACATAAGGGCGTAGGCTCTACTATATCCAACGCTTTTTCGATAGTCGATAAGACTTTATCATCTGGGGCCCTACCAGAAATATATTCAAACGTCTGGAGAGCTATTGCCATAAGATGCTTTTTGTCATATAGGCTGGAAGTGAGCTCAACAATGATAACACGGCTCCAACTCGGAGTAGCTTCTCTAGCAAGGTAAGAGTCCCAGCGCATCCAGTTTAACCTTCTCTCCTCCCCGGGATCCGATAGTAGATTTCTTAGATCGTGGCTTCTCACACTCGATAGAGCAGCTATTGATGTCCTTGTTAGAAGCCACTTGTACTCCCTATTTAGCTCTGGAACCAGTATAAATGAGTTCGACTCGAGCCCGACAGGGTTTGGAAGCGAGGTTATCGCCGCCTTCCACCCATCACTTATTAACTTCTGGGTGGCAAGGTATAGTAGAACTGTCTTCCCTATGCCTGGAGGCCCAGCTACTATAACAGTTATGCCACGCTTCACATCCTCCACTATCCTAGCCGCAAGTCTCTCTAACCTATCATTCTTCACTACGCCTTTAGTTAGAACTCTCGACTGAAGGCCAAGATATACACCAAGACTCTCGAGATCCTGTTCATACCTAACTGAAAGTAAAAGCTTGAGCCTCTCTACTTCTCCCTCAATAGTCTTAAGCCTAGCCTTAAGCTCCTTTACTACCGGCACAAGCAGCCCTATAAGGGCGGTATTCTCCTTTCCCAAAATCTCAATATATTTTTCATAGTCTAATGACATAAACTCCTTTATTAACCTCTCCTCTTCTTCGCTAGTTAAACCTAATTCTTTACGAAGATCCGATACCAACTCACCAAGATCATGCCCATCCTTCTGCCTAAATTTCCTAACTATACCTACAACAACTTTAGCCATAGACGCGCCTAAAAGCTTACTAAGAAATGATACTGCGAGTGCCTCTGGAAGAGTGGATGTAATGACTACTAACACTGCGTAAGGCGCTAACTTAGGGTCCATCCCCCTAACAAAATTAATAAGATCATTTACAACATCACTTCCTATATCTTCAATATAAGAATCTATATTTGTAATACGTTTTCTTTTATAATTTCTTCGACTCCGATCACGCAACCTAGACAAGTCATCCCCCATTTAATTAAATTTAAAGTAAACACGTATTTAAACCAACAATATGTTCAACAGATATTTTTATATAATATTTTATATTAATTATAAATATAAAATATCAAAAACGAGGCTACTAGATGCTTATGTAGTATTTGAAGACCCAGAACACTTATCTTTAATCTGCGAAACCTTCTCAGTTAAAATATCTATGTTAATAGCCTCCAATACTACATGGCGTAACTTCTTATCCTCTATCCCATCATACGACTCCTTTAGCACTCTAACATCATCAAGATGCGATACGTCAATTGGATAGATAAGCCGAGCCATATATAACTTCGGCCCTAAATTCTCCTCGACATAGTGCTCATAACTTCTACTCGCTTCAAGTTGATCCTGTAAAGCACCAATTATACTTACATCTTCATCATCAACCAGAATCCACACGAAATCGCCAGTTACTTTATCTCTTACAAAATTGTTAATAATTGCTTTATCAATACGTACAGGTAGCTGATGTAAATCATCCATAGCATTGTATATAGTGTTACTTAACTCTCTTATTCCACCGGCGATATATGGAGTTTTACCATTACCTTCGGCAAAAAATGATAAACCATGCATTCCCATAAAGTAAGTGACAAATAATAGTATACATAATATTCTGAAAGCTTTCCAATAAGGAGGTAGGGACCGTTCTGAGGAAGTTTGAGGTGGAGAGTATTGAGCGGCAGAGAAGGGGTATATGGGGGCTGGCTTAGGCTGTTTGTTAACATGGCGTTTCTCCTCTCAGCTCTTGGTGTTGTTGACCTTTCCCTACTGGGGCCTCCTAGCGATTATTATTATGCGGGGGCTATCGGCCCGGTATTCATCTCCACTTGGGGAGCCTAGTATCCTCTCTACCCTCATGCCTACCCTGTGGAGGAGGGCGGTGAGCTCCCAGGGCGTGTAGGCCCTCAGGGTGAACCCGGCCTGCCCTTGTCTGCACCCGGTTTCCTTGTCTAGGTAGATGCGGTCCACGTATAGCCTACCCTCGAGGGGATCAAACCTTGACTCCTCCAAGACGGTGTAGGGGCCTGCCTCGTACCATACCCTCCAGGAGCCGCGGTGCTCGACGGCATCTCGTATTAGGCGTAGGGGGTTGGACTGGTCTATGAGTAGCCTTCTACCGGGTTTGAGGGAGTCGCGTAAGCCCTGGAGCACACGCCTATTATCCTCGTCGCTGAAGTAGCCGAAGCTCGTGTAGAAGAGGTAGGCAGCGTCGAATTCGTCCCTGTAGGGGAGACTCCTCATATCGCCTCTCACAACCTCGACCCGATTCTCGACGCCGAGCTCCCGTATTCTTTCCCTGGCCTTCCCTAGGAGGTAGGGGCTGATGTCATAGCATACCACGTGTAGTCCCCAGCGTGCAAGGTAGACAGCGTGCCTGGCATAGCCGCAGGCTAGGTCGAGTACCTTCTCCCCTGGCATGAGGCCTAGAGCCTCCATTATGAACCGGGCCTCAGCCTCATTCCTCTCCTCCCTCTCGAACACGCTGTAAGTCTCATAGTAGAACCTGTCAAAGAAGACCTCGAACCACTCGGGCAAATCCCCCTCCCCGGGAGCCCACTGTACTCAGTATACACTTACATTCATACAAACTCTTACCCAATTATAAAACTCCTCAATTCTTAGCGCCAGCACCATGGTATATGGAATACTAAATAGCCCTTCCATGAGGGATAGGGTCCCCCTTATATAACGTCTACCGTGCCCCAGCCTAGCCGTGTATATGAGCCCAGCCCCTTGCCATATAGTTCCTCGATTGCATCACTTCTCCGAGGCTTGAGGAGGAGTATTGTGCCAGGGGGCACTATTATAACAGGCTCTCTCAGCATCCCCATGGCCATACTCCAGCCAGCATTAATCATCTCCACGGGCTGGCCGCTCGCCTGGACCAGGTAGGGGGCTTCTATATCGAACTTGTTTGACAACCCTGCTTCATTAAGCAGCTCTATTGCCAGCTTCTCGGCAGAGCCGGGTGTCACCATGTTTACATCCTCAAGCGGCGTTCCCACTAGTATTGCTGGTGCTATCAGGAGTGCTGCTACAAGGTCTTTGCCACGTGTAAAGCCGCTCAGGCCGGGTCTCCTATCCTCATGGATGCTGTAGAGGGTTATCCTCCTCTCCCCGCCTAGGAATAATGGCCTTCGCCCTGTAGCCTTGATCTCCTTCTCAGCTTCAAGGTATATGGCTGGGTGGAACCTGCCCTTTGAATCCACGTAGTCCACGTGCTGCAGTATATAGAGGTAGCCCTCCCTAGCAGCCTTGACACGCCTATCCAGAGCTATCCCGATCCTCTCGAAGAGTGCAGGCTTACGCCCGGCCGTGGTGGCCCTCCTAATCGTGTTGATGAAGTGGCGCGCGTCTAGATAGCCCTTGTATTTGTCGAGGATCCTCCTAATGCTTTCTCTTAGGGGTTCCAGCTTTGCAAAGCCCATGCCCGTGTATAGGTATACCTCATCCTCATCGTCCAGGGCGTACCCGCTGTATATCCTGTAGCTCCCTAGGCCACTGCTAAGCATGCACTCCTGGTCCCAGAACACGCTGTCATTATCGCATCTATCCAATAGGTCCTGCTTGTAGAAGAGGGATGCAAGGGCGCCTGCAATCGTTGATGGATGGGGGTATAGAAGGCTCCTGCCAGCCGTCGAGGGCCCGTGGACTGTTGCATCAAATAACCCAGGCTCCCTGAATACAAGGGGCCAGTGGGCCTCAAATAGCACCCTGTACCTATGCACTCCTCCTCACCCCACTCCTAAGAGCTTTAACGGCTTCCAGAACTTCAACAGCAACTGGTGTATCCTCCGGAGTGCCTCTGGGTGGTAGCAATAGTTCCTCTCCAAGCTCGTTGGCTATACGGATTGCCTTCTCAAGCACATCTTTTCCGAAGACGTTTACGATACTCCACCCCCTTATACTTTTCATTGGCTCCATCAGGTTGTCTAGGTACTTGACGGCCATGTGTACATCCCTCTTAGCCAGCTCTGCAAGCATCACCGCCTCCCTACTATCAGTAGCCTTATACATGGAGCTTGTCGAAGGTGCATCCCTCTCATCCCTCTCAATCTTGAGGAATATCCTCTCCACGGTTCTGGCCAGCTCTGCAACGCCTAGGCCTATCTTGTCTGTTAGGGGGATTATGCCGTATGTTCCCCTCTCATTATAGATTATCCCTACATCCTTCCTCCCGATCATGTATCCACCGATATACCTTATACTGTAGGCATCCTTTATATCATCCATGAGCTTGTGAGCGGTGGATATTACGTGCCACATTGGAGTCTTCACGTGGGCCAGGTAGAGTATTGTACTTCTGCCATACACCTGTATGGCAGGGGCAATCATTGGTGTGCCGCTACCAGGTGTAGTTACTTTATGGAACCCATCAATGACACTAGATGCTTGGTCTATTGCTGCGAGTCCCCAGTAGTTAAGCCTAGACTTGTACAGTAGGCTTATCCCTGGTGCCTCGATCCTGTCGTCATCGAGCATACGCATGGGTGGTATTATTGCCAGTAGGTCGTCGCCCCCAGCATATATTAGGAATCCTCCTAGACTCTCGACAAGCATCCTATCCTTTATACTGGAGATTGCGAGGGCTCTTGAGACAGTGTAGTGGTAGCTTAGTGACGGTGGAACCACTATATCGCTCCACTCTTCAGCCTCCAGGACCCCGGCATCCTCTAGGGCATAGCGTATGGCAGCGTTTATCGCCTTAACATAGGCTATCGTCGCATTCTCTACCTTAGCCTTAAACATGCTGTTCTTGAACTCTACATTACCTAGGAGGGTGTTATAGTACTCCTCTATATCATCGCCTCCTTTATATTCGCCTTCGATCCTCAGCCTGCCCTGGAGGATCCCAGAGCCCATGAAGTCTCCATCAGCGACCAGAACACCATACATTCTGGAGTACCCCTTGAATGTTTGCATACTGTTAATAGCCTCGGCAATACCCGTCAATATTGTATTGTGCTTGAACTGGTCATCGGTTAGGAGGGTCCTCCTGAATGCTTCATCATTTAGAGCCTCAATAAATGTGGATTCCAGCGTGTCGGCAAGCAGTTCTATACTATCCTCCTCTTTATAAACGTCTTTAACAGCGTCTAGCAGCTTGCCTATATATGCTTCTAGTGAAGTTCTTCCTTGGTAGACTTGCTGGTTTCTATCGAAGAATATTGTTAGGGGTATTGTAGATGGTAATACTCCATCTTTTGCAAATTCTAAAATTTGGATCAGGTTTTTATCTATAGAGTCTCTATTGTCCTTAAGCTCACGTAGTTTGTCTATTAACGTGTCATATATTGTCTTTATATTCATTTGTGTAACGGTAGTGTAGTTGTCTGTGCTTCCACTAACAAGTGCGTTGCGCGCCGAGTGGCTTAGTGGTGTATGCACTAGTTGCTCGGCAAACCCTTTATTGGTGAGTAACCTCCTTAGTAGCCTCTTGGAGAGGCAGTATATGCATAGCCTCTCGTCTCTTACCTCCTTTAATATTATTTTTAATGTATTATGCTCTTCCTGGTTGGAGCCGTTTTCATCTTTATGTATGCTCTTAATAGTTCCTCCAACTATTATTGCTGGCATCCTACCGCATATCATGCATGTAGGCTTCCAGTCTGTCCTGCCGAGCCTCTTATAGACGTTGTATAGCTGCTTGGAGTGTTCTAGTGCATATCTTCCGCTTCTCCGTGTAAGCTTGATCCTAGACCTTGCCTCCCTCCTCGGTATCTCGACTAGCATGAGGTATGGGTATAAGCCTACCAGCCTCTCATCCCATTTACCCCTTACACCCGTTTTCATGGATTCCACGATGGCAGTGGCCTCCCCATCATCCATATTACGCTCCTTCAACTTGTCAAGGATCTCTCTGAACAACATCTCATTATAGTTGCGATATTCATGAGATTGAACCACCTCCTCCAGGCTTATATCAACTAGCCTAAGTGGTAGCGGTGGCTCCACGTCCAGCCTTAGCCTGCCGGCAAGTCGCTCATCTGCTACCCCCTTCAGGTATTTCGATGCATGGTCATTCCCCTCACCTGAGCCAGTTACGTACTCATAATATACGTCGAGGTACTGCCTTACACCATTAATAATAGTAGTCCACGCCCTCCTATAGCTGTTCTTGACGGTGCCCTCGATATCCTCCATTCCAGGAGGTACTATGAGGTGTATCCTAGTGGGCATTATCGGGTCTAGCGGCCAGCCTTTTGGCATAGCCATTTTAAGCGACTGGCACAGTATCTCCATCCACGCACCCTTACCCTTAGCACTATTACATTCGGATTCTATATCACTGATCCCAGCCTTGCCTGCAAGCCATGATAGGTAGAAGGGGTTAAGCCTTGTCGTGGGGGACACCATGACTCCGGGGCCAAGAGCCTCTACCAGGGGCTCAACGCTCCTCCACGCAAGCATGCTTGCCAGCCAGCTCGAGGCCCATAGGTCCCTAAGCCTCCTCGTCTCACTAATCCATGCCTGCACCCCTGCTAGGTCCACTATGATAATTCTACCAGTAGGCTTCCCACTGGGGGATACCATGCCGCATGCAGCGACGGTGGCGTAGAGGTGGTCGAATACCGTGTGGTGGGGGCTCCTGGTATCTGCTAGGGGAGGCATATACCCTCCCATAACCCTCCACCAGGCCTCCTCCAGGACTAGTAGTGAAGAGTGCAGTAGCGCCGCTCCGGGTTCAAGGCCCCCATTGATGAGTTTCTCTGTCAGCTCTACAATAGACCTTGCAGCGACGTTAATGTATTCTGCTATCTTGGATACCTGAAGCTTGCCTAGCTGTTGCCCTAAACTCTTTCGGGGGTTGAATGGGTTAGTGTACCTGGCACCATAGGTTGCAGACCTGTTAGGGTCGCTGCCACGGATACTATCAAGGGCAGCCTCTACATTATAGGCCATAACACGGTCAATGTAGGATGCAAGATGGTCACACGACTTGGCATTACCCTGAATCAACGCGTCTCTAGCACTCGATAATATAGATACAGCCTCCGCTAGCCCTCTCTTCTCTGCATAGGCCCTGACAGCCTCGAGGAGGAGTAGGCCGTGGATCTCATGGCTCTTATACCTGCCAGTATCCGGGAGTTTGATCATGCCTTGTATGCCGAGGCCCTTCTCAACGCTATCCTTCAATATATTCAGTATAGGCCTCTCATCCCGAGACTCCTTA
This sequence comes from Desulfurococcales archaeon, assembly GCA_015523445.1. Lineage (GTDB taxonomy): Archaea > Thermoproteota > Thermoprotei_A > Sulfolobales > Acidilobaceae > S012-22. Next base: position 1,585 of record WAKG01000069.1, on the reverse strand, counting down.
TCTAGCATGTTAGTAACTACCCACGCCTTCCAGGGGGGATCGTGGAACACCGATGCAAGACCCCTACTATAGAAGTCCTCGAGGCTACTCACGTCCCACCCACCTGAAGCCCTCTAACCTAAACAATCCATAGCCCTTAGTAGTCCTTGCACCAATACCGCCATTAGCTAGGGCAGCCATGACTAGAACCCCAACTCCCTCGCCAACCCACGACACGCCACCGCCATCAACCAGCTTAACCGCTCTATCCAAGTATCCAAGCAGCTCCTCCTTATCGGAGTGGTCATAGGCAACAACAAACCTCCACCTACTACCAGGGGCTATAACAACATGCTGGATAGGGACAGGCTCAGCCTCATACTCGTACTCAACCACCTCCCCACCCCTATAATAATGCGGAGTTATCACATGAGGCATAACCAGCAACCCATCACTATTAGGACTAACAGGATACATATCGCTGAACAAAAGCAGCCCCCTACCACACCCAGCACACTTCTCAGGCGTAAACCCGAACAGCCTAGATGCAATATCCCCTTCCGGGCAGGTCCTCCTAACACAATCATGACTATAACCCCTACTACATTCACAAACATCCTCGTACTTCTCAACAAGCAATGACTCAATATACCCAGCAACGGCACCCTTCAAAGAAGACCCCCTAAATACTGGAACATCTAACAACAAGTCCCAATCAAGCCCAACCTCAAACACAACCCTCAACAAGCCACCAGAAACCCCAGCCAAAGCCCTAGACTCCAAGACAACATCAAACACAGCAACACCATAACCAGCATCGGCAAACCCATCAACAATACTATCAATATAATCAGTAACAACATCTAACCTATTACCAAAGAACCTATTAATATCATAGATCTTATCAATAATCGAAGATTTAGTCCTCTTACAAATATCGGAAGCATTATCTGATTTTCCAGAATTATTTTGACCAGAATTTAGGCTAGATAGGACCTCATCTACATAATTATTAATTAGATGCAGCATTATATTAGATACATTCGTACAACCTTTACTCCCACCATCTAACACCGTATACCACCCCTACTAATAATATACCTCTTAACCATACCCACTAGATCATCTATAACATTACTCATATTTATAATAGAAATGCAACCATCAAAACATTCTTCACAATCCAGAGATATAATATTAACAACATTCTCATAAAATAAATAACAATTATTAGAACTAATTCCAACATGAATTAACTCTTTATCACTAAGAGCACATGGTACATCTAGCGAAATCAAATCAATTATAAATATATGCTTAACACAGCCTCTCTGATCAATTATTGGAATAAAGAATAAACCACTAATATGCCTACCAGCATCACCCTTATTAATAGCATTTTTGCTTAATTTATTTCCTGAAACTCTATTAATAATAACATATCCAGTCTTATCAACAGTACTTCTACATTTAGGTATGGACTTTTGACTCCTAGGTAAACCAAGCAACCATGTATGTATCTTATGACCTCTAGCTTTAACCGGCATATTATTAATTCCCTTTATGTTATTCTTTAACGTAGATTCTCCTATAATTTGTAATGTAT
>WAKG01000068.1 GCA_015523445.1 Desulfurococcales archaeon | reverse complement strand
GACTGAGGTGGTTCTGGTGAGCGGGGGCCTGGAGGAGGCCGTTGCCAATGGGACCGTGGATGTCGGGGTTCTCATACCGGAGGGGGCCTCCGCGAATATAAGTAGTGGGAGGCAGGCCTGGGTCAAGGTCTACTACCTTGAGGGCGATAGGGGTTCTGAGACTGCTGCCAGCGTCGTCGCGGGGATACTCGACTACATCTCGGGTAACATAAGCGAGAGGACGGTAAGCATAGCAGCCTCGTTCGCCCCGGGCCTTGGGGACATGGCCAGGTTCCTGGCAGAACCGGTTAGGGTTGAAAGGAGCGCCATAGAGCCTGAAGCCCTAGCCACTGTAGGTGGGATGAGGGCGTACTTCGCCATCAGCATAATAGGGATCCAGGCCCTCTACGCCGGGATATTCTCGAGCATATCCATGGTTGTAGAGAGGAGGAAGGAGGGGGTCTTCAGGGTACTCCTATCTAGCCCAATACGGGGCTCCACCCTATTCATCTCAGACACCATCTCAGTCGTCCTAATAATACTGATCTCTGCAGTCGTCATACTGGCCACTGGGTTCGCCATGGGTGCAGACTACTCCGCCTTCACCCCCACAGAGGCCCTAGCCAGCGTGGGACTGATCATTGTGGGGAGCCTGTCGATGATAGGCCTAGGCCTACTTATAGCGGGGGCAGCCAAGACCCAGGAGGGAGCCGTTGCCCTGGCGAACATGGTGGCGTTCCCCATGATGTTCATAGGAGGCTTCACAGTGCCCAAGTTCATCCTCCCCGAGAGCCTGAGGCTGGTTGCAGAGATCTTCCCACTGTCAAGGCTGATAGAGGCGGTCAGGAAGATAGGCGTCTACAACTATACCCCCTCCGAGGCCATTGCATACGCCGCCCCAGGGATAGTAGCTGGGGTAGCCCTCTACCTGGCTGGTGCACTGATCTATAGGAGGGTGCTGGAGAAGGTGGCGGAGGAGCCGTAGCCTATAGACGCCCAATATATCTACCACCAACCCTTTTAACCTGGGCACGCCACCGCCAGCCGCGGGGATTAGAGGTGGAGTCAAAGCCCCCATTCGAGAACGAGCTAATCCTAGATATACTCAAGGAGTACAGGACGATATGGGCCCTGAGCCACGCCCAGGCCCTCATGGGGTGGGACAGCGAGACATACATGCCCCGGGAGGGAGTACAGGAGAGAGCTGTAGCCAGGGCGGAGCTGAGCGTGCTCCAGAGGAGCCTCCTACTCAGGCCTAGCCTCGTGGAGAAGGTTGAGAAGGCCCAGGCAATGGAGGGCCTCAACGAGTACGAGGCCGGAGTTGTAAGGGTCCTGGCTAGAAATATAGACCGGCTCAGGAAGATACCCGAGAAGCTCCTATACGAGAGGGTCAAGGTTAGCCAGGAGGCTGTGCACGTCTGGGTTGACGCCAAGAAGACAGGGAACTTCCAGGGGTTCAAGCCCTACCTGGAGAGGATAGTCGAGCTGACCAGGGAGATCGCCGAGAGGCTGGGCTATGAGGAGCACCCCTACGACGCCCTCCTAGACATGTATGAGGAGGGGCTCAAGACCAGGGACGTCGATAGCCTATTCCAGGGCCTCATACCCGGCCTCAAGAGGATCCTAGACAAGGTCCTAGCCGACGATTACTATCCCCGTCAGCACCCCCTAGAGGACCTAGCCTACGAGCCCAGCGCCATGGAGGCGGTTAACAGGAAGGTCCTAGACCTCCTAGGATACCCCTGGAGCAGGGGCAGGCTAGACGTGAGCCCCCACCCCTTCACCATAACCCTGGGCATAAGGGACGTTAGGATAACGACCCGGTACGAGGGCAGGGACCCCAAGAGGACCGTCTACGCGGTGATACACGAGTATGGCCACGCCCTCTACGAGCTCCAGCAAGATGAGAGGCTACTATTCACACCCATAGCCGGGGGAGTAAGCCTTGGGGTGCACGAGAGCCAGAGCAGGTTCTGGGAGAACGTAGTGGGCAGGAGCCCCTGGTTCACGAGCACACTCCGCAGGATCATGGGGGAACACATACCAGCGATAGCAGGGGTGGACGACGAGGAGTTCTACAGGTACGTGAACACGGTGAGGCCCAGCCTGATAAGGGTAGACGCAGACGAGGTCACCTACAACTTCCACATCTACCTAAGGTTCACCCTGGAGAAGCAGCTAGTGGCGGGAGAAGTAAGGGTAGAGGACCTGCCAGAGCTATGGGATAACATGATGGAGGAGCTATTGGGAGTCAGGCCAAGGAGCCCTAGCGAAGGCGTTCTGCAGGACATACACTGGAGCCACGGATCCATAGGCTACTTCCCCACATACACCATAGGCACGGTAACAGCGGCTAGGATAGGAGAGGTACTTGAAGCCGAGGTGGCGCCCCTGAGCGAGCTGATAACAGGGGGCAGGATAGGAGAGGTCAGGGAGTTCCTCAGAGAAAAGATACATAGATGGGGCTCCACGCTGCCCCCCAAGGAGCTACTGGCTAGGAGCCTCTCCTGGAAGCTTAGCCCAGAGCCGCTGCTAGGGTACCTGGAGAGGAAGTACCTGTCCAGGTATGAGCGTTAGAGCTGAGGCCCCCCGGGTCTAGGCCTTCTAGTTTATTCCCGGGAGGTGCCGCCCTATACTACTCCTCTAATATTTCCCCGGCTATATCCGGGGGAGCCAAATATATCGAGACATCACCCTTAAGATGCATATACATGTCAAGTACGTCTATACAGGAAGTTGTGTCTAGGGATGACATAACTGCAATCCCCGCCCTACCCCTGTGGATTACGAGCCTGACCTCGGCATCGTTACTTGTCATTGTTGCCACGATAGCCGCCCTAGGCGACTCCTCGTACCTCCTCACAGCCTCTTCTATGAGTTTTATGAGAGGTACATTACCTGCTTCATACACAACTTCCCCGTTCATGAGGAGTTCTGTGAAGGCTAGGTCGTCGATCTCTAGTTTGAGGCATATTGACTGGTTGAGCATCATCCTGAACTTGAGTAGTGAGCCTTGCTGGGTCGGTATAACTATTCTAGTCTCATGGCTACTTGCATAGGCGGCCCCTAGCCCCGCTCCCTGACTCGTTTCCTCTATTGCTCTATACCATGGATTCATGATACACCACTTCTCAGAGTCAGATCGCGGTGCCTAGGGTTTGATCCCGCGTACCCTCCACCTTGTATCGTATACGTGTAGGGGTATATATATACTAGCCTCCCGGGTAGCACCTCCTGCTATGGTTTTAGATGGCTATTGTAATACCGTGTATCTTCACATTTGCATATACAATTATTCGCCTAGGCGAGGTCAGGATTTCTTATCTTAAAACGTTCATCCGCCGCCACGAGACCGCGCTCGTGATATGCCAGTGCCTCCCAGACGCCATCCAAGTACTCCTCAACCACCTCCACCTTGGAGAGCCATTTAGCCGATTTCCAGCCGAACAGCTCCGGGTTAAAGAAGCGTGCGGGGAAGCCGTTATCGAGGCTAAGCGGGGCGCCATCGATACCAATAACCACGAGTCCCCTCCTAGCGTACTCCATGGGCACTACCGTGGTGTAGCCATTGACGCTGTGGAAGACGACCCAGCCCCTATCCATGGTGTCAACCCTCTCCAAGAGGGTGGATAGAGGTAGGCCCCTCCACCTCCTACCCCTAACGCTCCACCCGGTGACGCAGTGGAAGTCCATCTCCCCGATCTGCCTAGACTCCCTGGCAAGATCCTCCAGGCTCAGCTCCATGCTGCCCAGCCTGCCCTCAACCTTGAGCCTCCAGGAGCCGGGGTCTACCCTGGGTATCCCCTCGACAGCGTATATCACGAAGCGGGGGATAGCCTTCTG
>WAKG01000067.1 GCA_015523445.1 Desulfurococcales archaeon | reverse complement strand
GTAGTGGAGCACTAGCACGAAGTCAGGCCTCTGGTCCAGCCTTGCCTGTATCTCGCTCCATTGCTTCCTCATGCTCAGTAGCAGGCCTACCTCTACCCGTGGAGCTTTGGAGCGGATAATCTCCATAGCATCCTCTGGGGTCAAATCCTCAATCTTAGAACCCTTCCGAGGAGGGTCGCCGCGGAGTACCACCACCCTCCTGATCCCTGTCATTGCCAGGGTTTTCGCGATAGCTTTGAAGCCCGTGTAGGTGGTGTCGTATAGCCTAATGTGGGGTATGACCTTGAGCCCATGCTTTGCGTGGAGGGTGCATGCTGCTAGGAGGCTGTGTGGGCCTGGCTTGCCCATGGGAGAGTCTGGTATGTCGATCCAGTGGTAGTGCCTTGATAGCCTTACTGCCCATTCCTCTAGTCCAGCCCTCCCGTCTAGCTCTGCTATTAGCTCCAAGCAGTCCCTCCCCCGGCGGTGATCGTCGATGCTAGGAAGACGATTAGGCCTATAAGCATGATCCGTAGTACAGTGCGCTTGTGCATCCTAGCCTCTTGGGGTGTTACGCCCCTCCATAGCCTCAGGGCTTCTAGGAGGAATGCTAGGTCTACTATTGCAACGCCCACCGCGTAAACCGGGGGGTTTACGCCCCCCATGATCAGGGGGAGGGGGCTCAGCAGTACCGCGAGGGTGTAAAGGAGGGCCGCGGCCCGGGAGGCGTAGAGGAGGCCTCGGGTTAGGGGTAAGGTCCTGGCTCCGGCCATCCTGTCCCCCTCTATATCCGCTATGTCTTTAGCGATCTCCCTGGCTAGGCTGGATAGGAACACCATGAGGGCAAATACTATAACTGTGGGGCTTAGCCTATCTACAACCACTGCGCCATAGACTAGGGGGAACGATACTATTAGGGCAACCATAACGTTCCCAGGGAGACCCCTAACCTTGCCCCACATGTTATATGCCATAGCCAGGAGGAGCGCCCCGGCCGCTAGGGCTAGGGGTAGGAGTCCTAGGGGATAGACTACTATTGCCCCCAGCACGGCCAGCAGCGCTACGCAGGCCCACGCCTGCCTTATTGACAGCCTGCCTGAAGGAATGGGCCTCCAAGGCGTGTTAACCCTATCTATCTCTACATCAACAATATCATTATGGATCATCGAGGCAGCTGTGTATAGGACCCCGGTCAAGGCCCCGAGGAGCAGGTGTACGGGGTCAACGCCACCACCTCCAGCGATCACTGCACCCACTACAACCGCCAGCCCCATCATTACACTGTTAAGCGGCCTCATAGCCTCTATGCAAGCCCTAGCCTTGCTGGGCACCCATTCCCCCTCCCTACACTGGCACTATCCTGGCCTCATACCCATTCTTCTCCACCAGCTTCCTAACCCTCTTCAGCTTCCTAGCCGTCAGCCTCGGGCTATGCCTAGGGATCCTGATCACAGCCACCCTATCCCTAACCTCCACCTCCGCCTCGGGGAGGATCCTCCTGACTAGCCTCTCTAGGACCTCAACGCCCCCCTCCACAGCCTTCCCCTTGACAGGTACAACCATGGTCTGCTCGCCGAAGGTGTATATCTCATACTCCAGCTCCCCCGTCAGGTAATCCCTAACCTCCACGACTGGCCTAGAGAGGTCTGCCTCCCTCAGGCCCGTGGGGAGCTTCACCGTTATACTGAGCTCATACACCTTCCCGATCTCGCCCTTATCTATGAACACCACGGTATCTATTATGCTGGGTATCATGCCCAGCTCAACCCTCCTTATGAACCTCTGAACCGCATCTATAGGAGTGGTGGCGTGCACCACCCCGATCATACCTATACCTGCAAGCCTCAGGTCCACGTAGAGCTGGAAGTCCTCGTCACTCCTCAGCTCATCGTAGACTGTATAGTCTGGCCTGGACAGAAGCAGTATGTCATGGAGCTCGCCCAGGTCGGCATAGTTCTTGGAGTACTGGGTGACCGTTGGCGGGAGCCTCATATCCCTGGGCGACTCTATAGTCTTAACCACCTTACCCTGCTCCGCGTAGAACTCCGCCAGGGCCTGGGCGAAGGTAGTCTTCCCCATACCCGGGGCCCCAGCTATGAGTATGCCCTCAGCCCTCTCCAAGAACCTCCTATACAGCTTCTCCGGCAGCCTATAGTCCTCGAGGCGTAGCTTGACCACTGGCCTTACAGCGGTGATCTCCCACCCCTCGCTCAGCGGGGGCCTAGTTATCACGATCCTATAATCCCTCAACTGTATTATCGTGGATCCAGCCCTGTCTATCTCGACGAATCCATCCCTACTCATGGATGCGGCCTCCACAAGTTCCCGAGCAATCTCCTCCAGCTCCTCCCTACCCAGGGGCTCATCCCTGATCTTGATGAAGGCCCACCTCCCCGGGGCCCCAACCTTAGCTATAGGCGGAGCCCCCTCCTTGAGGTGCACACTCATAGTCTTCTCCGTGAAGTACTCCTCTATGCTTAGCCTATCCCTGCCAGCCTCCCCACTGTAGAGTGTCGAGACCCCTAGGGACCTGGCGGCCTCTAGCTGTAGAGAGTCGCTGGAGACCAGCACCGCCCCTGTCCTCCAGGCGTATAGCCTTATGATAGACTTTACAGTGTCAAGATCTAGATCCCGGAGGGGCTTATCCTCATCTACAATACTAATCTCCACTTCAGGCTCCTCCAGGAGCCTGGCAAGCTCCCTTAGCCCGGTGAAGCCAGTGCTCCTCCCCCTCCTGGCCTCTTGGTAGAAGTAGTCGGAGAGGCTCCTATGTATCAGGATCCTCCCCCTAACCACACCTCTCTCTATGAGCCTCCTCAGGCTGCCATCCAGCACCGCATCCAGGTCAGCCACATAGACCTGCTCCAACACTTAGACACCCCGGCGCCGGGGCCCATAGGAGACTAGTTCCTGCTGGCCCCCTTATTATATACCCCTTCCAGATAGTAGAGGGTAAAGGCGAATATCATATTGCAGTATAGCAATAAAGCTCAGTATTTAAATATAAAGATATAGCAATTCTTATTAGTCGAAATCGGCGAGGTGCCAGGCTAGTGAAGAATATGTACTCTATACCCCTTATAATACTATTCCTAGCAACACTAACCCCCCTGGCAGCCACCTCAAGCCAGGCAGCTGTAACACCACAATGCCCCTCACAATGCCCCCTAGACATAGCCTTCGTCCTAGACACCAGCGGCAGCATGGCAGGCACTCGACTAGACAACCTGAAGGATGCAGTCCAAACCTTCGTAAACCTAACATGCGACGACGGCGCCCGGTGGATCGGTCTAGTATGGTTCAATACAACCTCCGACTTCCTAACCCCCTCACTAGTACCAGTTGACGACCCAGGAGACAGGGACTACCTCAACAGCCTAGTAGACACGCTAACTGCTGGAGGCTTAACCAACATGGGAGATGGGATCTACAATGGAATCAACCTACTCATTAACACGGGTAGGCCTCTAGTACCAGATGTAATGATAATAGTAAGCGATGGCGAACCAACCTCTGGGCCAGACGCCGCTAATGCTGCCTCAGTAGCGAAGTCGCAGGGCATATTCATAGTAGGTGTCTTCATAGGGACACCTGGTATAGGGGACGAGTTCCTAGCTAATATATCAGACTACTTCATAAATGGCTCGGAGCCCGGCTTCAACATAACCGAGGCATTCATAAACCTATCCACAACTCTATGCCCAATAGTTGAGAGAGTATACACTCCACCCCTAGTTGGCGGTGAGGCGAGTCTAGTAACATCAACCAACATACCATGGATAGCTCTAGCTGGAGCCACTCTAATACTGGCTGGGGCTCTAGCAGTAAGGAGGAGAGCCTCAGCCTAACCCTTTTATACTTAATCCATTTTTATATTTAATAATAGTTTTCCCCGTAAATTTAACTAGTTGATATTTTGATGCTCCGCCATTATCCTCCACTTGCTGTTAGATCCACACCTCACTAGTTGATTTGAAAGGTAAAGAAGTGATTAGTAGATAATTCTATCCTATGTTGTGGTTAGTCTTCTCTCCTATGCCTGGCTATGTATAGTCCTAGCCCTGTTAGTCCTATTGCTATTGCTAGTAGTCCTGCTGGTGTGATGGGCCTAGTTGTTATGTATGCCTCTCCCCCGACTAGTGGTGGTATGTATACATAGGATTGTACTCCTAGGCTCCTTGTGACTAGGTAGCCATCGTCCATCCACTGTATGGTGGCGTTGTTAACGTATATCAGGTCTAGGGTGCCGTTGGGGTAGTCTGGCACGTAGTCTATTCTGAGGTAGAGCTTTACGGTTATGTTTAGTGGCACTGTGTCGTTGTTGGATACTGCTCCGAAGTCTATGGTTATCGTGTTGCCTGAGACTGTTGTTGTTATCGGGCCTACCACTGTTATGTTTGGCGGGTACGTTATTACAGGTCCTCCTACTAGGCTCATGCCGTTGTCCCACTGGTCTATTAGTATGAGGCTACTGGTGTTGCCCGTGGGTATGGTTATGTTGATTACCGCCTCGACTACTGAGCCTACTGTGACTGATTGTGGGCTCATGGTCTTTAGGCCTTCAACTATGGGGTCGTAGAATACGCTGGCCGTGATCTCTGTGTTATAGCTCTTTTCGCCATCTACCGGGCCGGGCAGGCTGGTCCAGTTGATTGTGGCGTTGTTTACTGTTGTGCTGTTCCATGGTGTTAGCGCGTAGGCCCTCACCCATACCTCTACTACTACGTAGCCTAGTGGATCTAGCTGGTCTATGGTTAGGGTTATATTGTTACCTGTCTGTGTTACTACTGGGTTTACTGCTCCTGACTGGCTGTGTATGGTTGCGTTTAGCACTAGTAGGGTCTGGGGTACTATGTCCTCGACTACTACGTCATACGCTGGCAGGGTGCCGTTGTTGGTTATGTTTATGTAGAGTACTGTGTACGGGTAGGTGTGGAAGAATATGTCTGGCGAGAAGTACTTGAAGCTCTTCCTTAGGTCTGGCTCTCCGATCAGTATGGTTGCGCTGTCGGTGGAGCTGTAATTTGTTAGTGTACCATCCGTTGTGGTTGCATTTGCATCGTTCACGAGCACGTCCCCGATGGATGTAGTGTTAGATACCTGTACATTGTATAATATTAATATGAAGTCTGTGGTTGTGTTTGTAGTGACGTTATAGAGCTCGATAGATACGAATGATGGCCCAGTGCTAGCTACGCCGCTAGACCATGATACACCTGGTCCTGGAACTACTGTTACCGAGAGTGGGTCTAGGGTTGTTAAGGGGTCTAGGTAGTCTGTTAGGTTTAGGACTGGTATAGTGCCTAGAGGCACCTGGATTACTACTATATACTGTACTATTGCTCCGGGCGGTGTTAGTATAGTGTCTGAGGGTCCATAGAGGTCTGGCACCAGATCATCCACGAACTTTGACATGAAGAAGCCTGCTGTATACGTTATAGTCTGCCAGTCAGAGGCTGTGTAGTTCCTCTCCCCTGGATCGGGGCCGGGCAGGCTGCTGGCGTTGAGTGTGGCGGTGTTGTTGAAGGTAGCGTTGACGTATGTCCCTCCGAATGCGCTTACCGTGATCGTGATGTTGATGTATCCTCCTGGGTCTAGCCTGTCGGCGGTGACTGTCACGTTATTACCTGTTACCGATAGAACTACATTCACAGCTCCAGAGTGGACTACATTTGCTGATAGGACTGTCAGGTTGCCTGGCACTATGTCCTGGATCACCACGTCATAGGCTGGGCTTGAGAATTGTGATTGGTTATTGGTGACGTTTATGTATAGTATGGCAACTGGATTGTTATTGGATATTACCGTTGTGTTAGCGGTCTTAACTATAGTTAGGTCGGGCTCGTGTACCACTGCTGTCGGTGAGGAGACCCATGGCGACATGTTGGTTATGTTAGAGGCGTTCTTGTAGGATACTGCGGCATTGTTTACTAGCCCTGTCCCAGCCACGTTGACCGAGACGTCAAGTACAACTACTGCGAACCTCAGAGAGATCTGCTCTGCCAGTGGGTCATTGTTGAGGTTGGTCACGTTACCCAAGTTGAATGACAGGAGGTTCAACCCTGTCCTTGTACCCGTTATCGGGGTCCAGACGCTGGGTGTGAGGGCCACTGCGGTTGATGTGACTTGGCTTGCGTTTACCGTGACGCTGGAGCTGCCCAGGTACTCTGCTGCTAGTGTTCCTGCTACCACTGGTAGTAGGTCTCTTATTGTCATGTTAACCGTGGTTCCTTCTGGGACAGTCACATTGACCTCGTATACTATTATCTCACCTATGGTTACTACTAGGGGCTCTGGGATGCCGCTTAGCACTAGGCCTGTCATATTGACGCTGCTGGAGTAGACTATCTTGGAGTCCACTACTGGGGGTGGTACTACTACTGTGACGTTGCTCCAGGTTGGCGTGGTGACTAGGTTGGGCCCTCCTGGCGTGGCGCTGTACGATGTCAGGTTTGCCTCGTTATAGTACGTGGAGCCCGTGATTACGTACTGGCTAACGTTTATGGTGTAGTTTACGAGTATTGAGGCTCCTGGTGGTATTGGTTTTAGGAGTGTTATGTTCAGCCATAGTGGGGTGTTGGGGTTCGGGTATGGTATTATCAGGATATCTGTCCCGTTGACTATGGTGGTGCCGCTGCTGGTGTTATATGCAACCACGTTGGTAAGGTTTACCGCCCATATTGCAGGGTCTAGGGCATTTATGGTATTGTTAACCGTCACATTGTATGCCGGATCTACGCCCTCATTTGTAATGTTTAGGGTGAAGTTTAGCGTGTCCCACCCGTCTGCCACCGTCGCGGGGTACTGGCCAGTAGAGTTTACGTAGCTGAGCTGTATGGTTACGTTTGGCTGGGCGCGTGCTATTATCCCAACCCCAGCCGGGGCCAGGCTTATTAGCAGCAGCATTATTAGGAGTATAGAGGCTAGTTTTCTCCCCTCGTCTGCCACTAGCCATTGCACCTCGTAAGATTCGTGTCTATTACTAGTACAGAATCAACCCCTTTATAAGTGTTACAGCTTATGTCTGGATGCTTAAGTACTATTGGCTGTCATGAGAGTGTTATAAGCCTCCCGGCAGTCAAGGGCTAGCTGTGGGAGGTGTAGAGGTGTGATCGATATACTGGTGAGGGCTTCCCTAATCCACACCGGTAGCGAAGCCATACGGGATGGCTACATATACATCAAGGGGGGCAGGATCGTTGAGGTAGGCAGCGGGCCCGCCCCAGAGGACTACACGTACGCGGCCCTGATACTAGGAGGCCCTGGCAGGGTTGTTGTTCCCGGCCTCGCGGCAGTTATAGATGCGCCGGCATACCCTATACGCCTGCTAAAGCCCAGCCTAAAGGATCGCCTAAACTACTATAAGGCTATGGGCCTCGAGGCCCTAGCAGCAGTTTCGCTCCCAGCCGTGTATGAGGCCCACATGGCAGGTGTTACAAGCGTAATAGTGGAGACCCTGGATCCCGGCCTGCCGCAAAGGCTCTCAGACACTGTGGGGGGAATCTATGGGGCAGCATACCCTGCCTGCACAGAGGCTGGGGATGCGCCGGGGCTGGCTGCCACCACTACTGTTAGCGATCCATCCTGTCCCGGAGGAGCAGTTGATTACGGGGATAAGGAGGTCCTAGCCCTGGACTCCAGGCTAGCCTATAACCTTGCTGGGGAGGATAGCGTATATGAGAGGAGTGTTGAGACTAGGAGGAGGCTGGGCCTCCAGGAGCAGGGGTTGAGAGAGGGTAGGGTAGCTGAGGTGGCGGTGTTCAACTCCTCTAGGCCCCCGGCTATGCTGCTCGACTATAGCCGGGGCGAGGAGGTCCTTATGGTTTATGGGGTTGCGCAGGTGGAGAGTTTGCTGGCGGGGGATCATGTGCTGGTTGATGGTGGAGAGCATCTGTACATTGTTGAGAAGAGCTTTAGCCAGGCTAGGAGTGTAGCGTCGAGGATTCTATCGCCTAAGGTGTAGTGTCGCAGATCGAGGGCCTCCTCACAGCCCCCTGTGGGCTCGGGCGCGTCGTCACCGCTCATCCACATAGGCTGGATTTTATAAGTGCTTATAAGCCTATTCAAGGGGAAAACACGTATTAACCCGGGCCTGCCACAGGCATTCTAGTTGGCTGGGGTGTAACCCAGGTTGGCAGCAGTCGTGGTTGAGAAGGAGAAACCCCTTCTCGCCGAGCCCAAGCGCTTCAAGGCAAGGCTTAACATAAACTACCTTGTAGCCAACAGGATGGCCGACTAACCCCGGGGCATCATATAATATAGACCCCCGAGAACCCTAAACCACCTCTTTCACGCCAGAAAGGTGCATGCACCATGACACCAGCAGAACTGGCATCCGCAGTAGAGAGATACCTAGAAGACCGAACCCCCATACCAGGCCTCATGCCCGACCACCAGGAGAGGCTTAACAGATTAGTAGATACATGGTGTAAGAGGGGTGGATGCGAGATCCATAGGCTAGGTGACTACATCCTTGTGTATAGTAAGAGGGCCGCCACCGTGGCGCTGGATATGCTAGACGACCATGCATATATTTTCCTCTGGAAAATAGCGTCGGATACCCCAATAGAGGAAATAGAGAGTTCTTATCCAGACCTCAACATTGCCGAAATACTATTTCTAGATAAAGCGAGGCGCTCTCTGGAGGAGTCCAGCGGCGCGCTGGTCATAGGCATAGACAGGGACACTAACATGGTTTTCGCCCACGAGCTCCCCTGGTTTATAACAGGCCTACTTGGCCTCGCCAGGCCACATATAAATGAGAAGCTCGTTAGGACGATGATGGGATTCGACTATAACCCATGGGAGGAGTTGGAAGGAGAAGGATCAATCATACGGCTACAAGGAGATGTAGCCGTTAGGATTGTCTACCAGTTCCAAGACGATGATGAAGCTGTACGATGGCTTGCAGGAGGCCTTGTTAGATACTCACTAGCTAAGGCACTGTATAGGGCACATCTGAAGCTGATAGAGGAGATCCTAAAAGAGATCCAATCCCTAGCCAATAGTGCAACTACCGATCTAGACACGGTTTACGCAATCAGCTTCGCAGTTGCTAGGGCTATTAGCAGGGTTTACGGGACTAGGGCCACGTTTTTTGGACAGGAAGATTTAGATATTTTCCTGGATAGTATAATTTCAACAACTTTCTCCACAATCAGGGGTACGGTGGTTGACCTGAACTATCCGCGCGCTATTAAAGTCGAGATAGATATAGACTTCAATATAGAGAGTTTGAGGGAATTAATGGCTAAGTGCCTCGATACATATAAGAGGCCTTGTATGGGCCTTGAAGATGCTGGAGCCGCCCTATACAGGCTCATAGTTCTAGCCAAGGATCGCCTGAATATCAGTATTAACTCTATATATATGGCTACCAGGGAATATTATATTATAATAGATGGCTTGGAGCCTCTCCTAGCCAATATTGCAAATATTATTGACAGACAGGTAGAGGGGATCGTGGAAAAGCTATTATCAGGATCCAAGCTGGAGCTTGACGATGGCACAATCCTAGGCAAGTTTATGGAGGAAGAGGTGTCTAAGGCTGCTGCCCTACTGGAACCCGTGGAGGCTGATCTGGAGGTGGATAGGCATAGAATCGTTTTCAACGGCTACCTTGTTAGGGATCCATTCGTCTCTAGAGCCCTCACTCTAGAATATATAGCCGGAATTATAGACTATTTGCTTTCAAATAAAAATATCAAGAAAACGTTTTCAAGCTTTAAGAAGCTGAAGAGGAGTAAGAATAAGGCGGAGCTAGCCATGGGATTGGCTAAACTATTATCTGTAAAGAATGGAACAATATATGCCCTTATAACGGGTGACCATACTATAGAGGCTACCCATCCAGAGCATGGTAGAACCTCCCTTGGCCTGCCATGGCCAGCTCTAATTGAAATAACCAGCCTTAACACTAACGTAAATACTGTAGGCAACAATACCATCCAGATTCCACCCCTTATCATAGATGACGATACAATGCCATTTTTCATAGCTCCTTCCAGAAATACAAGCTTCATGGATCTATTGAGAAGACGTCGTTGGAGTAGACATTCTAAGTATACTGAAGGGTTTGACTCCTTGGATGTAGATGACGATTTTTAGGTGTAGAAGCGGAGGAAGTTGTCAAGCAGTCTGAGGCCCAGGGCTGTACCTATACTCTCCGGGTGAAACTGCACTCCTATAACCGGGTACCTCCTGTGGCGGAGACCCATAACCTCTCCATCATCCAGGCTCCAGGCAGTAGCTTCTAGCTGAGGCGGTAGGTTATCTACTACGAGGCTGTGATATCTCATTCCTGTGAATGTCCTGGGTATACCCGTGTAGAGGGAGTCACCGTTGTGCCTTATGGGGGACGTTTTTCCATGCCTTATCGTTTTAGCCCTCCTTATCTCGGCCCCGTAGACGTGACCTATGATCTGGTGGCCGAGGCAGATGCCTAGGATGGGTATCCTATCCCCTAGCTCCCTGACAATGTGGGGGCTAACCCCCGTATCTCTCTCCTTGGCTGGGTGTCCTGGGCCTGGGGATATTATTATGGCGTCTGGGTTGATCCTCTCTGCCCCTCTAACAGTTATCTCGTCGTTCCTCACCACCACGCTCCTGGCCCCTAGCCTTGCCAGTAGGTCTACAATGTTGTATACGAAGCTGTCATAGTTGTCGATCACTAGTACTAGCTTCATGGCTAGCCACCTAGGGCCTTCTTAATGGCTTCCAGCTTATACTCCGTCTCCATGTACTCCTTCTCAGGCTTGGAGTCATACACGATGCCTGCCCCAGCCCTGATCTCTATGCCAGCCTCAGTCGTCCAGAAGCTCCTGATCGTTATCGCTGCCTCCCCGGCCATGCCAGCTGCTATCCCTACGCCGCCAGCGTAGGGGCCTCGTGGCTTATCCTCGAGCTTCGCAATGATCTCCATGGCCCTAGGCTTAGGCGCCCCGCTCACTGTGCCAGCTGGTAGCGTGTGTTTTAGGGCTTCATGGAAGCCCAGGCCGGGCCTAGCCTGCGCCTCGACCCTCGAGACTATATGCTGCACGTGGCTATACTTCTCTATATCCATGACTACAGGTATCCTCACGGTGCCAGGCACGGCTATAGAGCCTAGATCGTTCCTCGCAAGGTCTATTAGCATGATATGCTCGGCCAGCTCCTTCTCGTCGCTCAATAGCTCCTCCTCAAGCCTAATATCATCCTCCCCGGAGCCACGTGGCCTCGTGCCAGCTATAGGATGGGTCTCTAGCACCCCCGAATCCAGTTTAACCAGCAGCTCTGGGCTTGTGCCCGCGATAACCCTACTATTCATCCTTAAGTAGAACATGTATGGGCTTGGATTTATCGATGCTAGCCTTTCATACGCAATCAGGGGCTCGCCCCGGTATCCATACTCCTTCACACGGGATAGGACTATCTGGAACGCCTCTCCAGACCGTATAAGCTCCCTAGCCTCTCCCACCCAGTCAATGTAGTCCTCCCTACGGGTCTCGTACAGGACCCCATCCAGCATGAAGCCTTGTAGCCCCGCCTCTACGCCCACAGGCTCCGGGCCACACCTGATCACCCTTCCAGCGGCATGGTCATATACTACTAGAGTCTCCGGCATGAAGCCTATAAGGAGTGGCCACTCGTGCCTACCCAGATAGGGATCCAGCCACGGCTCGGCCCCGACGACGGCCTCGTATGACACCGCTATAAACGCCATCTCCCTGCAGGGGAGCCTTGTACATTCGCCTCCCAGCCTCTCGAGCGCCCTGTAGACCATGTGAGGGCTCCTCTCCTCCACCACCCTCCTAGCACCAATACCCACAATACTATACCTAGCCCGCTCCTGGAAGCCGCCGCCACTCTCTAGGAGAGCTACATAGTCGTGCCCCTGCGATACAGCTGCCCTAGCCAGCCTCCTAGGTGCTGGGAAGCTTGTGGAGCTCTGCCTCCTACAACCCCTCCACTCCGCCAGCGGGTCTACCCCATACAACTCCTGCTCGCCTCCACAACCCGGCCAATATACTCTGCTGCCCTACCCGACTCCATGGCGTCTAGAGCCATCGACACGCCCGCCCTGGGACTACCTGCCAGGCCGTAGGCGTAGAGTGCTAGTCCAGCGTTTACTGCTATGAAGCTCCTATCGCAGGCTCTGCCTCCTCCCTTCATCGCCTCCAGCGCTCTGGAGACGCTCTCGCCCGGGCCTGCTATCCTGAGCTCCTCTATACTGCACTCTTCTAGGCCTAGGTCCTCAGGGGTTATCGTGTACCTTCTCCCGCCGGGCTCTACTATGAGGGTTGGCCCAGAGACGCTGACCTCATCTATACCCGGGTAGCCGTGTACCACTAGGAGGCGCTCGTAGCCTAGGAGAGACCCGGCTCCAGCCATGACTTGTAGGAGGCGCCTGCTGGCTACCCCTAGGAGCTGGTGGGTTGGACTGGCCGGGTTTGAGAGGGGCCCTGCTAGGTTGAAGATAGTCCTGACCCCTAGCCTCCTCCTCACCGGGGCCACTGCTGCCATGATCTTGTGGTAGGCCGGGGCATATAGGAATGTGAATCCAACCCTGCGGAGCATGCACTCAGCAACCCCTGGCCCATGGCCTATATTGTAGCCTAGGGCCTCCATGAAGTCTGCGCTGCCTGACTTGCCAGATATGCTCCTGTTCCCATGCTTAGCTACAAGTGCCCCCAACGACGCTGCTACGAGCGCGGCTGCGGTGGAGGCGTTGATCGTGCTGCTCCCATCACCTCCAGTGCCAGCTGTATCTAGAGCCTTGCCGGGTGCCCTAACCCTGACTGCCATGCTCCTGAGGGCCATGCTGAAGCCTGCCACCTCGCTGGGGGCCTCACCCCTGGCCCTGAGGGCCATTAGCACGGCTGCCCTATCCACATCATCAGCTCTTGTCAGGAGATACTCCGCCACTTCCCTTGCCCTTGATTGGGTTAGGGGCTCCTCTAGTATCTCCGCTAGGATCTCCTTGAGGACCTTCATTGTGGCTCACCTCTGAGGATCCTGTTAATCTTATTCAGACGAGGATCATGCCTGAGGATGGATAGGAAGAGGGGCCTGCATGGGGCTATGCCCATTGGCTCATCGTCTCACCACCACCGCCCACCCCGGGCCCACGTGGGTTTAAAAGTTTTCCCACAGGCGTGGACCTTAAATACTAGCATAGGCTATGCCCTGAGGGTCCTGGGTGGGGTTGATGGAGAGCCAATGGAGCTAGCATCCCCCGGATTCAGCGTGTACCTAACCATATCCTGGCCCAGCCCCCAAGGGTTCACCCGGCTCCTCCGGAGCCTGGAGCCATGCGTGGACTTCCTAGAGCTAGGCCTGCCTTCGAGAAGCCCCATCTATGACGGGCCAACCATAAGGATGACCCACAGGGAGGCTTCAAGCCATACAGGCCCATGGGAGGCTATGAAGCTGCTAGCCGAGGCTAGGCCAAGTAGACCATTCATAGTAATGGCTTACATGCACGAACATCCCCTGGATAGGCTCCTCGGTGAGGCCTCACGTGCAGGGGCTTCTAGCGTCCTCCTGCCAGATCTCCCCTTCGAGTACCCGGATATGATAGAGGGCTACGTGGATGCGTCTAGACGTATGGGCCTGGAGCCTAGCCTATTCGCCTCCCCCAAGTTCCCCCACCGCATGCTAGAGATCTATGGGAGGCATAAGCCCCTCCTAGTCTACCTAGGCCTCCAGCCCGCAACCGGGGTGAGGCTGCCAGCTAGGATGCTTGAGAATATAGGCCTGGCCAGAAGGCTGGTAGGCGACACCTACCTGTTGGCAGGCTTCTCCATATCCAGCGGGGACCAGGCCAGGCAGGTCCTCGAGGCCGGGGCCTCCGGCGTAGTTGTCGGGTCCCACATAGCCAGGGTGGCCATGGCTAGGGGCATAGAGGCAGCTGCCAAAGAGGCCTGCAGAATATACGAGGCTGTCCATGGGGGTGGCTAGTAGTGGATGTGTCGTTGAGATGGTACAATATAGCCGCTGATCTCCCTAGCCCCCTGCCCCCCATGATCGACCCGGAGGGCCTGGAGTCCAGGATAGCATTGTTGACTAGGATACTGCCCTCCAGGCTGATCGAGGAGGACAACACCCTGGCGAGATACATAAACATACCCGAGGAGGTTAGAGATGCGTATAGGGGCATGGGGAGGCCGACCCCCCTAGTTAGGGCCCGGGGCCTAGAGATGAGGCTGGGCACAAGGGCCAGGATATACTATAAGATGGAGGCGTCCCTACCCGGAGGGAGCCATAAGATAAATACTGCGATACCACAAGCCTACTACGCCAAGCTAGACGGTGCAGTCGAGGTTGTAACAGAGACCGGGGCTGGCCAGTGGGGCCTAGCCGTCTCCATGGCCGCCTCCAGGCTAGGCCTCAAGGCAACCGTATTCATGACTAGGAGCAGCTATGAGTCGAAGAGTGCCAGGAGGATGCTCATGGAGTTTCTCGGAGCCACTGTACACCCGAGTCCAAGCAAGGTTACCAGTGTGGGTAGGAGGAGTTACAGCGATGATCACCCTGGAAGCCTGGGGCTGGCAATATCGGAGGCGGTGGAGTACACCCTAGACTCAGACGCAAGGAGGTACCTGCCAGGCTCCGCCCTAGAGGCTGTACTAGTCCACCAGACAGTCATAGGCCAGGAGCTCCTCTCCCAGCTACCAGAGGAGCCCGACTACATGGTGGCGTGCGTGGGAGGCGGCAGCAACCTTGCAGGCTTCATGTACCCTGCCATAGGCTACAAGCTCAGGGGCGAGGGGTTCCAGATGACAAGGTTTATCGCTGCGGAGTCAAGCGCCGCCCCAAAGCTGACCCGGGGCGAGTATAGGTATGACGGGTTCGAGCCCGGCCTAACCCTCCCCCTGGCCAAGATGTACACCCTGGGCAGGGACTATACTCCACCCCCACTCCACGCGGCAGGGTTAAGATACCACGCAGCCGCGCCCAGCCTCAGCCTGCTTAGGAAGCATGGGGTCGTGGAGGCGATGGCCTTCAGCCAGGATGAGGTCCTCGGGGCTGCAAGGATGTTCTCGGCCAGTGAGGGCGTGATCCCCGCGCCCGAGTCGGCCCATGCAATCGCTGCGGTGGCTAGAATCGCATCTAAGGCTGGGCCGGGCACTGTTATCGTCTTCAACCTAAGCGGCCATGGACTCCTAGATACTGATGCCTATGGTGGTAGCCATGGCGATGCTTAAGATCTGCGGTGTCAAGGACCCAGGGGACCTTGCATGGCTAGACGGGTCTGTAGACTACATAGGCTTCGTATACACCGCTAGGGGCGGGAGTGCTAGGAGCATTGACCCGCTCAAGGCAGATTCGATGGCATCTACACTATCCAAGTCCAAGCCTGTCCTTGTAGCCAGCGGCCTCAGCCCGGAAGAGCTTGCAGACCTAGCCTCCAGGCTGAGGTACATCAAGGTAGTGCAGATCCACGATCCCCGCGATCCGGGCAGGGCAGGGAGGCTAGCCAGGCTCCTATG
This sequence comes from Desulfurococcales archaeon, assembly GCA_015523445.1. GTDB lineage: Archaea > Thermoproteota > Thermoprotei_A > Sulfolobales > Acidilobaceae > S012-22. The sequence continues at coordinate 7,057 of WAKG01000067.1, read as the reverse complement.
GGAGCTAGGCCTTAGCCCGGCACCCGTGGCTCTGTGGAGGGGCTCATGGCTTGTTAACCCCTGTAGCCTAGAGGAGGCTACTAGGGCCGAGGGAGCCCGGGTGGAGTATATACTAGTGGATAGAGTCAAGGGCTACAGCCCCCTACCACCCAGCACTGTCATGGAGGCTGGATGCGTATCAAGGCTGGGCGTCGCGGGGGGCATGACGCCGGGTAGGGTCTGTAGCCTTCCTTTAACCCCCTTCCTGATAGATGCCAGTAGCTGGCCCGAAAGGCTGCCGGGAGCCAAGGATCCGGGGAAGGTCCTAGAGCTTAGGAGGAGCGTGGAGAGGTGCCTGCCATGAGCTTCCTGGACGAGACTATGAGGTGGAGCCTGGAGAGGGCCGGGATCCTGAAGAGGCTCATGGAGGGGGGTATAGGGGATACTGCCAGCCTTAGGGATGCTCTTAAGACTGTAGGGGGCCCCTCGTTGATTGTGGAGTATAAGAGGTGTAGCCCCAGCGCTGGGGTTATCAGCCTTAGGAGCCCTGAGGAGTACATCGGGGCCACGCTACCCTATACAGCCGCCTACTCCGTCCTCACAGAGCCCCGGTGGTTCTGCGGCTCCCCCGAGCTGATACCAGTATTCGCGCGCCACCGCCCAGTGCTGGCCAAAGACTTCATAGTAGATAAGGTACAGCTTGAAGCCTATAGTAGGCTTGGTGCCTCGGCAGTACTACTCATAGCTAGGATGCTAGGCGGGAACCTAGAGCGCCTCTGTAGAGATGCAAGGAATCTAGGGCTAGAGGTCCTCGTAGAGGCCCATAACCTGGATGAGGCCCTAAAAGCATACTATACCTGCCCCGGTGCTATGCTAGGCGTAAACTCGAGGGACCTTACAAGCCTGAAGGTTGACTTCGACGGCATGATTAACGTGGTTAGGGGGATTAGGAGGGAGCTGGGGGATAGAGTTATGATTGTTGCTGAGAGCGGTGTTGACAGCCCCGAGAGGGCGGTAAAGGCGCTGGATGCCGGGGCCGACGCCCTACTCATAGGGACCGCTGCTATGAGGAGCCCTGGCCTCCTGCGGGGGATCTGGGCTGCTTACGGCTCTCCTCCTTGAGGTACCTGTCGTATATGTATAGCATTGCAGCAGCAGTCACTACCGCTATGGGTGTCGATACCAGTACCAGGTTGGCCATATCAGCCTTCTTCACGTACACAGCCGCTACCCTCTTCGGCCCGTCCACGTATACCTCCACGACACCGCCGGGCCCGGGCTCCCTGAAGGCGTTATCCACGATAACTCCCTCAAGACTGTAGTAGGTTAGGAAGCCCTCCAGCCTCATTGGGAAAGACACCGTGTAGTGGTCACCTGCCTTCACCCACGCCTGCTTTTCGCCGAGCACCGACGAGACTGTTACTAGGTAGTACCTGTCGTAGACTGCACGGATATAGTGGGGCCTGTCCACAGTTATGGTTATGTTCCGGGTTTGCAGCGTTATGTTGTTATCGATCACCCTGGAGAGGACTAGCTTGCTGTCAGGCCCCTGCTGGATCTCGCTCTTGAGTAGTAGCGTTAACGCATCGCCCTCGGGCACCCACTTATCCATGACTCCCTCCGCAGTGTATATCCTGACCAGGTATGATCGGGAGTAGTGGACCTCAACTTCCCCGGGGCTTGATGCAGCAAGCACCACGCTCTTAAGCCCCTTCACATTATAGACCTTGCCTCCGTAAACGAGCTTCTCCGGGACGAGCCTGACCCCTTCTCCTCCTGGCTTAACTAGGTCCTCGAGGTTTACTATGAAGCTGGAGCCCTCTGGCAGTGTTAGTACCCTCCCGTCTAGAACTACTTTCACATACCTCCTATACTCCAGTATAACCTCTCTAGGGGAATCCGCAACCACTATCAGCCTCCCGTCCTCTATGTATGCACCCTTAACATTCTCGAGCACATAGACTTCCATGCCCTCTTCAACCCTGCTAGGCGCCTCTAGGCTTGCTATGGCTCCCTGCTCTAGCCATAGGCGCTTCTCGAAGACGCCTGGCGGGCTGCTGGATACCGTAACTAATAGTTCCCGGGCGTAGTATGGCTTGACTGTTGACTGGGGCTGGGGCTTGATGCATTTACCCTCAGTATAGGCTCCATCTACTATGAATCCCTTGAAGACTAGCCTGGCCTGCTGGGATTCGTAGTATGTTAGGGGGCCCTCTATGCAGACCCTGCCGGGAGTGCCTATGGCTAGCCTGCTGTCAACCATGTACTGTTTACCGTCAACTAGGATCCTGACGGGGAAGGGGTAGTCAGAAGCCACTGTAAAGCCTCCCACGGCACCAGCTATGGATGGCGCTAGTGATAGGAGTAGGATCACGGCTACCCCTCCCCGCCGCCTGAGGGATACTATCTCCTGCCTGTAGAGGAGTATCATGGCTAGGGCTAGTAGGAGGAGTGATAGGGGCTTGTATATGATTAGGTAGCCGAGGAGGGGTACCCGGGCTACAACTCTGCCCACCACGTTCTCCGGGATTATATAGTCTATGTTGAACGCGTTATCACCACGTATATAATATACGCCAGCCTCCCCATCTATATCTATAACCCTGTGCACAAAGATCTTCCCGCCCACCCTAGCCGCTATAATATCTCCAATCTTATAGACGGGGGAGGGGGAGACTATAACCAGGTCTCCCGGGTTTATCTGCGGCTTCATACTATCGGTGACCACAGCGTATATACCCACCCTGCCCGCCAGGACCACTATTGGAGCCACGGAGAGCAGGACTACTATTACCGCGATGAATCCCCTCCAGCCTGGCCAGCCTATACCTCTCATCCCACCTACACTTCCCTAACACGCACCCACCGGTAGGTGGGGATATAGAAAGGGGGAGGGGTCAGGCAAGCGGGGGTCACCCAGGCTATGGTATCGGCAGTACCGTTAGCTCCACCGTCATGCCTGCAATGTCGGCCCTGGGTATCCATGCCTCGAGGGGTATGTCAACCGTGTAGCTTGCTCCACCGTTCCCGGTTATCTGGGTCGAGCCTCCGCTTACCACCTCGCCATTAGAATTCTTAAACTGAAGTATCACGTCATAGGAGGTCGAGCTGTTGACGTTGGATGAGAAGGTTATCGAGACCTGAGCCTTGTTGTAGTACAGGAGGCCCCACCATAGGGGTAGAGTGCTCTGCAGGGTCACGGTGGCTGACTGCGGTGTGGGCACGTTTGTCTCGGTTATGGTAGCTGAGCCGTATGCGCCGTCTGTTGATGAGCTGCTTGAGGGACTAACGGTCAGTGATAGTGTTCCTAGTGCGTATGCCAGTGATGACATGACTAGAAGATAGGCTAGTAGCAGTATTGCTATTGCTTTTACCTTCTTGTTCATATATATTCACCCTTGGAACTTGCAGGCGGTTACTACCTATATATATACGTCGAGGGATATTAAATATATTATGCTATACCGAGGCTCATAACAAGCTCTATACAGGGCTAAGCTACAGTTATTACCGGCCCATACACCCATTGCCAGCGGGTGAGGCCTGTGGGCGAGGACAGGGTCCCCGTATATATAAAGAGGAGTCTTTACGAGAAGGCCAGGAGGTTTATAGAGGAGGAGGGAGGCTTCGAGAGCGTTGAGGAGCTGGTGGAGTTCCTGATCCAGGAGGCGGTTGAGACGGGTGAGATAGAGGGGCTGAGCCCCGAGGAGGAGGAGCAGGTGAAGGAGAGGCTGAAGAAGCTGGGATACCTCTAGCCAGCTCCCTAGTTTCCTGGTACCGGGGAATGCGTTGAACAGGCATTTATCCTTCTCAAGGACCTTCTAAGCCCTGCTAGCAGGGTGACCGTAGCCCTGCTCTGCAGCCCTGGGTCTCTAGCCATGATGCTTGAGACCCTGAGGATGCATCTTCTGGTTGAGCAGACTATAATCATTTTATCACAGTATTCTAGGAACCTCATGTACTTACCCTCGCTAATGTTTGTCCCAGTCTCTATCTCAATGCATATATTATCGCTCTCCCTGAAGACTACTATATCTGGGCCGCGCTCAAGGACTGCATACCTGCATCCCTCCATATCCAGGATACCCTTGATCCTATGTTCGAGGAAATGATGAGCAGCCCCAGGATTATCACCCTTTACCTGGAGGAGCTTAACCGGTCTCCCACGGCCCGTGTTGACCGTCACCGTCTCCAGGACCCCCTCCTCCAGCCCCCTACGCACTAGCCGTGCAAACTTGCTGCTCGACATGCCAAGCATGGCCCTCCTATCCCTCTGGGCCAGGTATGGATACTCCCTTATGTGGGAAATGAGCCTAACATAGTCTCCATCACTACTCGCATCAGGCATATCCACCATAAGCTTGAATGGCTCGCCAGCGCTACTAGGCTTGACCAGTGCCTCCCCCACGCCCAGCGACTGGACCTCCCCCATCAGATCCATATTGCCAAGCATGCCAGTAGCGAATCTAGCATCCTCATAGTTATCAATCCTAAACACGGCCATGTTACCCGTCATCCTAAGAACGCCTGGATCCAGTAGTTTCGGCGAGTGAGCCACTATAATGAGGCCCACGCCCTTGCGGCGTAGGTGCATCATGTAGGAGACAGGGCTTATGAACCTCACCTCGCCGCCGCAACCAGCAGGCGACAACACCTCCTCGGCCTCCTCTACGACAAGAAGGTGTTTTAGAACGGGGCTATCACCCGTTCTAATAGCTTCATAGTAGAATAGTCCCATGATTAGCCGTGAGAGGAACTGAGCCTCTATGGCAGATACCCGTGAGACCCATGAAAGGTCTATAACCACACGCCTACCCATTAAGGGCCTAAGAGTATCACCATCCCTGAACACCCTACTCACAACACCCCTAAGCAGGGGGGCCAGCCTCGACTTCAGGGCATAGGCTGTCTGCCTCCCTTGGGGGTACTCAGAGGATTTCTCCATTACCAGGTCTAGGAGTCCCTTTGGACCGGTTTTCCTGGCTACGGCCTCCTCGATGGAGTCCCTAAGCAAGCTCTCCATCTGGGGCGTCATATCCCAACCATTATCCCTCAGCACATTACTCATAGTGCTGAAGAGCATACTAGAATAGATCATCGGGTCCATATCCTCCCTGTTGAAGAGGTTTATCCTTAACGGAGTCTCGCGGGGACCATAGCCCAGAACAACCCCTCCAGTGACAGAGGCTATATCACCGTACTCGCCCTCCCAGTCTAGAATAGTATAGTTAACGCCCATCTTAGATGCCTCAAGCACCAAACGCTTCGTTAAGAGTGTCTTACCATAGCCCACCATCCCCAGTATAGTCATGTGCCTCCTTAGGTCCCTAGATAGAATACCAGTCCTCTCGCCACCCAGAGACCTGCCCAGGTATATGTCCCACTCATAGCCAGACCCGCTAAGTAATGGTAGCTCGAGGGAGGCCCCGCAGTGGTGGCAGTACCCCGTCTCATTTGTAGTTAAACGCTTGCAGCCGGGGCACACTACTATAGTGGGCCTCTCCTGGCTCGCCTCCAACTATCACCACCCACAATCACATACCCTCCAAGCACGCCCACACTGATCCTAGGGCCAACTATCCTCGACACATGCCTAGACTCATCAACAACCTTCTTCACCTCCTCAAGAGCCCTCTCAACCAGGGTAGCTGGCAGGTAGGCATTACACCTCCTACAATACCCAGTATCAACACTCGTCGGCCTCAGACAGTTGGGGCAAACCACCATACCCGGCGGCAGCTCCAGCTTGCCTGGTAGAGGAGAATTGCAGTGGTAGCATATACCCTTCCTCGTAGGAGTCATCTTGCCGCATACCAGGCATTGGACGTACACTGTTGACATGGCCAGTCACCCAAGCTTTACCTTTTTAGGAGGCCTCGACTTGCCCCCCTCCAACTCGTTTCCGCCAGCGGCCCCGGCGAGCTCGGGTACGTAGCCTTTTATCGTCCCAGTAGCTATATTATCACCCTTATTCTCAGACATATAATGCTCAAAGTCATCATATATCATGGCACCCTCCTCCGGGTCATACACAATTACACTCTTACCTACAAGACCCATGTGAGGCCATCTCATAAGGCTCGTATAAGGCTCCTCATGCCTAGCAACCTTAACATGTATATCCTTCAACCTCCTACTATTTTTATCCCTCTCAATGGCTGCAAATATTATATATGTATTGGAGCATTCAGTACATTCTATTGGATTTCCTAGGTGTGTCTCCCTGAAACCCTCATTAATAGATCTATCATTATAGAACGGATTCTTCTCAATCCTTCCACAGACATTGGAGGCTAGAGCTACAACACTGTAAATAGAGCTACAATACGGGCATGCAACATGCTTTATCACTAGTATTGATGCTACATCATTATAACATCCCTTGGTTGTAAGTGGAGACACAAGCCTAGAAAAAATAGATTTTATAACATACCTCCTCCCATAATAACTATACATACCGATCCCCTCCTATACCACACTACGGAGGGGCCCAGGTGGTTGCTAGAACACCCACGAGCCCTGAACAAGTATATGTTTCCGAGAGCTAATCTATTTAAACCATTACATCCCCCTAAACGAAACTTATATATATCCTATAAATACTCATAATTTATATATTACAACTTAGAATATATTACCCCACTAATAGGAATACACAACAATATAAATTTTATCCCAGCACCAGTCCACAAAATATAAATACCAAGGCAGATAGACACAACAAAACCAACAAACAGCATCCACAAACCACTAAGCCCACGGAATGTGGGGGACAACATCCTCCGTTATCCTGTGTTTACTAGTGGTGTTCAGGGTGGGTGTGTTGGTGGTTTCAAGGAGTATGTGCTTGGCCTGGGCGGGCTGTGTAGTTACGGCTGTGCTGTGGAGTATGCATGGTTCGTGGGTAGCGACGGCTCCAGCAGGGAGCTAACAAGAGCCAGTACTGGAGAGGATACATACACGTTGGATGACAAGCTCGTGCTGAGGCTTGACGGTGGTGTGCTTGCTTTAACCCTCGACGAGGACGTACTAAAGGGTGGGGGGCTGGAGGGCACCCTGAACGTGACCCTGAAGGGGG